>DAOTIG010000045.1:0-22197 GCA_035448065.1 Dermatophilaceae bacterium
GAAGGTGACGGTGAGGTCGGGCAGGCTGTCCACCGACGGCACCCGCCAGGGCTCGGACCCGTTTGCGAGATAGCCGTCGGAGAGCAGGATGACCGGTGTCCGGTAGGTCGTCGCGATCCGCACCGCGTCCATCGCCGCATCGAAGCAGTCGACCGGTGACTGGGCCGCGATGACCGGCACCGGCGACTCGCCATTGCGTCCGAAGAGCGACTGCAGCAGGTCGGCCTGCTCGGTCTTGGTCGGCAGGCCGGTCGACGGGCCGCCGCGCTGGACGTCGACGACGACGAGCGGCAGCTCGAGCGAGACGGCGAGGCCGATGGTCTCGGCCTTGAGCGCAAGGCCCGGCCCGGAGGTCGAGGTGACGCCGAGCGCACCGCCGAAGGACGCGCCGAGGGCGATGCCGACGCCGGCGATCTCGTCCTCGGCCTGCACGGTCGTCACGCCGAAGCGCTTGAGCCCGGCGAGGGTGTGCAGGATGTCGGAGGCGGGGGTGATGGGGTAGGAGCCGAGCACGAGCTGCAGGCCGGCCCGGTGCGCCCCCGCGACCAGCCCGTAGGACAGCGCGGTGTTGCCGGTGACGTTGCGGTAGAGGCCCGACGGCATCTCGGCCGCGGTCACCTGATAGGTGTGCGCGAAGTCCTCGGTCGTCTCGCCGTAGTTGACGCCGGCGTGCAGCGCGGCGATGTTCGCGGCGAGCACGTCCGGCTTGGCGCCGAACTTGCGCTGCAGGAAGCGCTCGGTCGTCTCCACCGGCCGGGTGTAGAGCCAGGAGAGCAGGCCGAGGGCGAACATGTTCTTGGCCCGCTCCTTCTCCTTGCGGGTCAGGTCGTATGCCGCGAGCGCGTCGACCGTCATCGAGGTCAGCGGCAGGGCATGCACGTGATAGGACTCGAGCGATCCGTCGTCGACCGGGTTGGCGGCATACCCGACCTTGCCCAGGTTGCGGGTCGTGAACTCGTCGGTGTCGATGATGATGGTGGCGCCGCGCGGCAGATCGTGCAGATTCGCTTTCAGCGCAGCGGGATTCATCGCGACGAGGACGTCGGGGGCGTCGCCCGGGGTGAGCACGTCGTGGTTGGCGAAGTGCAGCTGGAAGCTCGAGACGCCCGGCAGGGTGCCCTGCGGCGCCCGGATCTCGGCCGGGAAGTTCGGCAGGGTCGCGAGGTCGTTGCCGTGGAAGGCCGAGTCGGAGGTGAATCGGTCTCCGGTCAGCTGCATGCCGTCGCCGGAGTCGCCGGCGAAGCGGATGACGACACGGTCCAGTTGCTGGACAGGCTTGCTCATCGGGTGGTCACTGGTCCTCGGTCCGCCGGTGGGGCGAGGGTCCGCACCCACACTCGTCTCATCGTACGACCGGGGGCCACGCGGGGTCTCGCACCGCACCGCAGGGTGGACAGTGACTCAGCCGGGCCGGAAGCGCGGCGCCGGCGCCGGCAGCGTCATACCGTCGACGTCGCGGTATGCCGCTCGCGCGAGCAGGTGCGGATGCGCGGCGGCCTCGTCGAGGTCGAGCACCGGCGCGACGCAGGCGTCGGAGCGCTCGAGCAGCGCGCACCACTCGTCGCGGGTGCGGGTGGCGAAGAGCACGGCCCACCGGCGCTTGCCCTCCGGCCAGCCGGCGGGGTCGAGCCGCCGGGTCGGGTGCCGCGGGTCGTCGGTGTCGATCCGCACGCCCGCGCCCTCGTCGAGCAGCCGCAGCAGCTCGGCGTAGAACTGCGGCTCGAGCGGCCCGACGGCGAGGTGTCGGTCGTCGGCGCAGCGATAGACCTCGTAGAACGGGGCGCCGGTGTCGAGGACGTTGTGTCCCGGCGGGTGAGGCCAGAGGCCGGCGACCCGCAGCGCATGGGTGAAGGTCGTGAGGTATGCCGCGCCGTCGACGATCGCGGCGTCGACGACCTGGCCCCGCCCGGTCCGGGTGGCCTCGTGCAGCGCGGCGAGCAGCCCGGCGACGAGCATCATCGCGCCGCCGGCGAGGTCGCCGACGTAGGGGCCGGGCAGCACCGGTCGTGGGGGAGCGGCAGCGCCGCTGGGGTCGTCGGCTGCCTCGTCAGCGCGGACGAAGGTCGACAGCGCGCCGGAGAGGGCGGTGTAGGTGAGGTCGTGACCGGCATACCGGCTCAGCGGTCCGTCCTGTCCCCAGCCGGTCATCCGCCCGTAGACGAGGCGGGGGTTGCGGGCGAGGCACACGTCGGGTCCGAGCCCGAGCCGCTCCATGACGCCCGGTCGATACGGCTCGACGAGCAGGTCGGCGTCGTCGACGAGGGCGAGCACCTCTGCTCGACCCGCGTCGGACTTGAGGTCGGCGGTGACCACGGTGCGCCCGCGGCGCAGCACCGGCACGTCGAAGGGGTCGGCCGGCCCGGGCCGCTCGATCCTGGTGACGTCGGCACCGAGGTCGGCGAGCATCATCCCGGCAAAGGGCCCTGGTCCGATCCCTGCGAGCTCGACGACCCGCACCCCGGCGAGCGGACCGCGGGGCGGCTGGTCGTCGGTGCCGCCGCCGGACTCGCCCATCGGTGCGTCGCTCACCCCACCCACGCTACTCGCGGGGTCTCCCATGACGGGAAAGGCATGCCCTGACAGGCCTTTCCCGTCACCGTGCCGCTCAGAGAGCCGCCTAGACGAGCTCGGCCAGGTCGGCGTCGGCGAGGGCGAGGACCGCAGCCCGAGCATCCTGGGCGGTGCGCGACTCGAGCGCCGCCTGCGCCATGCCCTGGCACTCCGCGAGGGTATGCCGCGCGAGCGCGAAGCGGACCATCGCCACCTTGCTCGGCGCCATCGACAGACTGCCCACGCCGAGGCCGGTCAGCACGAGGGCGAGCAGGGGGTCGCCGCCGGCCTCTCCGCAGACGCCCATCGGCTTGCCGGCCAATCGGGCTCCGTCGCACGCCAACCCGATGACCTGCAGCACCGCCGGCTGCCACGGGTCGAGCAGGTCGGAGAGCTCGCCCTCCATCCGGTCGGCGGCCATCGTGTACTGCGCGAGGTCGTTGGTGCCGAGCGAGCCGAAGTCGACCTCGGCCATGACGTGCCGGGACGAGATGGCCGCGCCGGGCACCTCGATCATCACGCCGACCGAGGGCAGGCCGTTCTCGCGGACCCGCCGGGCGAACCAGGCCGCCTCCTCGGCGGTGGCCACCATCGGCGCCATGACCTTGACGTCGGCCGAGGTCGCCTTGGCCGCCGCCGACAGCGCCTCGAGCTGGGTGTCGAGCAGGTCCGGCCGGTGTGCCGAGAGCCGCAGGCCGCGCTTGCCGAGCGCCGGGTTCTCCTCGGGGCCGAGGTCGGCGAAGGCCAGCGGCTTGTCGGCCCCCGAGTCGAGGGTGCGCACGACGACCCGTCGCCCGGCGAAGGGCTCGAAGACCTTCGAGTAGATCTCGGTCTGCTCGGCCAGCGTGGGCGCGGTGTCGCGCGAGAGGAAGACGAACTCGGTGCGGAACAGCCCGACCCCCTCGAGGTCGAGCCCTCCTGCGGCGACGGCGTCCTCGACGCCCCCGATGTTGGCCAGCAGGGGCACCGGGTGCCCGTCGGCGGTCAGGCCTGGACCACTGGACCCGGCGAGCGCCGCCGCGCGCTTCTCGCGGCGGCCGACGAGCTGGTTCTGGTAGTCCTCGCTCGGGTCGATGGTGACCAGCCCGCTGTCGCCGTCGACGGCGACGATGGTGCCGGCCGGGATGGCGGTCGCGCCGGCGAGCCGGACGACCGCGGGGATGCCCATCTGCGCGGCGAGGATCGCGGTGTGCGAGGTGCGCCCGCCGGCCTCGGTGACGATGCCGCGCACCTTGGCGACGTCGAGGGTCGCGGTCTCGGCCGGGGCGAGGTCGTGCGCGACGATGACGCTCGGCTCGGAGAAGGGCGGGACGCCCGGGTCCTCCTTGCCGAGGATCCGCGCCACCGCCCGGTTGCGCACGTCCTTGAGGTCGGTGACCCGCTCGGCGAAGTAGCCGCCGAGCGCCTCGAACTGCGCGGCATACTCCTCGACAGCTGCCGTCGTCGCGGTGGCCGGGCCCTTGCCGGTGAGCAGGTGCTTGCCGATGGCCTTCATCAGCCCCTTGTCGCGGGCGATGAGCGCGGTGGCGGTGAGGATCTGCTGGGCGGTGTCGTCGGCGGTCGCGGCGCGCTCCTCGAGGGTGACCGCGACCGACTCGAAGACCGCCTTGACCCGCTCGTGCTCGGCGGTGGGGTCGGCCGGCGCCGGCTCGCCCTCGGGGGCGCGCACGGGCGGGCGGACCTGGACGACCGGGCCGACGGCAGCGCCGGGGCTGACGCCGATGCCCTGGGTCTGGCCGGTGCTGCCGTCGGTCATCGCTCAGTGCCCTGCGTCGAGGTCGGTGGCGAGCAGCTCGACCAGCCCGTCGAGGGCCTCGTCGGCGCCGTCGCCCTCGGCCGTGAGCACGACCTCCTCGCCGTGCTTGGCGCCGAGCGCCATAACGCCGAGGATGCTCGTCGCGTCGACCGGGTCCTCGCCCGGGCGGCCGATCTCGATGTCCAGCCCGGACTCGCTGGCCTTCTGGACGAACAGCGCAGCGGGCCGGGCATGCAGGCCGACGGACGAGGCGATGGTGACGGTGCGGCTGGCCATGGGGTGCTCCTTCAAGCGGGGTGTCGAGCGGATTCGGTATGCCGTTGGGCCGGCTCGCGTGCCGCGCGCCGGGTGGTGCAGGTCGGTCGTCTCGTGGTCCCCGGTGCGGCGCGTCGGTCGCGGCGCGCCGCACCGGGCGAGTGGGTGCGTCGCTCAGACGCTAGCGGGCTCGACCTTGGGCGTGCGACCCCGCAGCACGAGGTAGATGCCGGTCATCACGAGGACGCCGACGAGGATGGCGACGACGAACATGGGCGCGTTGCCGATGAGCGGCAGCACCCAGATGCCACCGTGGGGGGCGCGCAGCGTGGTGCCGAAGGCCATCGCGAGCGCTCCCGTGACCGCCGAGCCCACGAGCGAGGAGGGAATGACCCGGCCCGGGTCGCCTGCGGCGAAGGGGATCGCGCCCTCGGAGATGAAGGACGCGCCAAGCAGCCAGGCAGCTCGACCGTTCTCCCGCTCGGCCTCGGTGAAGACCTGCGGGCGCAGGGTCGTCGCGAGCGCCATCGCGAGCGGAGCGACCATGCCGGCGGCCATGATCGCGGCCATCACCTTGAGCTGCGGAGCGTCCGTCGCGGTGCCGACGCTCGCGAGACCGGTCGTGCCGAAGGTGTAGGCCACCTTGTTGACCGGGCCGCCGAGGTCGAAGCCCATCATCGCGCCGACGATGAGGCCGAGGATGATGCCGCCGCCGGCCCCGAGTCCGTTGAGGCCGTTGGTGAGCGCATCCATGAGCGCCTTGATCGGTCGGCCGAGGACGGTGATGAACAGGCCGAGCGTGATGAGGCTGGACAGCAGTGGCACGACGACGACCGGCATGACGCCGCGGACCCCCTTGTGCACCTTCCAGCCGGAGATCCAGCGGGCCACGAAGCCACCGAGCAGGCCGGTGACGATGCCGCCGAGGAAGCCGGCGCCCATGGTCGAGGCGATCGACCCGCCGACGATGCCGGGCACCAGGCCGGGCCGGTCGGCGATCGCATAGGCGATGTAGCCGGACAGGATCGGCACGAGGAAGCCGAAGGCCGCCGCCCCGATGACGAAGAGCAGCGCGGCCCAGTGCATGAGGCTGCCGGGGTTGAAGCTGTCCATGAGGCTGAACGCGGCGTCCTTGTTGGTGATGCCGTACTTCGTGACCTCGACCGCCCCGTTGCCTCCGACGGCCGCCCCGGCGAGCATGAAGCCAAGGGCGATGAGGATGCCGCCGGCCGCGACGAAGGGGATCATGTAGGACACGCCGGTCATCAGCCAGGTGCGCAGCTTGGTCGCCGTGCTCTGCTCGACGGTGGCCGAGGAGATGCTGCCGGCGGTGCTCACCGAGGCGGCGGCCAGGGCCCGCTCGCGCAACGCCGGGTTGCTCGCCCACTCGTCGGCTGCGGCGGCCGCCTGGGCGATGAGCTGGGGGCCGTCGGAGATCGCCTTCTTCACGCCGACGTCGATCGTCGGCTTGCCGGCGAACCGGGCCTTGTCCTTGACCGGCAGGTCGTGCGCGAAGATCACCGCGTCGGCGGCGTCGATCTCGCTTTGCGACAGCGGAGTCGAGCCGGCCGAGCCCTGGGTCTCGACGACCATCGTGTGACCGGCCTCGCGGGCGGCGATCTCGAGGGCCTCGGCCGCCATGTAGGTGTGTGCGATGCCGGTCGGGCAGGAGGTGACGCCGACGAAGCGCTTGCCACCGCGCAGCGCAGCGGGCGCGTCCTGCGCCGTGGCCGCGGTGGCCGGCGCGGGAGCCGCCGCCGGAGTGTCGGTGGCGGCTGTGGTCGCCGCGGCGCCGGCGGCACCCGTGGCGGCAGCGGCAGCCGCGGGAGCGACCGAGGGCTTCTCGGCCGGCACCGGGGCGTCGAGCGCGACCTGGGCGCTGACGATGTCGACGACCTCGGCCTCGGTGGTCGCCGCCGTGAGCGCCTCGCGGAAGTCCTTCTTCATCAGCGCGCGGGCGAGCTTCGGCAGCACCTGCATGTGGGCGTCGGCACCGTCGGCCGGGGCCGCGATGAGGAAGATCAGCGAGGCCGGCCCGTCCTTGGCGCCCCAGTCGATGCCCTGGCCGGCCCGGCCGAAGACGAGTGACGGCTCGGTGATCGCGGCGCTGCGGGCGTGCGGGATCGCCAGGCCGCCGGGCTGCCCGGTCGCCATCAGCTCCTCGCGCTCACGCACGTCCTGGATGAACTGCTCGAGGTCAGTGCAGCGACCGGTGTCGACGAGGGTCTGGGCCAGCCGGCGGGTGGCTGCGTGACGGTCGGGCTCGGTCAGGTCGAGCACGACCTGTCCGTCGGTGATGAGCGACATCGCCTGTGTCCTCCGCTTTCGTTGGGAGAGTTCCGTTGGGAGAGAGTGCTGTTCGTCGTGATGGAGGTCAGTCGAGCGGAATGTGCAGGTCGGGGTCGGTCGTGCTGACGACGGGGATGCCCTCGATGTCGGCCGGCGTGGGCATCCGGCTGCCGGGCAGGCTCACCGCGGCGGCGCCCCATGCCACCCCGGTGCGCAGCGCCTCCTCGCGCCCGGCGCCGCGGCATACGGCATGGAGGTAGCCGGCGAGCAGCGAGTCGCCGGCGCCCACCGTCGAGACCGGCTTGTCGATGTGCGCGCTCGCGTGCGCGATGCCCGCCGCGGTGACCGCGAGGGCGCCGTGCCGGCCGAGGCTGACGACGACGGTCGAGATGCCGCCGTCGACGAGTCGCAGCGCGGCGTCGCGGACCTCGCCGAGCGTGCGACAGGGGGTGCCGACGAGCTCCTCGAGCTCCTCGTGGTTGGGCTTGATGAGGTCAGGGTGCGCGGGGACCGCCGCGGTGAGCGGGGCGCCGGAGGTGTCGACGGCGCAGCGGACGCCGGCGGCGTGCGCGCGGGCGACCAGCGCGGCATACAGCTCGGTGGGCTGGCCGGGCGAGAGGGAGCCACAGCCGACGACCCACTCCGCCACCGCGAGCGCGGTGTCGACGGCCGCGAGGACCGCTGCCTGCTCGTCCTCGGACAGTGTGGGGCCGGGCTCGTTGATCTTCGTCGTCGTGCCGTCGGGCTCGATGACGGCGATGTTTATCCGGGTCGTGCCGGCGATCGGGACGGCGGTGTATGCCGTGCCGGAGGTCTGCAGCAGCTCCTCCATGAGGTGTCCCTCGGGGCCGCCGGTCGGCAGCACGGCGAGCGCCTCGGAGCCGTTGGCGGTGAGCGCCCGAGCGACGTTGATGCCCTTGCCGCCCGGGTCGATCCGGCTCTCGGTGGCACGGTGCACCTCGCCATGGAGCAGCTCGGTCACCGTGACGGTGCGGTCGATGCTCGGGTTCGGCGTGAGAGTGACGATCATCGGGTGCTCCTTACCGAGGCGGGGGAGGCCGCCGCGGATCGCTGGGCCGAGTGTAAGCGCTTCCGTGGACGTTGCGGGCGGTCAGACGCGCACGACATCGGTGCCTCCGTCCTCGAGGGCGGCGGTGGTCTCGTCGTCGAGTCCGCGGTCGGTGACGAGCAGCGCGATCTCGTCGATGCGAGCGAAGCGGTGGAAGTGCTCCTGGCCGGCCTTGGAGGAGTCGGCCACGACGACGGCGCGGCGGGCCGCCCGCAACATGGTCGCCTTGGCCGCCGCCTCGTCCTGGTTGGGGGTGGTCATGCCGCGCTCGATGCTGAAGCCGTTGGTGCCGAGGAAGGCGATGTCGACGCACGTGTCGCGCAGCGCCTGCTCGAGCCAGGGGCCGACGGCGGCGCCGGTGCGCGGTCGGACCCGGCCGCCGAGCATGTAGAGCTCGGCGTCGGGAAGCTCGCTGACCAGGTGGGCGATGGCCGGGGAGTTGGTGACGACGGTGAGCCGGGTGTCGCGCGGCAGGAGGGTGGCGATGGCGTGCGTCGTCGTGCCGGAGTCGAGCAGGATGGTGCCCTCGGCCGGCAGCTCCTCGAGCGCGCGGGCGGCGATCCGGTGCTTCTCGCCGGTGAGCTGGGTGCTGCGGGTGGCCAGGGTGGGCTCGAGCTCGAGCCGGTCGACGGGGAGGGCCCCGCCGTGGACGCGGCGGACCTTGCCGAGCCGCTCGAGGGCGGTGAGGTCGCGGCGCACGGTCTCCGGGGTGACCCCGAGGGCCTCGGCGAGCGCGCCCACCTCGACCCGGCCGGCCTCGCGAGCCTGCTCGAGGATCGCCTGCTGGCGCTCAGGAGCGTAGCGCGGGATGTCCCGCGTTGCGACCGTCAGTGTGGACACGCTGTCCTCCGGTTGGTTTCGTCGGTGAGTCCAACAGAGACAAAACCGAACCTACGTGTGGTTGCGCGGAATGTCAAGAGATGCGCTCCGAAACAAAGACAATCGGACAGGCCGAGCCACGGTTTCCTGGAGCTAGCGTTGTCCCATGACCATCCGGGTGCTGCACGTGCCGCTCGCGTGCTGCGCGATCGAGGCGCTCGCGGCCACGGCGCCGCTGGCCGGTCTCGACCCCGACGAGGTGCGGGTGGTCGAGCGACCGCAGGAGGCCGATGTCCTCGTCGTCTCCGGCACCGCCACCGACGCCGTCGCGCCCGTGCTCAGCACCCTGTATGCCGCCCTCCCGCCGCACGCGCGGGTCGTCGCCTTCGGGGTGTGCACGATCAGCGGCGGACCGTACTGGGACTCCTACTCGGTGCTCAAGGGGATCGACCAGCTGCTGCCGGTGGACGTCTATGTGCCCGGCTGTCCGCCGCCCCCCGGGGCGCTCGCCGCGGTGTTCGGGAGGCTGGCCGCTGGGTCGGGTGGGGAGCGGTCGATCGCGGAGCGGGCCGATGCCTGACCGGGCGATGCCGGTGCACCGGCAGACGGTGGACCCGGGCCAGTGGCGCGCCGCGGTGGCCGAGGTGCTGACGGGCGGGCCGGTGTGGTTCGAGGTGCTCACCGCGACCGAGCGGCCGGTCGTCGCCGAGGGCCACGCCCCGGTCGAGGTGATCCTCCGGGTGCGGCGGCTGGCTGCTGCGGATGCTTCGGATGCCGCCGGGGCGGCATACGAGCTGCACACCACAGTCGGACCGGACCGGACTCTGGACAGTGTCACCGGACTGCTGCGCGGGGCGGCCTGGTGCGAGCGGGAGGTCGCCGAGATGATGGGGGTGCGCTTCACCGGGTTCGACGACGGCACCGGGCTGGGCCTGCGCCGGTTGCTGCTGCCGGAGACCTTCGAGGGCGAGCCGCTGCGCAAGAGCGCCGAGCTGGCGGCGCGTGGTGTCGTGCCCTGGCCGGGGCTCAAGGAGCCGGGGGAGGCGCGGCCGGCCGCCGGGCGACGGCGGACCCAGGCGCCGGGTGTGCCCGCGTGGGGGGTCGACGGTGGCTGAGCAGCGAGCGCGGGTGCGGGGTGTCATCGCGCTGGACCCGGCGGCCTGCACGTCGTGCATGATCTGCGCCCGCGAGTGCCCGGACTGGTGCATCCATATCGAGAGCCACACCGAGTCGCTGCCGCCGACCAGCCCGCGCGGGCGGCCGCGCTCGGTGGCGGTGCTGGACCGGTTCGCGATCGATGTCGGGCTGTGTCTCTACTGCGGGATCTGCATCGACGTCTGCCCCTTCGACGCGCTGCACTGGGCGCCGACCCACGACTATCCGGCGACCGATCTGCGGGAGCTGCTGCACGAGACCGACCGACTGGCCGGCTGGCTGCCCGAGGCGACCGCGCCGACCCAGCCGTCCCGGTAGCGGTCGTAGGTCCGCTGCCCGAGACGGCACTGCTGGCCCCGTGCCGGCAATGCCTGGGGGTGCGGGGTATGCCGTCGCGTGGCGATACGGCACTACTGGCTCCTTGCCAGCAATGCCGTATCGCGGCGACCCACCTCCTCTGCGCCTGAAGTGTCACGGCGCCTGCGTGTCGCGGCGGCATACCGACTGGCGGGCGTGCGGAACCAGCGCGCCGACGGCGACGTTGAGCCCCACATGCACCGGCACTACAACGGCTTGAAGACTGCTGCCCTCTTCGGGGTGATCTGGGCGCTGCTGCTCGGGATCGGCGCGCTGGTGGGGGGCGGGCGCTACATCTGGCTGTTCGCGGTGTTCGGTGTGGCGATGACCTTCTACGGCTACTGGAACAGCGCCAAGCTCGCGCTGCGCTCCATGCACGCCTACCCCGTCTCCGAGGCGCAGGCGCCGCAGCTCTATGCGATGGTCCGCGAGCTGTCGACCCGAGCCGGCCAGCCGATGCCCGGCCTCTACATCTCGCCGACCGACGCCCCGAATGCCTTCGCCACCGGCCGCAATCCGAAGAACGCCGCCGTCTGCGTCACCGAGGGGATCCTGCGGCTGCTCGACGAGCGCGAGCTGCGCGGGGTCATCGGCCACGAGCTCATGCACGTCTACAACCGCGACATCCTCACCAGCTCGGTCGCCGCGGCCATCGCCGGCGTCATCACCTCGGTGGCCCAGATGGTGATGTTCTTCGGCGGCGGTGGCAGCGACGAGGACCGGCCCAACCCGCTGGCCCTGCTCGCGCTGGCCCTGCTCGCCCCGCTGGCTGCCTCGGTCATCCAGCTCGCCATCGGCCGGACCCGCGAGTACGACGCCGACGAGGACGGCTCCCGGCTCACCGGTGACCCGCTCGCGCTGGCCTCGGCGCTGCGCAAGATCGAGACCGGCGTCGCCCGGGCACCGCTCGCCCCCAAGCAGGACATCGTCAACGCGAGCCACATGATGATCGCCAACCCGTTCCGCGCCCGGGACGTCTCGCGGCTCTTCTCCACCCACCCCCCGACCCACGAGCGGGTCGCCCGGCTCGAGGCGATGGCCCGCGGCCGCTGACCCACCCAGCGCCGCAGGGGGCGTGGCAGACTCACGCGGGTGCCCTCCCTGACCCGCGCCGAGGCCGCCCACCGAGGGGCGCTGCTCGTCGTCGACCGCTATGCCGTCGAGCTCGACCTCGACCTGCCGGAGCGGGGCGACACCCACTTCGCGTCGACGACGACGATCACCTGGCACGGGCTGGCGGCGGGGGAGACCTTCCTCGACGTCAAGGCCGCCGACCTGCACGAGGTGACGCTCGACGGCACCCCTCTCGACCTCGCCGGCTGGGCCGACGGGCGGCTGCCGATGACCGTCACCTCCGGCCCACACACCCTGCGTGTCGTCGCGACGATGGCCTTCCGGCGCGACGGCTCGGGGCTGCACCGAGCGATCGACCCCGCGGACGGCGAGGCCTACGTCTACGCTCAGTCCTTCCTCGACGACGCCCCCGCCCTCTTCGCCTGCTTCGACCAGCCGGACCTGAAGGCGCGAATCGCGCTGCAGGTCAAGGCTCCCGAGCACTGGACGATCGTCGCCAACGGCCACGCCGAGCAGGTCGCAACCGGCCGCTGGACGTGCACCGAGACCGAGCCGATCTCCACCTACCTCGTCACCGTCTGCGGCGGCCCCTACGCCAGCGTCCGCAGCGAGCACGACGGCATCCCGCTCGCTCTGCATGCCCGCCGCTCGCTCGCACCGCAGCTGCACCGGTGGTCCGGGCAGATCTTCGAGGTCACCGGGCAGGCCTTCGACGCGTATCACGAGCTCTTCGGCATCCGCTATCCCTTCGGTGACTACGCGATGGTCTTCGTCACCGACTTCAACGCGGTCGCCATGGAGAATCCCGGCTGCGTGACGATCCGAGACGAGCTGCTCTATCGCGGCGCAGCGACCGAGGCCGAGGTCCAATCCCGCTCTCGCACAGTCGTGCACGAGCTCGCGCACATGTGGTTCGGCAACCTCGTGACGATGCGTTGGTGGGACGACCTGTGGCTCAATGAGTCCTTCGCCGAGTACCTCGCGGTGCGCGTGCTCAGCACGGCCACCGAGTTCCGGGACTCGTGGGTCAGCTTCGGCATCAGTCGCAAGCTCTGGGGGTATGCCGCGGAGCGCGCCCCCTCGACGCATCCGGTCGCCGGCGCGCCGGCGCTCACGGCCTCCGACGCGTTGTCGGACTTCGACGGCATCTCCTATGCCAAGGGTGCGACGGCGATCGGCCAGCTCATCGGCTTCGTCGGCGACGAGGCGTTCATCGCGGGAGTCGCGGCATACCTGCGGGACAAGGCTTTTGGCAACGGCACCTTCGCCGAGTTCCTCGCCGCGATCGAGCAGGCGAGCGGTCGCGACCTGCAGGGCTGGGCGCAGCGCTGGCTGCTCACCGCCGATCGCGACACGCTCTCCGTCGACGTCACAAGCAGCCCGCCGGCCCTCGTCAAGGAGCCCTCGACCCGCACGCCGGTCACCGACCGCCCGCACGTCCTCACCGTCTCCTCGTATGCCGCACACGGCACCTCGGCCACCCGTGTGCACACGGCGGCCGCTCGAACTCCCTTGGCAGAGCTGACGATCGGGGCCTCGCCGCGGGTCGTGCTGCCCAACAGCAACGACCTCACCTGGGCCGCGGTCGACCTCGACGCAGACTCGGTCGCCGCGCTGCCGCAGCTGCTGCCCACCATCGCGGACACCCAGGCCCGGTCGGTGATCTGGCAGGCACTCGAGGACGGCGTGCATCGCGCGGCGCTGGACCCCGCGGCATACCTCAGGGTGGTCGAGGCGGCACTTGCCCACGAGAGCTATGTCGCTTTGCTCGACCGGGTCGCCGGGGGAGCGCGCACGATCGCGCGGCTCTTCGTCGCCGACGAGCAGCGCTGCGCAGCAGAGCAGCTCATCGCGCAGGTCGGCGAGCGGATCCTCGCCGAGGCCGAGCCGGGCAGCGCCCGGGCGACCGTCGGCGCCCGGATCGTCGTCGGCAGCTCCATCGACGAGAGGCGGCTGCGGGGCTGGCTCACCGAGCCGCCGGCCTGGCTGGCCGGTGACCACGACTTCCGGTGGAGCGTGCTCACTGGCCTGGCCCGCGCCGGCCTCGTGGAGGAGGCCGAGCTGGCGGCTGGCGAGGCGGCCGACCCGTCGGTGCAGGGCCGACTGCGAGCCCTGTCGGCCCGGGCGTCCCGCCCGACCCCGGAGGCCAAGGCGTGGGCCTTCGCCGAGCTCACCGGCCGCGACTCCGGCCGGACGAGCCACGAGCTGATCGAGCTCTCCGCGGGTTTGTGGGTCAGCCCGACCGTCGAGCTGGTCCGCGGGCACGTCGAGCCATGGCTCGAGGCGATCGAGCAGATGCGCGAGTGGGTCGGTCAGGACGCGCTGACCAAGGTCGTCCGCTTCGGCTTCCCGATGGTCGTCGAGCCACGCACCCTCGAGCTCGTCGATGCCCAGCTGGCCCGGGCCGACCTCGACCCCGCGCTGCGCCGGGCCCTCACCGAGTGGTCCTGGCCGCTGCGCGAGGCGCTCGCCTCCCGCGCCCGCTTCCCGACCCGGGCATAGCGAAGGGCCGCCTCGACCTCGGGGGTTGTCGACGCGGCCCTTCGTTGCCCTCCCGTCGGGCGGTGGCGAGCTCGGGGGTTCTCGTCATCGTCCCATGGGGTGGTTCGGTGGTGCTGTTCTGCTGTGGTGGTGCTCATGCTGCCGGCGTGGCGGTCGGTGTCGGCTCGGGGGTTCCGATCCTCGCGCGGTGCCGGGTCCTGCTGGTGGTGCTTGCCCTGGTGACCGGGCCTTCCTGCGGGTTAGGGCGTTCCCGTTCGGCGCGCCTCGGTCGACTATGAGACGGGCACCCCCAGGGTTCATGACACGGTTTTCGTGAAGTTTCTGTCCCGCGGCGCCGGCGAGGGGAGCCGGCCGCGCGGCATACCGGATCGCGGGGTCAGCGGTAGTTCGTGAACTGGAGGGCGACGTCGAGGTCGTCCTTGGCGCGCAGCAGGTTCATCACAGTCTGCAGGTCGTCCTTGGACTTGCTCGACACCCGCAGCTCGTCGCCCTGGATCTGCGCCTTGACCGACTTGGGGCCCTCGTCGCGGATGATCTTGCTGATCTTCTTGGCCGTCTCCTGGTTGATGCCCTCCTTGAGGGCGCAGTCGAGCCGGTACTCCTTGCCGGACACCCGCGGGGTCTTGTCGGCGCCGTCGAGGTGCTTGAGGCTGACCTTGCGCTTGACCAGCCAGGTCTGCAGGACGTCGAGGACGGCCTTGACCCGGTCCTCGCTGTTGGCCTTCATGACGATCGACTCGCCGGACAGCTCGACGCTCGCGCTGACGCCCTTGAAGTCGTAGCGGTTGGCGATCTCCTTGGCGGCCGTGTTGACCGCGTTGGCGACCTCCTGCTTGTCGTACTTGCTGACGATGTCGAACGAGCTGTCGGCCATGCTGCCTCCTTGGTATGCCGCGCGGCGGCGCGGGCGGGCCCGCCGTGCGGGCGGTGGGCGCTGGCGGCATACCGGTTCGTGGGTCTGCGGACTTCTTGCTATCCTTCCATGCGCCTGGCAGGTTGCCCGAGTGGCCAATGGGAGCGGACTGTAAATCCGTCGCGAAAGCTTCCAAGGTTCGAATCCTTGACCTGCCACCACGTGCACGATCAGGGCCCTGACCAGCGTGTATGCCGGTCAGGGCCCTTCGTTGTGGCCTCCGGACCTGTCCGGCTGTGGGTGGCTGCCACCGGCCCGCTACGGGGGTCAGTGGGGAAATAGTGGGGAAATCGGGGCCTGGCTCGGGGACAGTGCGTTGCGCAGCGCGGAGTCCACTCGGGCTCGGGCGGCCGAGTCCTGCCCGACGACGCACGCGGCGTAGACGCGGAGCAGGACGTTGACGCTGTGGCCGGCCCACTCTGCAACCTGGGTGGCGGGCACCCCTGCGTTGAGCCACAGTGACACGGCGGCGTGGCGGAGGTCGTAGGGGCGCTTGGCCAAGGGGGAGTGGTACTCGGCGTCGGTTAGCGCTTGGCGGCGGGCGAGATCCCAGACTCGATAGACGATCCCCATCGACTGCGGCGACGCGAACGGCGGGGCCACCGGGACGCCGGCTGCGCCGGCCCGGGTGACGAAGAGGCGACCGCCCACGCCCGGTGGGAATCGAGTGATGTGCGTCCGAAGGGTGTCCACCAGGCCCGGCGGCGCGGGGACCTCTCGGATGCTCCGCGCAGGACGGTGTTTGAGCTGGCGGTCCTCCTCGCGGTTGCCGGTGTCGGTCCATCGCGCGCCCGAGGTCTGGGTGGATCCGGTCAGCAGGAGGGTGCCCCATCCGATCTCAGCGGCAGGGAGGGAGAGGTCGTGCGTGGTCAGGTGGCGCACCTCCGCAGGGCGCATCGCGGCGTAGTAGATGCACGCGAAGAAGGCCTCGAGGGACGGGTAGATCTCGGACACCGCCTGTAGCAAGGAGGCCGCCTGCTGAGGATTGACCACTACGCGCCGGTCGACGACGTCCAAGGGCTGGGCGCGTCGCCAGGCGATCCGGTCCATGGGGTGGCTGGGCAGGTGGCCGAGCTCGACTGCATACCCCAACGCGCTGTAGAGCGCTGAGCGCTTGCGAGCGGTCGTCGAGGGGGATGCTGGCGAGCCGTCGAGGTTCCGGCCCAGGGCGTCGAGGACGGGCCGCAGCTGGGCAGGGTCCGCGAGTTGCGAAACGGTCGGCAGACGCCGGGGCAGCTCGCTGATCATGTCCGCTGCGGAGTTGGCGCCAGCCTCGCGGAGTGGGCGAGAGTCCCGTGCCGCGGTGTTGAAGGCCCAGTCGCGCAACACCTTTCGAACCTCTGCAGTCCGCAGGGAGGGGGTGAGCATCGCTTCCGTGGCGGTTGTGAGGCCCTCGGCGATGCCTTTGCGGTGGCGCGGTGAGGCCTGGGGCCACTTCGAGTCGACGAAGGCCGAAGCATGGTCGAGCCACCCGGGGGAGAGGGGTGCTACGGATGGGGTCGCGGGAAGGCCGGTGGCGGCAGAGAAGGGCTGTCCCGCCCTCATGGTGGAGACGAGGGTGGACCGGTAGGAGTCCGTGTCGAACGTCCGCTGCCTCGTCTGGCTGGCCACCCGCCACCGTACGGTGTAGGTCGTCTTCACCTTGCCGCGGTAGGCCCGGATGCCGAAGACGTGGACGTCGTAGGTGTCGTCCTCCATGCTGGCTAGGCCGTCTGCCTCAGAGACTCCAGCCATGCCTCAAAGTCGGCCCGCAAGATCCGCAGGTCGCCGTTGGGCAACTTGTAGCAGGGCGGGGCCTTGCGGGCGGAGCGCCAGTCGTAGAACGTCGAGCGGGCGATGCCCAACTCGCTGCAGACTTCCTGAACCGTCATGTTGGGTCGCGTCGCGGATGCCATGGTGTCCTCCATTCGGGTGACCTGGCTAGGGCCCGGTCGGGGCACTGTTGGCGACCGAGCCGAAGAGGCTGATGTGTCAATCGGCGTTCGGACCAGGTGACCTGGTCGGTGGTGGCTCTCAGGGCTTCTGTGTTCCGGGCATCCGGCCGAGCGTCAGGTGTCCCGGGTCAACTCCGCTGGAATGCGAAGGCCCTGGCGAGCGATAGCGGCTTGCGCGGTGTCCAGTTGGCCGGCGAGGGTCCGCGAGTGGCTGGCGGCAGTGTCGAGTGCCGCTTGGACTCGTGACACATTGTCGTGGGGATCGGTGCCGGGTTCGTCGTAGATGTCGTATTCGGTCAGCGACCGGGCCAGGCCGTGGCTGAGCTGGTCGAGGGCTTGGGGTAGTTGGTGGCCGAGATCTTGGAGGTTGCCGAGGATCTCGTAGAGCACGGGTGCGGGGATTGCGGGGTGGCTGCGGGTGAGGTGGCAGATGGCGCGGATGGCGTGGGCCGCGAGTTCGGGCCAGCTGGGGTTGGGCTTTCCGTCTGGGTCGTAGCCGCGGACCAAGCCGTGCGCGCCGTAGGTGCGTCGTTCGATCTCGATGCCGGTCATCAGGGTGTCCGTTCGGTCGTCAGGCCGGGGTGCGGCCCAGGGCGTAGGCGGCGGTGTCGGCGCTTCGGCTGGGGCTGCGGTCGGTGGTTGGGCCGAGGGTGTGGCGTAGCTGATCGGCGGCGTGCTGCCAAGCGCGGACGATGTCGGCTGCTTCGCCGGGGTGCAGGGCGGTGTGTCGGCCGCGGGTGCGGTCGGTGAGCCGGTCGATCCCAGGGGTGAGGACCCGGGCGGGGCCGTAAAGGGCGCCGGCGCCGGCGAGCCGGTGGGGCAGGGTGGCGGTGGTGGTCAGCAGGTCTGCGACGGCACCGCTGCCGGCGTTCAGGTCGGCGACGGCCCTGGCACGGTCGAGGCCGGGGTCGGCGTGGTCGTGGGCGCGGCGGGTGTCGACCAGTGCGGTGAACAGGGCGCGGGCGGCGTGGACGTATGCCGCCGCGGGGCGGGTGAGGGTGGTTGTGGCTCGCCAGGCGGTCTCGGCTTGACGGAGCGCGTTGATGGTGTCGCTGAGCGACTGACCTGGGTGGGGCGCAGGGGCGAGCGCTGGCTTGCCGGGGGTATTCGCGGTGTGTGAGAGGTGGTGGGTGACGGCCAGGAGGTGGGCGCCGTGGTTGGCGATGTTGCGCAGTACGTCAACGCTGGGGGCGGAGATGGAGGTGGCCTCGTGGGCTGCGGCGGACCAGTCGTGGACGGCGGTTTCGAGGCGGTCGTTGAGGTCGCGGGAGGTCCGGTCGGGAGCGACCGCGCGGATGATCGCCAGGGCGACCGGTCCGGTGGCCCGGGCCGCGGTGTGGGTCAGGTGAGTGTCGGCATGTTGACCCACGAGTGCAGCGCGCTGCGCTAGGTCGTAGGGCCCGTAGGTGAGGGTGTGCCGCGCGACCTGCCGGGTGATGTGCAGTAGTTCGTTTGCGGCCGTGCGGGTTTCGCCGAGGTCGGGTCGCTGCCGGGTGGGTGTAAGGTGCATCAGGTCGGTGAACACGCCGAGGGTGACGCACAGGCGCGCTAGGGGGTGTGGGGCGCCGGCGGCTGCGGGCGTCGGGTGGGGGGCGCCGGTGTCGAGGAGGTGGTGGTCGATGTGGAACCGGCCGTCGGTCCTGCGGGTGGCTGGGAGTTGGCTGGTGTGGATGCGGTGCATGACGGTGGTGATGCTGACGCCGAGCAGTGCGGCGGCTTCGCGGGGTGAGTGCATCCGTGCTTCCGGACGTCGGGGTAGCGGCGGGTACTCGTTGATGATGGCGTGCAGCGCTCGGGGTTCGCGGCCGCGGGTGGGCAGCGCCCAGGGCCGTATCACCGTGTGCAGGGCCCGGTGCAGGGTGTGTTCGAAGGTGTCCCAGTGGGTGCGGGTGACCTGTTCGTGGCTGCGCGTGAGGTCGTCGGTGAGGGTGTGGGCGTGGTTCAACAGGTCACGGGCGGTGGTGGCGGTCATCGCCGGGCCCCGTGCTCATCGTTGCCGCCGGTGTCGGAGCGTTCGTGGGCGAGCACGGCCCGGGCAGTGTCGGCGAGGTCGAGCACGAGGCCGGCGAATTCGCCCAGGTCGTTGGGGTGGCCCCCGGCTGGGTGGGCGAGGTCGGCGGCTGCCCGGAGGTGTCCGTGGATACTGGTGGGCGCCGCGAGCCGGGTGGTTGCGTCGGGGTCGGAGTGGCTGGCCAGGTGGGTGGGGTAGGCAGCGCGGGTGAGGCGGATCTGCGCGGCCAAGGCCAGCAGGGTGATTGTGTCGCCGGTTTCGGCGAGGTCGGCGGCGGTGTCCAGGTGCCATAGGCACGTGGCCCACGACGCAGCGGCAGCGGTGGCGGTGGTCGGCATACGGGTGCTCCTTCGTGTGGTCGAGCGGTCAGGACAGCAGGGTCGGTGCCGGTGGTGGTGCCGGTCGTGCCCGGGTCTGAAGTCGCTGGGCCGGTGGTGTGGTCTGGGGGTCGGGGTGCCCGGACAGGAGTTGGGCGCGTTGCAGGGCGCGGATGAAGCCGGCGTTGTGGTTGTGGCCGCTTCGGGTCATCTCGTGAGCGGCGCACGCGAGCAGCGCTTCGGCGTGTCGGGCGGGCAGGGTCGTGGCCAGCGGCCGCAGGGCGTCGATGACGGCGGGGGTGGGGTCGCCGGTCGCGCCGGCGGCGCGGTGTGCCGCGAGGGCGAGGGCGACGATCTCGGCGCCGGGTGGGGTGGGGCCGCAACTGCGTCCGAGGTAGTCGGGGTCGAACCAGCACAACCCGTCGGTGCCGATGGTGGCCAGCCAGCTGGCGGGGTCGTGTCCGGGGGGCAGGTGGGTGGTCAGGACCCGGCCGAGCAGGTCGTCGTCGGCCCACCGGTCGCGTAGCAGGGTGAACCAGCGCAGGGTGGCGTGTTGGCCGGCGGGGTCGGCGTCCAGGGCGATCACGATGTCGCCGTGGGCGATCCCGGTCAGGGAGCCGACGTGGGCGGCTTGGGTTGGCGTGAGTGCGGTGCCGGCGGTGCTGACCGGGGTGAGTCGCAGGCCGCTGCCTCTGGCGGCTGCCGCTGCGGCGATGGCCAGGGCGTCCAGGGGGCCTTCGACGACGATCAGGGGGGTGTCGGTGTCCTTGCGGTGCAGATCGGTGCGGGGCAGGTAGAGGATGCTGGCCTTGTCGAAGACGACGGTGCGGGTGGGGTTTCGGTACTTGGGTGCTCGCCGGTCACCGCTGATGTCGCGGCCGATGAACCCGGCAATCTGCTCGGGGCTACCCATCGCCCGGACGGGCACGAGGACCCGGTTGCGGTAGGTGTCGACCAACCGCCCCTGGGAGGTGGCGCGGACCAGGTCAAGCGCGAGCATCTCCGCGTCGGTCACACCCTGGGCGCGGAGCGCGTCGCGTAGCTGGGTCCAGCCCGGCCCGGCGCCACCGACGACGGGTCCACCGACGTCGGTTTCCAGGTCGGTGACGTCGATACACCGGGTGCCGGCGAGGTAGGCGGTGGCGAGAGTGCGCCGGTCCGGGTGGGTGAAGTGTTGCCAGGCAAGGGCGTTCACCGCGCACGCCTGCTCCTGCGTGATCTCGGCATCGGCTGCCGGAGCTGGCGTGGGGGCGGGTGCGGCCCCGGGTGTCACGGTGGGGGTGGGCGGCATACCCGGGCGGTGGGTGAGGTGGGCAACGGCGTCCCGGAAGCCGAGCTGGTAGTAGCGGGCGACGTAGTCGATGACGTCGCCCGAGGCGCCGCACCCGAAGCAGTGGTAGCGGCCGGGGCGTCCGTCGACGGACAGGGACGGGGTGCGGTCGTCGTGGAACGGGCAACAGCCGAGGTAGCCGGTTCCGTTGGGCCGCAGGGTGACTCCGCTGTCGGCGACGACCTGGGCGATCGGGTATGCCGCGCGGACCGCGTCGATGTCGACGGCGCTCACCGTCGCACCTGCTTGATGGGTGTCGGCGCGTCGGGGGCTGGGGTGGTGCGTGGCTGCAGTTGTGGTGGGCGGGTGAGCAGGATCGCGGTGACCAGTTCGGTCAACGGAAGGTGCGGGTGGGCGTGGATGGTGCGGCGGTAGGCGACCTGGACGTGGTCGATAGCGATGTCCTCAGCGAGGATCGCGTATTCGTCCCAGGTGGCGTTGTAGGCGTACAGCAGCCCGTGGGTGGCGTCGATCTCGCGTCGCAGCGAGACCCGGGTGTCGCAGTGTTCGCCCCAGGTGAACCCGAAGTCGATGTCGGTGCCCTTCTGGGCGGCAGTGTTGCGCGCGAACGCCAGCGGCCCCACCCACGCCAACCCGCCTACCCGATCGGTCGGGCCCTGAGCTGCGAGCGCGGCGACGGTAGCCAGCGCCTGGTGGTCGGTGACACCGCGGTCCAGCAGGGCGATGATCCGGTCCCGGACCCGGTCGGTGACGGTTGTCTCGGGTTGGGTGCGGTGCTGCGCGGCCAGGCTGAGCCCGTAGGCATGGATCAGCGAATCACGTTGCCCGCGAGCGTTTGCCGTGTTCCCGGCATCGGCCGTTCGTTGAGTTTCGTTGTGCCGGCCGACGATCAGCTCGATGAGCCGTCGGTGGTAGTCATCCAGCCGGGCCTGATCCATGGTGACCTCCCGAGCGCCGGGAGTCTCCTGGCGTCGGTGGGTTCACCAGGCTGTGGGGGCACCGTTGCCCGTGCCCCAGGCTTCGGCTGCGTATCCCCGTGCAGGACGCCGTCGCAAATCCAGGGCTGCGCGGTGGCGAACGGCAGAGGGGGGTCGGGTCACCGGTCAGCGGTGGCTTCCCTGGCTGGGTAGCCGGGAGTGCGTCGGGGACGGTGTTCCAGGGCGGTGCATTGGGTGGTGGCGGTCATCGTGGTGAGGGTGTGTTCGATGTCGCGCCAGGCGCGGAGGAAGTCGACGGCGCCGGTGGGTGGGGCGTCGACGGCATACGAACCGCGTTCGTGATCGCGCAGAGCGGCCAGAGTTTCGACCATCTCGTTGTGCAGCGCCCAGCACGGCGGGATGACGCGGGGTTCGACGGCGAAGCGTTGGGCGAATTCCTCGACCCAGTCGACGAGTTCGCTCATGACCGCGCCGTGCTCGTCGTCGGTCAGGGATGGCATGTGCAGCGGCGACCCTGTCACCACCAACGGCCCGACCGGCGGTGCGAGGCGAGCAAGAGGTAGGCGGGGGTCAACGGTCATGGCCGAGCTCGGTGGCGGTGGTGGGAGGCCTTTTCATCAACCCCTCCAGACCACGGCGCTGCGCGGTCAGGCGGCTGGCGTCGTGACGGTCGGTCCAGCGGCGCAGGGTCAGCCAGATCGGTTGGGCTGAGCGCATCAGCAGCACGGCGGTGCCGAACGGCAGGGTGCGCAGTTCGGCTGGTTCCAGGATGGCGGCCTTGGTGGTGCTGGTCGTGGTGGAGCGGTGGCCGTCTTTACTGCGGCTGACGGTGGTGGTGCGGTGATCGCGTTGTCCGATCAGGGTGGACAGGTCTTGCAGGTCGCGGGCGTTGGAGCCGCCACCGAGGATGACCTTGACGATGGCGGCGTCCCAGATTGCGCCGGCGGCGTGTTCGCTCCACACATGC
>DAOTIG010000046.1:0-22036 GCA_035448065.1 Dermatophilaceae bacterium
GCCGAGTGGACCATCCCACGCCGAGTGGACCATCCCACGCCGAGTGGACCACCGCGTCAGGCCAGCCGCTCCCGCAGCCAGGCGATGTCGGCAGCCTGCCCCTCGCGGTCGCCCGGCGTCTCGCACACGACCGGAGCCCCGGCGGCCCGCACCGTCTCGACGAGGTCGGCCGCGGCGATGTGGCCTGCGCCGAAGTTCGCATGCCGGTCGGCACCGGAGTCGAACTGGTCGCGGGAGTCGTTGGCGTGCACGAGGTCGATCCGCCCGGTGATCGCCCGCACCCGCTCGACGACGTCGGCGAGCTCGATGCCACCGGCATGCGCATGGCAGGTGTCGAGGCAGAAGCCGATCGTGTCGCCGCCCTCGGCACGACCGATCGCCTCCCACAGCTTGTCGATCGCCTCGAGCCGCCGGGCCATCGCGTTGTCGCCGCCGGCGGTGTTCTCGATGAGCAGCGGCACCGGCAGCTCCAGCCCGTCGACGCACTTGCGCCAGTTGTCGAAGCCGAGCCCGGCATCCTCGTCCTTGCCGAGGTGACCGCCATGGACGACCACGGCTGCGGCACCGATCTCGGCGGCGGCATGCAGGTGCTGCTGGAGCAGCTTGCGGCCCGGGATGCGCAGCCGATTGTTCGTCGATGCGACGTTGATCGGATACGGCGCGTGGACGTAGATCGCGACGCCGGCCGCCGCGGCGTCCGCCTTCAGCGCGGCCGGCCCAGCGGCATACCGGATCACCGGTCCCTTGTAGGACTGCGGGTCACCGAGGAAGAGCTGCACGAGGCTCGTGTCGCGGGCCCGTGCCTCGGCGATCGGGTCCTCCTGGGCGACGTGCGCGCCGATGACGATGTCGGTCATGGCCCCACGGTATGCCGCCGCGCGGCGCCACCGCGGGCCCGCTCAGCCTCCAGTCGCCGGGCCCGGCACGGGCGTGCCGATCCGCCACTCGACGGCCCGGTCGTCCCCCTCGCCGCCACCCGGCCAAACCGCCCACGCCAGACCCGAGTTGGCGAGCAGCTTCTGGCAGCCGGGGCACGGCGGATGGGTGATCGCGATCCAGCCGCCGCGCCGGCGCACCGGGTTGGCGAAGAGCAGCGCATTGGACTCGGCATGGATCGAGATGCAGAACCCCGGCGAACCCGGGTCCTCGTAGGGCGCGTCCAGGGGCAGCTCGTCGTGGCCGAGCCGACCGCGCGGGCAGCCGCCGGCGAGACAGCCGACGACGCCGGCCGGGGCACCGTTGTAGCCGGTCGAGAGGATCCGGTTGGCCTCGTCGAAGACCACGGCGCCGACCTGTCGTCGGGTGCAGTCGGCTCGGGCCGCCACGGCGCGGGCGATGCCGACGCCCCAGGCGTGCCAGTCCGGGCGGTCCAGCGGGGCGGGTCGCACGTCGCTCACCCGCCGCACGCTACGCCGGTCACGTCCGAGTCGGCAGCAGGCCCTTCACGTACTGGGCCTGGCCGATGTGCCGAGCGCACTCGTCGACGAGGCTGACCAGTCGGACCGCCAGGGTCACCGGCGGGTCCCAGCGGCGGTCGACAATCCGCTCCCAGTCCGCGGCGTCGCGCAGATAGGGCGTGAAGTGCGAGAGAACCGCGGTGAAGTATGCCGCGAGCAGCTCGCCTGGGACATGCACCAACCCCACCTGCTCGGAGCTGTGCCCGTAGCCGATCTCGCTGTCCGCCAACGGAAGTGACGCGCGCGCGGCATACCCCTGGCTGGTCCACACCTGCTCGAGCCCGGAGACGTCGGCGAGATGGTCGTCGAGGACTCGGGTGAGATGCCAGACGAGCCAACCGATCGGGTTCGCGTCCGGACCGGGGCGCCACGCGAGCTCGTCGAGGGTCAGCCCGGCGAGGACCTCCGGCACGGACTCGGCGACCCGGCCGAAGGCGTCGATGAGCAGGGCGTTCGCGGGGGCGATCCGCAGGCGGTCGTCGGTCACGCGCCCAGGCTAGCGAGAGACCGCTCGCCCCGACGCGCGCAGAGCCCCTGAACCGAGTTGACGAGTCCCGGGCCTTCGGGACATCCTGGCCGCAGTGGCGTCGACCGACGCCCAGCCGGTGACCGCGCCAGCCCGCGGCACAGCACGGCGAAGGGGAGCGGATCCTCCGGGCGTCGAGATCGGCCACCCACCACCTGGGCGCCGGTGGCTGGGACGGCCCCGTGGAAGTGGACGGCATGACCTCCGACGCAGACCTCAAGCGACTCGTGCGCGCCCGGATGGCGCGCACCGGCGAGTCCTACACCCGCGCCCGGGCGGCGCTGCTCGCCGAGCAGCCCCCGAGCCGGGCCGCCCGGGACACCGGCACGGGCGGCGCAGCCGACCTGGCTACCGACGCGGCATACCAGCCGATGTCGTTCTACGACAAGACGATTCGCTCCTTCTTCGACGGCGAGCTGCTTCGCAGCATCCCGACGCGCCGCCGGCCGCGCGCGGCGGTCCTCATGGAGCTGCTCACCCGCTTCGAGGCCGGCCGCGACTACTCCGAGCCCGAGGTCAACGACGTGTTGCGCACCGCGCACGACGACGTGGCCTACCTACGCCGCGAGCTTGTCGACTACCGCTACCTCGTCCGGGCCGACGGTCGCTACCGGGTCACCGACGTGCTCCCGGAGCGGGACGCGAGCGAGGCCCAGGAGGTGCCAGTCGACGAGGCCCGGCGGCTGACCGCGCTGTGGGACCGCGACGGCACCGGGTGACTTGACCGGGTCCACTCGGTGGGTCAGGCTGGCGCCGTGCACACGGCGCAGGAGCAGCAGCAACGCCTGCGCCGGCACCGGCTCCGGGTGACCCGACCCCGGCTCGCCGTGCTGGAGGTCGTCGACGCGGCGCCGCACAGCGACACCGACACGATCATCGAGCTCGTCCGGCACCGGCTCGGCGCGGTCTCCCACCAGACCGTCTACGACTGCCTGCGCGCGCTCACCGACGCCGGCGTGCTGCGCCGCATCCAGCCCACCGGCTCGGTGGCGCGCTATGAGTCGCGGGTCGCCGACAACCATCACCACGCCGTATGCCGCGCCTGCGGACTCATCGCCGACGTGGACTGCGCCCTCGGTGAGGCGCCCTGCCTCGTCGCCTCCGACGACCACGGCTTCGTCATCGACGAAGCCGAGGTCGTCTATTGGGGCCTGTGTCACCGCTGCTCGACTCCGCCGCCGACCTGAGCCGGCGGCGAGTGAGGCTGCTCGGGCGCAGGGGCTCGGCGGTCAGGTGCGCTGCACGCCGAGGGTGGCGACGAGGTCCTCGTGCCCGCGTCATCAGCGAGCCGGTTCGGCCTCTCGGGCGATGACACGGCGAAGCCGAGCACGCGCACCCCATGCAGGACGAGCAGGTCAGGCGGCGACGGACGGCCGGCGAGCGGCATACCGAAGCGATCGGTCACGGCGTGACGAGAGCGGCGAGCGCGGCCCGGGCCTGGCGGTAGTGGGTGACGAGATCGATGCTCGGATCGGTCGACCAGGCGTCGAGGGCGGTGCGGACCGTCGCCGTGGCGACCTCGAAGATCATGCCGACCTCCAGCGGGTCGGCCCGGCCGGCGAAGTGGTCGACCAAGCGGGCGACGGCCAGCTGCCGCAGCTCCCACTCGCGACTCGTCATCACCGAGAGCAGGTCGGGCTCGGCCTCGACGAGCCGGCGGAACTGCTGGTAGGGCCGGACGTCGACGCCCTTGCCGAGATCGGAGAAGAGCAGGCCCAGGCCGCTCTCGACGATCTGCTCGATGGCCCGCAGGGTCGCTCGCGGCGTGTCACCGACGAGGGGCGCGTGCTCGACGAAGGCGCGGACACTGCCGAACCAGTCGAGGACGACGTCCTCCTTGGTCGGGAAGTAGCGGAAGAACGTGCGCGGCGCGATGCCGGCGGCGCGGGCGATCTCCTCGACCGTCGTCGCCCGCAGGCCCTGCTGCTCGAAGAGGCCGATCGCGACGTCGCGGATGTGCTCGCGGGTCTGGGTGGCCCGCTGCTCGCGCAGGGTGGGGGCCTCGGTCACGCCGGTCATCCTAGCAGGGCCCATGTCAGTCACTGCCATGATGGCAGTCTGTGCCATACTGGCATTCACTGCCACGCTGCTCGAAGGCCCCCCATGTCTGTCCTGCTCTACCGCCTCGGTCGCGGCGTCACCCGTCGCCCGTGGGCCGTCATCATCATCTGGGCGCTGCTCGTCGCGGGCCTCGCAGCAGGGGCGGTCGGGCTCGGCAAGCCCTTCACAAGCAAGATGACCATCCCTGGCACCGAGTTCCAGACCGTCATCGACGACCTCGAGCGAGCCCTGCCGAGCGCGGCCGGCGGCTCGGGCACGGTGGTCTTCGCGACGACCGACGGTCGCCCCTTCACCGACTCCCAGCAGCAGGCCGTGGCCGAGGCCGTGAGCCGGTGGGACGCGGTCAACGGGGTCGCCTCGGCCCTGGATCCGTTCGCCGCGCAGCGGCAGCTCGACGACGGTCGGGCCAAGGTCACCACCGGCGTGCAGGAGCTGGCCGACGGCAAGGCGGCCATCACGACCAACGAGGCAGCGCTCGTCGACGGGCGGGCGAGGATCGCCGCCGGTCAGGCCACCATCGACGCGAATGCCGCTCGGTTGGCCGAGGGCCGCACCCAGCTGACCGCCGCAGCCGCCCAGCTCGCCGAGGGTCAGCGTCAGATCGACGCCAACGCCGCCAAGCTCGCCGCCGGACGGCAGCAGCTGCGGGCCGGCGAGGCACAGCTCGCGACCGGCAAGCAGCAGTATGCCGATGGGCTGGCCCAGGTCACCGCGGGTGAGCAGCAGCTGGCTGCCGGTCGCGCCCAGCTCGCCGCCGGCCAGACCCAGCTCGCCGGGCTGATCGCCCAGACCGATGCCCTCGCCGCGGTGCGCGGCGAGAGCGACCCGCAGGTCGTCGCCATGCGCCAGCAGATCGCGACCACCCAGGCCACCCTCGCCGCCACCGAGCAGACGCTCACCGCGAAGGCCGCCCAGCTCGCCGCAGCCCGCCAGACTCTCACCGCGAAGGCGGCCGAGATCGCCGCCGGCGAGCGACGGCTCGCCGCCTCACGCGCTCAGCTCACCAGTGGCGAGCAGCAGCTGGCCGCAGCACGGAGCACGCTGGCCGCCGGGCGCGCGGCATACCAGAGCAATCTCGACCGGGTCACCGCCGGTGAGCAACAGCTGGCCCAAGGCCGCGCCGACCTCGAGGCGGCCAAGGCCACGCTCGCCGACGGGGAGCGGCAGCTCGCCGATGGCAAGGCCAAGCTCGCCGCCAACGAGCCGGAGCTCGTGCGCGCGCAGCGGCGGCTCGCGGTCATGGACGGCATGCGCCTGGTCAGCGCCGACGGCACCATCGCGATGTCCCGGATCAGCTTCGACAAGCCGGGCAACGAGGTGGCCAAGGCGACCAAGGCGGCCATCCCCGAGATCGGGGACACGTTGCGCGACAAGGGCATCCGGGTGGAGTACTCGAAGGAGATCTCCACCTCGATCAATCTCGCCGGTCCCGGTGAGGTCATCGGCGTCGTCGTCGCCTTCCTCGTCCTCGTCGTCATGCTCGGGTCCTTGCTCGCCGCCGGTATGCCGCTGCTCACCGCCCTCGTCGGCGTCGCGGTCGGCCTGCTCGGCGCGGTGACGCTCACCCACTGGATCGAGATGACCGACGTCACCCCGGCCCTCGCGCTGATGCTCGGGCTCGCGGTCGGGATCGACTACTCGCTCTTCCTCGTCAACCGGCACCGCGAGTCGCTGGCCCGCGGCATCGAGCTGCGCGAGTCGATCGCACGGGCGACCGGCACCGCCGGCGGTGCGGTCGTCTTCGCCGGGCTCACCGTCGTCGTCGCACTCGCCGCCCTCAACCTCACCGGCATCCCCTTCCTCGGGGTGATGGGCAACGTCGCCGCCGGCACGGTCGTCGCGGCCGTGCTCGTCGCGGTGACGCTCACCCCGGCGCTGCTCACGATCATCGGCGCGCGGGTGCTGTCACCCAAGGCACGGCGGGCGATGGCCGAGAAGCTCGCTGCGGAGGAGTCCGAGGCGTCGGCCGAGGACGCGCACCTCGGGCACGGGCACGGCTGGGGTGGTCTGGTGACCCGGCACCCGTGGATCACCATCATCGCCGGGACCCTGCTGCTCGGCACGCTCGCGATCCCGGCGGCGGGGCTCAAGCTCGGCCTGCCCGACGGCGGCTCGGAGCCGCGGGCATCCTCGGCCTATCAGGCCTACTCGCTCATCGGCCGCGGCTTCGGGCCGGGCCAGAACGGCCCCATCCTCGTCGTCGCCAAGGTCGACCCGGCGGTAGCGTCGACGCTGACCGAGGCGACGAGCGCCGACCTGCAGCTCGACATCGCCGAGCGACTCACGAAGGTGAGCGGGGTCAGCTACGTCGTGCCGGTGACGGCGAGCGAGGACCGGCGCACGCTCGTCTGGCAGCTCGTGCCGGCCAGTGGCCCCTCCGACGACGCGACGACGGGCCTCGTCGACCGGTTGCGCACCGAGCGGGTGGGCGTCGTCGACGCGACGGCCCTCGACTCGCTCGGCTTCGCCGGCCAGACGGTCGCCAACATCGACATCTCGAAGCGGCTCGCCGACGCGCTGCCGGTCTATCTCGGCGTCGTCGTCGGCATCTCGCTGCTCTTGCTGCTGCTCGTCTTCCGGTCGCTCGCGGTGCCGGTGCTCGCGACGGCCGGCTTCGTGCTGTCCGTCGCCGCTGCCTTCGGCTCGGTCGTCGCGGTCTATCAATGGGGTTGGCTGGCAACGATCTTCGGGGTGGAGCATCCCGGGCCGGTGCTGTCCTTCCTGCCGACCCTGGTCGTCGGGATCCTCTTCGGGCTCGCGATGGACTACCAGATGTTCCTCGTGTCCGGGATGCGCGAGGCGTGGGCGCACGGTCACACGGCGCGCGCGGCGGTGCGCACGGGCTTCAGCCACGGGGCCCGGGTCGTGACCGCGGCAGCGCTCATCATGACGTCGGTGTTCGCGAGCTTCGTGCACGCCGAGATGACGATGGTCCGGCCGATCGGCTTCGCGTTGGCCATCGGAGTGCTCATCGACGCCTTCGTCGTCCGGATGACCGCGATGCCGGCGATCATGCATCTCTTCGGCGAGAAGGCGTGGTACCTGCCCCGCTGGCTGGACCGGATCCTGCCCGACCTCGATGTCGAGGGCACCAAGCTCGAGGCCGCGCGAGCGGCATACGACTCAAGCGATCCGAAGACCGCGGGTGGGGCGGCGGAGCTGGGTGCGGAGCTGCCGGAGCCGACCGGCCGCGCCGTCGAGGTGCTGCACACGTAGGTCGGGCGCGGCCCGTCGGCCGGGAGGTCAGTCGAAGACCGACGAGTAGGCGTTGAGTGCCAGCTGACCACCGAGGTGGGCGTAGAGCACCGTCGAGTCCCGGCCGATCTCACCGCTGGTCACCAGGTCGATCAGCCCGGCCATCGACTTCCCCTCGTAGACCGGGTCGAGGATCATCGCGTCCATTCGCGCGGCGAGCCGGATCGCCTCGATGGTCGACTCGACCGGGATGCCGTACTTGTCGCCCGCCCACCCGTCGAGCACGGTGATCTCGTCGTCGCGCAGGTCCCGTCCGAGCTCGATCAACCCTGCGGTATGCCGCGCGATCCGCGCCACCTGGTCGCGCGTCTGCTCCAGCGTGGCCGAGGCGTCGATGCCGAGGACGCGACGCGGCATACCGGTGAGGTCCTCGAGGGCGGCGAAGCCGGCGATCATCCCGGCGTGCGTCGACCCGGTCACCGTGCACACGACGATCGTGTCGAAGACGATGCCGAGCGCCTTCTCCTGCTCGGCCACCTCGAAGGCCCAGTTGGCGAAGCCCAGCCCGCCGAGCGGGTGCTCGCTGGCACCGGCCGGGATCGGGTAGGGCGTGCCGCCGGCCGCCTCGACCTCGGCGAGAGCGTCCTTCCACGAGTCGCGGATGCCGATGTCGAAGCCGTGCGGGTCGAGCCGACTGTCGGCGCCCATGATCCGCGACAGCAGGATGTTGCCGACCTTGTCGTTGACCGGGTCGTCCCAGTCGACCCACTTCTCCTGCACCAGCCGGCACGTGAGGCCGAGCTTGGCGGCGACCGCGGCGACCTGCCGGGTGTGGTTGGACTGGAAGCCGCCGATCGAGACGAGGGTGTCAGCGCCGCTGGCAAGGATGTCCGGCACGATGTACTCGAGCTTGCGAATCTTGTTGCCCCCGAAGGCAAGTGGCGAGCTGCAGTCCTCGCGCTTGGCCCACAGGTCGGCGCCGCCGAGGTGGGCGGTGAGCCGGTCGAGGCGGTGCACCGGGCTCGGCCCGAAGGTGAGCGAGTGGCGGGGGAAGTCGTGCAGCTTCACAGGGCGCTCCTTGCCGATCGGGTATGCCGCGCCCAGCCTGCCAGGTCGGCTCAGGCCGGCGTGAGTTTGACCAGACGCCCGCCCGGGCCGTCCTCGAGCAGCCAGATCGCGCCGTCCGGCCCCTGCTCGACCTCGCGGATCCGGGCGCCCATCGGCCACTGCTCGCCGCGCACCGCCTCGCGCCCGTCGAGGTCGATGCGGATGAGGGCCTGGCCCGAGAGAGCGCCGACGAAGGCGTCACCGCGCCACTGCGGGAAGAGGGTGCCCTGATAGATCATCAGGCTCCCCGGCGAGATCGACGGATTCCACCACATCTTCGGCGGCTCGAAGCCGTCGCCGGGCGTGTGGTCGGGGATCTCACCGCCGCCGTAGTGCGAGCCGTTGGAGGCCTTCGGCCAGCCGTAGTTGCGGCCTGGCACCAGGAGATTGACCTCGTCACCGCCCTGTGGGCCCATCTCAGCAACCCAGATCTCACCCGAGGCATCGGCGGCGATGCCCAGCGGGTTCCGGTGCCCCATGGTCCAGATCTCCGCGGTGACGCCGCCACGATCCGCGAGGGGGTTGCCGGCTGCCGGCCGGCCGTCGAGGTCGAGCCGCAACACCTTGCCGAGCGTGGCCCCGGGGTCCTGGGCCGGGTCGAACTTCTGCCGGTCGCCGGAGGTGACGAAGAGCTGCCGACCATCCGGGCTGGCGAGCAGCCGGTGCCCGAAATGGCCGTCGCCGGACGTCTTCGGGGTCTGCCGCCAGATCACCTCCAGCCCCTCAAGGCGCGGCTCACCGTCGGTGCGCAGCCGAGCCCGACCGACCGCGGCGCCGGTGCCCCCGTCGCCGCGCTCGACCCAGCTGAGGTAGATGCCGCCATCGCTCGCGTGCGTCGGCGCGAGGATGACGTCGCCGAGGCCACCCTGGCCGGCGACGACCACCTGCGGCGTGCCGACGACCGGCCGCGATGCGCCGCGCTCCGGGTCCACGAGAAGCAGCTGACCCCCGCGCTGGGTGACCAGAGCGCGGCCGTCCGGCAGAAAGGTCATCGCCCACGGCTCGTCGAAGGTCGCTTTGGCCGTCGCCCGGAAGGGTATACCGCTCGCGGCGGCCCCGGCGGGATCAGACACTGCGCCGGTAGACCCGGGCTGCACCGTGCCAGAGCCGCCCGCGCTGACCGGGCCGGCCGTGCACCCGGCCCCGAGAAGCGCACCCGCGCCCACGGCGACGAGCGCGCGGAGCAGGCGGCGCGGCATACCGAAGGCTAACCCGCACCCGACGCACGGGGCGGATGCCCGAGCCCGCACACGTTTCAAGGGGGAAGCGCTTCTTCGCGGGGAGCTCAGGCCGGCGGGGCCGTCGCGCCGGGCATCGTGCGGTCGGCGTCGGGGGCGGCCGCGCGGGTGATGCCCGCGGCGGCGTAGGCGTCGGCCTCGTCGAGGGTCTCCTTCTCTAGCAGTGCGGCGACGATCCGCTCGAGCTGGGGCCGGTGCTCGGCGAGCTGGGTCTTGGCCTGGCCGTAGCACTCCTCGACGATCCGGCGCACCTCGGCGTCCGCGACCGCGAGCATGTCGTCGGAGAAGCCGGCCGCGCGCGCGTCACCCTCGCTCGGGTAGATCTGCACCGGGCCGACCTTGTCCGACATGCCCCACCGGCCGACCATCTGCCGGGCGATCGAGGTCGAGCTCTGCAGGTCGGACTCGGCCCCGGTGGTCACGACCCCGAAGACGACCTCCTCGGCCGCCATCCCACCGAGCGCACCGATGATCCGGCCCCGCAGGTACTCCTCGTCGTAGCCGTAGCGGTCGGTGTCCGGGCTGGAGAGGGTGACGCCGAGCGCGCGCCCACGCGGGATGATCGAGATCTTGCGCACCGGGTCGGCGCCCGGTTGCAGCATGCCGAGCAGGGCGTGTCCCGCCTCGTGGTATGCCGTGCGCCGCCGCTCGTCCTCGGGCATGACAACGTTGCGGGCCGCGCCGAGCTGCACCTTCTCGAGCGCCTCGAAGAGCAGCGCCTGGGTCACCGCCGACTGACCGCGCCGCGCGGCGAGCAGGGCCGCCTCGTTGACGAGGTTGGCCAGCTCGGCACCGGTCATCCCGGGTGTCGACTTGGCGACCGCCGACAGGTCGACGTCGGACGCGAGCGGCACCTTGCGCGAGTGCACCCTGAGGATCGCCTCGCGACCCTTGGCATCCGGCGCGTGCACCATGATCGTCCGGTCGAAGCGGCCCGGCCGCAGCAGCGCCGGGTCGAGGACGTCCGGCCGGTTGGTCGCCGCGAGGACCACGACGCCCTCCGAGCCGGAGAAGCCGTCCATCTCGGTGAGGATCTGGTTGAGCGTCTGCTCGCGCTCGTCGTGACCACCCATCGACTGCGAGCCGCCCCGGGCCCGACCGATGGTGTCGATCTCGTCGATGAAGATGATCGCGGGTGCCACCTTGCGGGCCTCGCTGAACAGCTCACGCACCCGCTGGGCGCCCACGCCGACGATCATCTCGATGAACTCGCTCGCGCTCGCCGAGAAGAACGGCACCCCGGCCTCGCCGGCAGTTGCCCTGGCCAGCAACGTCTTTCCGGTGCCCGGCGCGCCGGAGAGGAGCACGCCCTTGGGTGCTCGGGCGCCGAGGGCGGCATACTTGCCCGGGTTCTTGAGGAAGTCGACGATCTCGTTGACCTCGTCCTCGACCTCGTCGATGCCGGCGACGTCGTCGAAGGTGACCCGCACCGTCTCGGGGTCGATCGGCTTGGTCTTGCCTCGCCCGAATACCCCGCCGCCCATCATCGACGCTTGCTTGCGCATCATCCACACGTAGAAGGCGACGAGCAGGGCGATCGGCAGCAGCGAGCCGATGAGGTTGCCGAGCAGGCCACGCTGCTCGATGACCGGGGTCGCCCGCACGGTCGTGTCCTGCGCGGCGAGCGCGGCATACAGGTCGTCCTTGGCGAAGGTGGGGCGCTCGGTGACGAAGACGGTGTACTGGGTGCTCTGCGGGCCGGTCGTCGCCGGGTTGCGCAGCTTGCCCTGGATGGTGTCGCCCTTGGCGTAGACCTCGGCGATGTTCTTGGCGTCGACCTGCTTGCTGAACTCGGTGTAGGGGATCGTCGTCGTGCCCGAGGTGTCGAAGAAGGACATCACCATGAAGGTCAGGCCGTAGAAGAGCAGGCTGATCAGCAGGAAGCGCTTCCAGTTGAAGCCAGGCTTGGGCGGCTGGTCGCCTCCGGATCCGGTATGCCGCGGCGGCAGTCCCTCGGTGCGCCACGGCTTGGGCGGGTCGGTGCGCCCCTCGTCCCGGGTGGTCGGCTCGGCCATCGTGCGCTCCTGTCGTGTCGTGCCCCGGGACCGCGCATGCCGACTCGGCCCCCGAGCGAGGCTACCGTGACGTCTGGCAGCGACCGGTTCTCGCACCTCAGCCGTGCACGAGCGACCACCAGCGCTCGAGCCGCGCGGCGTGGTTGCCGGGGACGAGGACGAGATGGTTGCCGAGGGGCCGCTCGAGCAGCTCGGCGAGCCGGGCCGGGTCGACCTCGAGGGTGACTTGGGTCCGGCACAGGTCGGGTGAGTCGCCGCCCGCGACGATCGTCGCGTCGACGAACCAGTGCTGCTCGAGCTCGTGGCCGCCGAGCCGCAGCAAGGTCACCGGACCGGGCGCGAAGCTGCCGCGCAGCCCGATGCCCATGCCGCTCTCGAAGTGCGAGTGCAGCTCGAGGTCGCTCACCAACGACGGCGCGACCGTGCAGTGCGCGAGCAGCAAGCGGCCGGCCTCGACGTCGACGCTGGCCGGGTTGGCGATCCACGACGCGCAGCCGAGCAGCTGACGGACGAGCATCATCGCGAGCGCTCCCGCGACGTCGCCCTCGCAGCCTGCGACCGTGCCGGTGTCGTTGAGCTGGGCCAGCGCCACGCAGCCGGAGGTCTGGAGATCAGTGAGGAAGTCGAAGCAGCGCACCGTCACCGCGTCGACCTGGGCCAGCTCGATGGTGTCGACGAGAGCCGGGTGGACGGCCGCGGCGGCGACCAGCTCGGGATCCTCCGGCCGGCCGAAGCGGACGGCGACCGGCCCGCTGCGCCCCGGCTCGAGACGCTGGTGGCCGGTGATCGTGTCGGTGATGTCGACCTCGACGAGCTCGACCCCCCACCGCTCGCGGACCCCTGCGTGGTCCGGCACGCTCGCGACGAGCCACTCCGACGGCTTGCCGACGAGGCCGAGCCGTGACCGCCGGAGCTCGTGTGCCGCAGCGAGATCGGCGACCATCGTGTCGAGCTGCCCTGTGGCAGAGCTGTTCTCGCCACCACTGCCCCCGAGCTGGACGATCCGCCCACGCCGTCCGTCGAGGCGCAGCCGGGCCAGCGACTCCAGCGAGGCCGGCAGGCTGTTGTGCCACGGGTGGGCGAGCAGGACGACCGGCTCCCAGGGCGCGACGGCGGCCCGCTGCGCGACCGCGTCGAGGACGCGCGCCTCGGTGCCTCCGGTGGCGACGAGCACGGCATACGGACTCTGCGGGTATGCCGCGGGGTCAGTCGTGCGCTCGGCGCCCACGGCGCGCAGCAGGGCCTCGACAGGGGCGACGATCCGGTCGACGGCGTCCCGGTCGTGCAGGGACGAGGCGACGACGGAGTAGTACAGGGTGGCCATGCCCCCATGCGAGCACATCCCGGCGCGCGCGGGAGGGCCTCGAGTCCCTGAACCTGGCGCTGCTGGCCGATACCTGCCATGTCCCTTCCCGGACAGCGCAACTCATAGCGCCACGCGCCGCCGTCGGTGGAGGCTCGAGCCCATGACAGCAGCGACGGACGGAGCTCCTCACCGGCAGCAGCTGGCGGGTGCCCGGCACGGAATGGCTGTCGTGATCCGTCGCCTCGGCCATAACCGAGACCGGTCCGTCAGCGCGGGCCGGGACGGGGGTGCCGGGGTCGAGGCACGTTGCGGTGCAGCGACCCCGGCCCGACCTCAGGGTCGGATCTCCCAAGCCCGAGCCTCGGCCCGGGTCATTCCCTCTCACAGAAATGGATGGAAGATGAACGATAACCGTAGCATCACCGCCCGTCCCGTCGGCTTCGCCGTCGGCGCCGTCCTCGCGCTCGCGATGACCTTCGCTGCCGTGGCCACGCTGGGGATCAGCAGCGGCCTCGCCACCAACCTCTACTTCGCGCTCCAGTGGGTGTCGTGGGCCTCGATCGCCGTGAGCATCGTCGCGTCCTTCGGCATCGCGACCACGCTCGCCGGCCTCATCTTCGGGCTGGTCAAGCGGTGGGCGCTCAAGCAGTTCGTCGCCTGGTGACCCCGGGCCCCACCTGACGGCCACGCCACGACGACGACGGGACGAACAAGATGCCCACCACCATCGGACAGCGCGTCCGTCCCGTCGTCGTCGCCGCCCGCTACGCGCTGTGCGACGAGCACCGCAGACTTCGCCGCGCCGCCGCTCGACGCCTCGCCCTCCTCGGCGAAGGCAGCGCACGATGGGCCGGCACCGTCGTGGCGATCGCCTGGCTCTCCTCCGTCGTCAGCCTCCTCATTGGCGCCGCGGCCCCGTCGATCCTGCCGATCGTGCAGCGACACCTCCCGTGGGTCAACGGCTGGGCGTTGTTGACCGTCCTCACCGGCGCCACCGTCCTCGCCATAGGTGCCGCCGACGCCAAGACTCAGGAGCGACACGGTCCCCTGCTGCGACTGCTCGACCGTGGGCCAGGGCTGGCGGTGCGTCTCACGGGACTGGCCACCACTCTCCCTCTCGTCGTCACGACGAGCTCCCAGCTGGTCCGAACCGGCGAGTGCGGCGCGCTGCCGTTGGTCAGTGTGCTGGCGATGGGGTGCTGGGCGATCGGCGCCCGCGGCGCTGGGCACCTGTCCGCGCGCGTCGCCCGCCGCGCCGCCATCTCGACCGTGGTGACCGGCCTCGTTGTCGGGTCGGCGAGCATGGTCGACGGACGTGGGTCGACGGGGTCGTCGTCGGCTCTGCTGCTCTCGCTCGGCCTCACCTCCGGCGTGGTGCTGGCCAGCGCGCTGGTCACGTCGGCGACGACCGCACACCTGGCACGCCGCCGGCTCGCGCCCCGACGCCCGAGCGCCCACCGCAGCGCGGGCATCGCGGTCGCCGCCGTCCTCGGGATGGGTGCGCTCGGCGCATCGTTCGCCCGCTCGAGTGACTCCCTGGCCGGCGTGGCCGATCACCTCCAGATCGCTGCCGGTCTCGTCGCGGTGCTGCTGCTTCGCGCAACCCACGTGCACAGCACCTCTCCGGAGGCCCTCGGCTACGGCCTGTTGCTCGCGCGGCATACCGGATTGAGCGGACAGTGCATCGCCCGGCACTACCGGGTCAACGCGCTGGCCCTCAGCGCGCCCACCTGGGCCGCGACCGTGATCCTGCTGCTCGCCGCCGGGCGAGGGACCGTCGCCGTCCTCGCGTTCGGCCTGTTCGTCCTCGAGGTGACCGTGGACGAGGTCATCGTTCAGCGCCAGACCGCAGTGCTGCCGGCCAGTCGGACCGGCCAGCTGTCCACCGCCTCGAAGTCCGGCGCTGGCGCCGCCCTGTGTCTCGCGATCATCTTCGCCGCAGCGGGTGCCGCCGGTCTCTTCCCGACCCTCGCCTTCGACGGTCACGAGGCCCAGACCCTGGCTGCCGCCGGGCTGTTGACAGCGTGCGCGGGCGTCCTCGCCTGGCTCGCCGACGCCGACGCCCAGCCGTGGCTCACCGACCTGCACGCATCCCATGAAGGGGCATCATGACCACCATCGCCGGGCTGACCTTCGCCTTCGGCCAGCACCTCGTCCTCGATCGGCTGCACGTGCCGTTGCCCGAACGCGGGCTCGTGGCACTCACCGGTCCCAACGGCATCGGCAAGACGACCTTGCTTCGGGTGCTCGGCGGGATCTACCCAAGCCAGGACGCCGCGGTGGCCGAGCTGCTCAAGGCCAAGAGGGTCGTCTACCTCGATGCCGAGTGCCTGAGCCTCGACACCCTCACCGTCGCCGAGCTCGTCAGACTCCTCGGCGCGACGATGTGCCGAATCGACAGGAGCGCCCTCACCGCAGGCCCGCTCCTCACCGAGTCGATCCTGCGAACTCGGGTCGGCGAGCTCTCCCTCGGTGGACGGCAACGCGTGGTCCTCGCCGTTGCCACGGCGCTGCGCGAGGTCGACATCCTGCTGCTCGACGAGCCCTTCAACGGCCTCGACGAGTCAGCCGCCGACGCCGCCCGCGAGGCGCTGGCCAGCGCCTCGCTCAGCACGACGATCGTGTTCGCCACCCACGATCGAGCGGAGATCGCCTCCGCTCACTTCGAGCTGGCGCTCGGCTCGGCCCACGACCTCACGCTGCACGGTCGGGGGGTGCGCGCATGATGACGACGACCGAGCCAGCGCTGCTGCTGTCGCCACCCCGTTCGGGGCACTTCCGGCCGGTGCGGGTATCGCTGGCGATGCTCGGCGCGTTGGCCCTCGGCATGGCCAGCGGCGGCCTGTTCAGGTGGGGCGATCCCAGCCACGTGACCGACCTCAGCGCGTGGGCGATCCTCGGGCACAACCTCGTCGTCGCGGCCCTGGCCGTCGCCGCCTCCGCCTACGTCGCCTACCCGATGATCCTCGTGAACTGCTGGTACCTCGGGGTCGGGCTGCACGCCAGCGTGATCGTCGAGGGGTGGGCGCGAACGATCTCGTTCACTGCGGGCCACGTGCCCCTCGAGATGCTCGCGTGGCTGCTCACCGTGCGGCTCTCGTGGATGACCACCGCACTCGTCCAGGACCGGCTGCGCCGCCGACGCGGACCGTCCAGGGACGCCTGGCCCCCGCTGGCCCGATCGGCCGCCCTTGTGCTCACCTGCTATGCCGCTGCCGCCGCCGTCGAATGGCTGGAGCTCTGGCTTCAGCTGAGAAAGGGATGATCATGCCCAACCAGACCCACCTGACCGACCTCGCCTCCGTGCAGCGTCCGACCCTGCCCGTCTCGGAGCGGATCGCCCGCATCATCCTCGCGCTCTTCTATGGGAGTGCAGTCATGGTGGCCGCCGAGCCGCTGCTGCGGGACGCCGTCGCGACGGCGACCGATTCGCCCTTCTCCTCGCCGACGACCATGCTCGTCGCCCTCAGGGTCTCGACGGCGGTGTGGGCTGTCCTCTTCGCGCTGCTCCAAGCTTGGATCTATGGCCTGGTCTGGGGTGCCGTCACTCGGGTGCCCCGGCCTCAGCTCGGGCGTGGGTGGACATACGTGCTCGTGGGTCAGGTCCCGTTCATGCTCCTCGTCGGCTGGACCTATCTGCATGGTGGAGTCACCGGTCCGACGGCCCTGCAGAGCCCCTTGCCCCGGCACGCGCTCGGGCTGGTCTCGGTGGCGATCTACGGTCTGCTCGCCCACCGGGCTGCGCCGACCACGCGCGGCCGGCTCGCGGCATACCTCGTGCTCATGAGCGCCGCCAATGCCGCCCTCATGCTGCTGTCCCCCGGACGCTGAGCGATGATCGAGGCCACCTCGCTCGTCAAGCGGCACGGGACGACCACAGCTCTCGACGGCGTCGACCTGACGACCACTCCCGGTCGAGTCACCGCTCTGCTCGGCCCGAACGGGAGCGGGAAGACCAGCGCCTTCCGGATCATCGCAGGGCTCGATCGGCCTGACTCCGGGTCGGTGCTCATCGCCGGTCGGCCGCTGTCGGCTTGGGGGCGACCGGCAGCCGTCCTCGGTGCGCTCGTCGACGGCCCGGCAGCGCACCCGACGTGGCGGGTTGACGAGCAACTGCACATCGTGGGCTGCGCAGCCGGCGTGCGCCCGGCCCGGGTGGAGCAGGTCATGGCCGAGGCTGACCTGCACGGCTATCGGGACAGGCGCGGACGAGAGCTGTCCCTCGGCATGCGCCAGCGTCTCGGCATCGCCATGGCGTTGCTGGGCCAGCCCACCGCGTTGGTGCTCGACGAGCCGGCCAACGGACTCGACCCGGCGGCGATGCAGTGGTTGCGGTCGACGCTGCACCGGCACGCCGCAAACGGCGGCACCGTCCTGTTCTCCTCGCATCTCATGCACGAGGTCGAGAGCCTGGCCGACGATCTCGTCGTCATCGTCCGCGGCCGCGTGGCGTGGCGGTCGAGTCTCACCGAGTTCATCGAGGCTCATGCAACGCCGACGACGGCCGTGTCAGGCCCTCAGCTGGCCCGGTTGGTCGACCTGCTGCCGCCGAGGGCATCGGTTCAGGTCGTCGACGACGCCGAGCTGCGCGTCACCGGCATCTCTCGCGCATTGGTAGGGAGGATCGCCTTCGAGGCGCGGTGCGAGCTCAGCGAGCTTCGCTCCATCGTCCCCCCTCTGGAGGAGATCTACCTCAGCTTCGTTGCGGACTGCGAGAGCCGGGACTCGCTCGACGATGCCCGCCGCGAGCTACAGGGGGTCCGATGAACGCCGACGTGACGATGGGACGAACCCTGCTGCGCCGAGCACTGCAGGCCGAGGCACGCAAGCTCGGGCCGGCGAGCGGCCAGCGCTGGGTGGCCGCAGCGCTGGCTCTGGCCGGCATGGGGGCAGCCTGGCTCGTCGGCGGGCCCGGCGCCGATCAGCTCGGAGGAGGCGACGGGTCGATCGTCCGAGCCGCCGTGGCCTCGTCGCTGTCGCTGCTCCCGTATGCCGCCGCGCTGCTCGCCAGCGCGTCGGTCACCGGCGAGGCAGCTTCCGGCATCAGCCGCGTGCTGTACGCCATGACGCCGACCCGCTGGCCGGCGCTCACCGCCAAGGCGCTCACCGCCGCACTGGTCGCGACGGTGATGGCGCTGCTGACGCTGCTTGCCGGCATCGTCGGAGTGGTGCTGGCCGGCCGGGGAGACGCCCTCTGGGGTCTCGGCGTCACCGAGCTCACCGGAGTGGCCGCGGGTGGATGCCTGGGCGCAGGCGCACTGGCCATCGTCGGGGTAGCCGTCGGCTCGCTGGCCCGCCGCCCTCAGCCTGCGGCGATGGTGCTCGTCGCCGGCCTGCTGCTCGGTCCGGTCGTGCTGGCCCAGGTGGGCGCCGTGGTACCGCTCGTCGGTCGGCTCGCACCGGTCTTCCCAGTTGCCGCAGCCAGCAGCCTCGTCGATCAGTCGAGTGGCACCTCGGAGCCGCACCTCGCGGCCCTGGCCCTTGCCGCCTGGGCGGTCGGTCTGTTCGCCGTCGCCGTGCGCCGGCTGCGCCGTGCCGATGTGTGAGCTGGCGGTCACCCGGCGCTCGGGACCCGGGAGTCGTCCGGGTCAGGGCCTGGCTGAGCCGCCGTCCGGGGTCGCCGGCAGGGCCTGCAGGATCCAGCCGACCGTCTCGTTGTGCGGCGTCGGTATGCCGTGCTCCCGGCCGAGCGCGACGACCCGACCGGCGAAGATCGCGGCCTCGGTGGGCCGACCGGCCATCACGTCCTGCAGCATCGAGGTCCAGCCGTCGGCGGGCTGGCCGGCCAGCACGTCGTCCCATCGGCGCAGGTCGTCGGGGCCGAGCTCGACCCCCTCGGCTGCGGCGACGGCGATCACCTCGCGCATGAGAGCGAGCATGAGCTCCCGCGCCGGGCCGGCAGCGACGAAGGCGCCGTAGCCCGCGCGGAGCACCGCCGACGCCTGGTTGACGCCGACGTTGACCATGAACTTCCACCACATCGCGTGCCGGATGTCTGCCGGTGTCTCCCACGCCAGGCCGGCTCGGTCGAGGACTGCCTGCACCGCGGTCAGACGCTGGGTCTGCCGGCCGGGCACGGCCTCGCCGAGGACGATCCGGCCCACTTGCCGGTGGACGACGGACGCACCGTCGCGCCGGGCGTCCATGCCCAGCGACATCGACAGCAGGACCGCCTCCTCGCCGAAGCGCTCGGCCAGTGCCGGCTCGCTGTCGAGTCCGTTGAGGATCGACAGGATCGTCGTGTCCGGACCGACGACGACGGTCGCCGCATCGATCGCGGCGGGGAGCTCGGCGCTCTTGACGGCGACGAGGACGAGGTCCGTCGGGGTTGCGCGCGCGGCCGCCACCGCGGCGGGGTCGTCGAGGTCGAGCACCCCTGCCTGCAGGCGGACCCCGTTGACGGTGATGCCGGGGTCGCGCAGTCGCCGGGCCCGGTCGCCGGCGGCCACGAGCGTTACCGGCACGTCGGCAGCCACGAGGTGTGCGGCATACATCGCCCCCATGGCGCCGGCTCCGATGACCGCCACCCGCTCGATCGGTCGGTATGCCGCCCGGCTCACCGCTGTCGCGCTCGCTCACCGCTCCATCCTGCCGCCTGCTGGGGAGCCGGGAGGGGAGACCCCGGCGACGGCGCCCCCCTTCCCGTAACGACGCCATGGCGTCGTTCCTGGTGGGTGGCGTCGCTATATCGACGCCATCCGGTCAGATCGAGGCCATGGCGTCGTTTCGCGACGCGGCCGCTGGCGCAGGGGTGGGGGCGGCGGCGGGGCGGGGCGAGGGTCGCAGCCCGCGGGCGATGAGGAAGACCGCGAGCGAGACCTCCCAAGCGAAGATCGGCAGGGCGGCCAGCGGCTGGGTCCGCGTGAGACCGGCGAGCACGAGCAGGTTGACCAGGCCGATGAGCGGACCGCCGACCAGGCCGAGCGCCGGGATGGCGCGCGGCACGAGCCGCTCACGCCAGAGCAGCCAGGCGAGCACGACGGTGTTGACGGGGCAGATCAGCCCCGGCCCGACAAGGAAGATCCAGTCGTGCACGAGCCGCAATCCCGTTGCGACGGCGGGCTCGAGCCCAGGTGCCGCGGCCGTCCCGGGCCCGGCGACGACCGGCAGCAGGGCGACGACCCCGACGAGGATGACCGAGGCCTCGAGGGTGCGCAGGGCGACGTAGGCCGCGGCCAAACCGCGGCCGTGGCGCCGGACGAGCGGGTAGAGCGCGACCGACGTCCCGACGACGGCGCAGGCGAGGACGACCTCGAGGACGCCGCCGAGCAGCACCGAGCCGCGGCTGTTGAGCGGCGCGGTCGGGTCGAAGGCGGATCCGCCGTAGAGCGCGACGGCGCCGATCGAGGTGACATGGGTGAGCAGGTAGAGGGCGCCGGCGAGGCGTGCGGTGCGGCGGTCGGACGGGGTCATGCGAGGCTCCGGTCGAGAGGGGGTGTACGGCGTACACCAGGTGCGAGCAGGGTAGGTGTACGATGTACACCGAGTCAAGTCGTCCAGGAGGAGTCGGTATGCCGCCCCGCCCGCCGCTGAGCCGCGGGTCCGTGCTCCGCGCGGCCGTCGAGCTCGCCGACGCCGAGGGCATCGACGCGGTGAGCATGCGCCGCGTCGCCGACCGGCTCGGAGTCGTGCCGATGGCGCTCTACAAGCACGTCGCCGACAAGGACGACCTGCTCGACGGCATGGTCGACGAGCTCATCGCAGAGTTCGCAACACCCGCGCCGGCGCTCCCGCCGGCACCTCGACGAGCGGCCAACCGCTCGCTTGACACCCTTGCGGCACAACGTGATTGGCGACCTGACTTCCGCGCGGCGGTGGCCGGTGCGCGAGCGGTGGTCACGCGGCATACCTGGGCACGACGGGCGATCGAGACGCGGACCCGGCGCTCGGCGGCGGTCCTCGGCCACATGGAGCGACTCACCAGCATCCTGCTCGACGGCGGCCTCTCCCCCGACCTGGCCCACCACGCGATGCACGCGCTCGGCAACCGGATCTGGGGCTTCAGCCCGGAGCTGTTCAACGACCCCGACCGGGCCGACGCGGGCGCCGCCGCATCGCGAGCGCGCACCGGGCCGGCTCCCGACCCCGCCGATTTCCCCGCCATCCATGCCGTCGCCGCCGACGCAGCCGCCCGCCGACCGGGGGCGAGGGGGTGCGACGAGGACTTCGAGTTCGACTTCGCCCTCGACCTGCTCCTCGACGCCATCGCGGCCCGGCAGGCCGCCGGCTGGACGTCGTCGAACTCCCCCTCGGCGGGCCGTCGCCGGCCCGGCGTGAGCGGACCTCCGACGTAGGGTGATCCGATGCGAGAGCGCGCGATCCGCTGATGGGTCGAGCTGGGACGTCGATCGAGGTTCGCCCGCTCGACTTCTCCGACGCCGGGGGGCTGCGAGATTCGCTCGCGGGGGTCGACACGCTCGTCATCACCTACTGGGTGCGCTTCGTGCACGGCGCGACGACCTTCGAGACGGCGATCGCCAACTCGCGCAAGCTCTTCGCTGCCGCCGCCGACGCCGGGGTACGGCGGATCGTGCACGTGTCGATCACCCATCCCTCCCTCGACTCGCCCTACCCCTACTTCCGGGCCAAGGCGCTCGTCGAGCAGGCGCTCGCGGAGTGCGGTGTCTCGTATGCCGTGGCCCGCCCGGCGATCCTCTTCGGCGGCGACGGCGTGCTCGTCAACAACATCGCCTGGCTGCTGCGCCACCTGCCGGTCGTCGCGGTCGGTGGCGGCGGTGGCTAACGGGTGAGAGGCATCCACATCGACGACCTCGCCCGACTGTGTGCCGACCTCGCCGAGACCAACGAGCAGGTCACGCTCGACGCGGTCGGCCCCGAGAGCGTCACCTTCGCCGACCTTGTGGGCACGATCCGCCGGGCCGTGCGCAGCCGCGCGCTGGCCGCCCGCCTGTGGACAAACTGCTCGCGGCACCTGTGGACAACCGCAGCAGGGTCATCCAGGCGTGTCATGGTGTGGGACATGACGATTCACGATCTGTATGCCGTCGCCCGGGCGCCGCGTCCAGCACGCAGCGGTCAGCCGTGGACGGACGAGGACTACGCGACCCTGGTCCGGCTGACGGGTGACGGCCTCGACGCCGAGGCCATCGCCGGCCAGTTGCAGCGCCCGG
>DAOTIG010000047.1:0-22029 GCA_035448065.1 Dermatophilaceae bacterium
GGCGACCGCGCAGATCAAGAAGAGCGACGTCGTCGGCAAGTCCGCCGGCGTCGCCATCTCCGACCTGACGACCCTCGGCTTCACCAATGTCGTCTCCGTGCAAGCGGATTCGAGCGAGCCGAGCGGCACCGTCATCGACGTCAGCCCGACCGGGCCGAAGGTCGCGCTGACCGAGCGGATCACCCTCACGGTGAGCAACGGCAGCAAGGCCAAGGCCGGCACCACGCCGGCCCCGACGACAGGAGCAAGCGGTGGCTAGCGCCCAGGGGGGCACCCGATGAGCGGGCGACGACTGCTCGGCGGCCGATATGAGGTCGGTGAGGTCATCGGCCGGGGCGGTATGGCCGACGTGCACCTCGGCTTCGACACCCGGCTGTCCCGGCCGGTCGCGATCAAGCTGCTGCGCTCCGACCTCGCCCGCGAGGGCAGCTTCCTCACCCGCTTCCAGCGCGAGGCGCGCTCGGCGGCTGGGCTCAACCACCCCGCGATCGTCGCCATCTTCGACTCCGGCGAGGACCACCCGGTCGACGCCGCCGGCCACGAGCAGGTCGTCCCCTACATCGTCATGGAGGTCGTCGAGGGGCAGACCCTGCGCGAGCGGCTGCACGCCCACGGCCCGCTGCCGCCCGAGGAGGCCGCCCGGATCACCGAGGGCGTCCTCGCCGCGCTGGCCTACAGCCACCGGATGGGCATCGTCCACCGCGACATCAAGCCGGCCAACGTGATGATCACCCCGACCGGCGACATCAAGGTGATGGACTTCGGCATCGCCCGGGCCATCGCCGACACCGCCGCGACGATGACCCAGACCCAGGCCGTCGTCGGCACCGCGCAGTACCTCTCGCCCGAGCAGGCCAAGGGCCAGCAGGTCGACGCCCGCTCGGACCTCTACTCCACCGGGTGCATGCTCTTCGAATTGCTCACCGGCAGAACGCCGTTCGTCGGCGACACCCCCGTGTCGATCGCCTACCAGCACGTCGGCGAGGCCCCCCAACCGCCGTCGACGGTGCGGGCCGGCGTGCCCGCGGCATACGACGCGATCGTCCTGCACGCGATGGCCAAGGACCGCGAGCTGCGCTATCAGCAGGCCAACGACTTCCGCGCCGACCTCATCTGCGCGCGCGAGGGCCGCCCGATCTCGGCCGAGGCGGCCGGCGCGATAGCGCTGACCACCGCGCCGGCCACCACCGTGCTCACCCCCGTGCCCGACCCGCACCCGCGCGAGTCGCGACGCGGTGACACCGGCGAGATCGAGACCATCCGGTATGCCGCGCCGCCCGAGCCCGAGCGTCGCCGCCGGTGGGTGCCGTGGCTCATCGCCGGCATCGTCCTCGCGCTCGTCGCGGCCGGGCTCTGGTTCGGGCGCGGATTGCTGCAGCCGGCCAAGGCCGAGCAGGTCGCGGTGCCCTACGTCGTGACGAAGACCGAGGGCGAGGCGCGCACCCTCATCGAGGGCAAGCGGCTGCTCATGAAGGCCGTGCCGGTCAAGGACGCCAACGTCGCCTCGGGCACCGTCGTCGAGCAGAACCCGCAGCAGGGCACCATGGTCGACCTCTTCTCGACCGTCGAGGTCAAGGTGTCGACCGGGCCCGGCGAGTCCATCGTGCCCCCGGTCACCGGGCTGTCGAAGGCCGACGCGATCACTGCGATCACCAACGCCGGCTTCGGCGAGCCGCTCATCGTCTCCGTCGACGACCCGTCCCAGCCCAAGGACGTCGCCGTCTCGACCGACCCGGTCAGCGGCGCTCGCATCCTGGTGAGCAAGCGGGTCACCCTCAACATCTCCAGCGGCAAGGTCAAGCTGCCCAAGCTCGTCGGTCAGCCGTCGGTGCTCGCCCAGCAGACGGTCGCCGGGCTCAAGCTGGCCTACAAGGAGGAGCGCCGGTCGGTCACCGACCCGGCCATCCTCGAGGGCACCGTGCTCGAGCAGACGCCGGCCCCGGACTCGCTCGTCGACCAGGGCAGCGAGGTCAAGGTCGTCATCGCGATCCGCGCGGTGCCGACGACGACCGTCGTCGTCACGACGACGATCGTGCCGCCGCCTCCACCCCCGACCTCCACCCCCCCGACGACGGCGACGAGCACGACCACCACGACCCGCCCATAGGTGTGGGTCTCGGCCGCGCGTCGACCGGTGTCAGCGGTGGACGAGTGGGCTCAGGCCGTGCGACCGTGCGACCGCCTGCTCGTCACCGCACGTCGCCAGCCAGTTGGCGAGGATCCGGTGGCCGCCCTCGGTGAGCACGCTCTCGGGGTGGAACTGCACCCCGTGCAAGGGCAGCGTCGCGTGGCGGACCGCCATGACGATGCCGCTTGCCGTGTGCCCGTTGGGCACCAGCTCGGCCGGCAGAGTCGACGGGTCGATGGCGAGGGAGTGGTAGCGGGTCGCCGTGAACGGCCGGCCCAGCCCCTCGAGCACCCCGGTGCCGTCGTGCTCGACGAGCGAGGTCTTGCCGTGCAGCAGCTCGGGCGCCCGACCGACGGTCGCGCCCATGACCACCCCGAGCGCCTGGTGGCCGAGGCACACGCCGAGCATCGGCTGGCCGCTGGCGGCGCACGCCTCGATCATCGCCATCGACACGCCGGCGTCCTCCGGGGTGCCGGGGCCCGGCGAGACCAGCACGCCGTCGTATGCCGCGCGGTCGGCTCCCTGCGCGGCGCTCACCGCGTCGTTGCGCAGCACGGTGCACTCGGCGCCGAGCTGCTCGAGATAGCCGACGATGGTGAAGACGAAGGAGTCGTAGTTGTCGACGACGAGGACTCTGGTCACGGGGTTGCTCCGCTGGGCTGGGGGAGGGTGGCGTCGTCGATGGGCAGATGCGGCGCGAGCCAGGGGAAGACGACGCCGTAGAGCAGCACGACCGCGAGCGCGGCGAGCAGCACGCACTGGCCGGTCCTGGCCCATCGGCCGCCGGGGAGGCGGCGCCACAGCGCGGCATACATGTCAGCGACCTCCTGGTGCGGCGAGCGCGGCCACCGGCGCACCCTCGGCGCGCAGCCGGGTCTGCTCGAGCCGGGCGAAGACGACGTAGCGGGCCTTGGCCGTGAACGGCGGGTCGCACGAGGTGAGGGTGAGCCAGGCCTCGGTGGGTTTGGCGCCGGGCCGCTCGGGGACCGGGGCGAGGACCTGCACGCCGGTGGGCGGCACGATGGTGTGGCGGACCACGCGGTAGACGCTCCAGCCCTCACGGGTCTCGACGACGATCGCATCGCCCGGGACAAGGTCGTCGATGTGCAGCAGCGGATTGCCGCTGCCGGCGCGGTGACCGGCCAGCCCGAGGTTGCCGATCTCGCCGGTGCGCGCGGTGTCGGGGTAGTGCCCGATGCCCTTGGCGAGGATCGGCGCGCCGACCCCCTCGTAGATCGGCTTGGCCCAGTCGGCGCCCAGCCGGGGGATGCGCAGCACACCGAGCACCTGCCCGTCGGTGAGCGGGCCGCTCGGCGGGGCGAGCACGATGTCGGGGCTGGGCGCGCTGCCCGGGCCGGGTGCGGAGGCGCTGCCGGTGCCCGGGACGCTGGCGCCGGGCCCCGCGATGGCCAGCTCGATGTCGGCGACGGCGGCGGCTTGCGCGCGACTGTCGACAGCCCCGCGCCAGCCGACCAGCCAGCCGACGAAGAGGAGCACGAGGATGCCGGCGGTGACGAGCAGCTCGCCGGTGACGCCGATGATCGAACGCAGTCTCACCGGGATGCCGTCGCGTAGGACAGCGAGACGCCCGTGTATGCCGGGAAGCGCATCGAGCTCTCGGTGCGGACCTCGTAGCCGAGCCCGACGGCGTCGACCCATTGGCGGTAGACGCCGACCGCGTCGTCCTTGTCGAGGGCGCTGCGCAGCTGGTCGACCGGGCCGATGGCGGCGATGGTGAACGGCGGGGAGTAGACCCGACCCTGCAGGATGAGCGTGTTGCCGACGCAGCGGACCGCGGAGGTGGCGATGACCCGCTGGTCCTGGATCATCATCGCCTCGGCGCCCCCGCGCCACAGCGCGTTGACGACGGCCTGGACGTCCTGCTGGTGCACGACGAGGTCGTCGGGCTTGATCGAGCCGGGCAGCGTGCCAACGGGGAGCTGGGAGTCGTCGAGCGTGACGACGACGGCCGGGCCCTGGACCGCACGGGTGCCGACTCTCGGGGCGAGGCTGTTGGCCGCTGAGGTGAGGGCCTTGGCGTCCGGGGCCTTGGCCTCGGTCAGCGCGTCGACCTCGGCCTGCAGCACCTGCACCCGGGCGGCCTTGGCGGCGACCTCGCGGTTGGCGTCGGCCACCAGCCCGGGCAGGCCGCGGTCGCTGCGCAGGTCGGTGCCCTGGGCGGTCTGGAAGCTCGTCGAGAAGAGCAGGCCGGCCGAGGCGAAGACGAGCGGCACGAGCAGGCGCCAGACGGAGGATCGGGCGGCGCGCGGCATACCAACTACGCTAAGGCACGACCAGCGACGAAGGAGCATCTGTGGCCACCACCCCCGACGAGACCGCGAAGGCCAAGAGCTCGGCCGCGCTGCCGCCGGCCGCCAAGGCCGCCGCCCGCAAGGCGGCCGTCGAGGAGGAGCAGCGGCGGCGGGCCGCGAAGGCCGATGCGCCGAACCCCACCTGGTGGGTGCCGGTGTTCGTCACCCTGCTGCTCGTCGGACTGCTGTGGATCGTCGTGTTCTACGTGTCAGCGGGCGGCTGGCCGGTCGCGGCGTTCGGCTACTGGAACCTTGTCATCGGCTTCGGCTTGCTCATCGCCGGCTTCCTCATGACGATGAAGTGGAAGTAGCCGGCCGGCCACCTGCTCGTGACGGGCGAATGACACCGGTGTAGTTCTCCCCAGGTGTGGACAACCCTGCGGGCAACCCTGTGGTGCCGACACCCGAGGCCGCGCCACGCGGCATACCGGTCCGGCGCGCGTGCGAGGATGGCGCGCATGAAGGCAACCATCCACACCAACCACGGCGACATCAACGTCGTCCTGTTCCCCAACGAGGCGCCCAACACGGTCGCCAACTTCGTCGGCCTGGCCACCGGGGAGAAGGCCTACCAGGACGACGCCGGGCGCACCAACCCGACCAAGTTCTACGACGGCCTCACCTTCCACCGGATCATCGCCGGCTTCATGATCCAGGGCGGCTGCCCGCTCGGCGAGGGCTACGGCGGCCCGGGCTACGTCTTCGACGACGAGCCGCACCCGGACAAGCACTTCACCAAGCCCTACCTGCTCGCCATGGCCAACGCCGGCAAGCGCGGCGGCAAGGGCACCAACGGCTCGCAGTTCTTCATCACCGTCTCCACCCCGACCTACCTCAACGGCAAGCACACGATCTTCGGCGAGGTCGCCGACGGGCCGAGCCGCGAGGTCGTCGACAAGATCGCCAACGTCCGCACCGGCGCGCAGGACCGTCCGGTCGAGCCGGTGGTCATCACGAGCGTCGACGTCGAGAAGGACTGAGCGACCAGAACGACTGTCTCGCAAGGCTGTTCCGATGAGCATGTCGAGTATGCCGGGTGGCCCGGGCGGGTGGGACGCAACCCTGCCGTCCGGGCCACCGGTGTGCCCGCGGCATACCGACCGAGAGTCGTATGTCCGCTGCCAACGCTGCCAGCGCCCGGTCTGCCCGGAGTGCCAGCGGCAGGCGCCGGTCGGCGTGCAGTGCGTCGACTGCGTCCGGGAGGCGGCGCGCGGGATGCGCCAGACCCGCACCGCCTTCGGCGGTCAGGCGGTCAGCACCCCGCTGGCGACCTACGTCATCGTCGGGATCTGCCTGCTGGTCTACCTGGCCCAGCTGGCCCGGCCGAAGACGACGACCGACCTGATGTACGTGCCGATCCTCGGCTGGAGCGAGCCGTGGCGGGTGCTTACCGGAGCCTTCCTGCACTCGCCGGCCATGTATCTGCACATCGTCATGAACATGCTCGCGCTCTGGCAGATCGGGCCCTATCTCGAGTCGCTGCTGGGGCGGCTGCGCTTCGTCGTGCTCTATCTCGGCTCGGCGATCGGCGGGTCGATGATGGTGACCCTGCTGGCCAACCCGCCGCGGACGGTGCCGGTGCCGCTGGCCGAGCTGGAGCAGTGGCGCACCGGGGTGGTCGGGGCGTCCGGGGCGGTCTTCGGCCTGTTCGCCGCGATCCTCGTGCTCAATCGGCACCTCGGGCGGCAGACCGCCGGGATCGGGCTGGTCGTCCTCGTCAACGGCGTGTTCGGCTTCCTCTATCCCGGCATCTCGTGGCAGGGCCACCTCGGCGGCTTCCTCGTCGGGGCCGCGCTCGCCGGGGCCTTCGCGGTGACCGCGCCGCGCGAGCGGCGCCGATGGCAGTGGTATGCCGTCGCCGGAGTGCTGCTCGTCACCGTCGGGGTGCTCGTGCTCACCTTCCTGTCGGTGCCGTCGCTGTACCGCTGAGCCCTGTGCGCCATCAGGGCAGGGCACAAAGGTGTGACGGGAACCGAAACAGGGCAGGATGGGTTGGAGCGACGGGGGACCTCCACCGGGACCCCGTGATCTTCATCGAAGGGATGCGCCGGCATGGCTAAGCACAACGACGGCACTTCGGCGGCCGAGCGGCTCGCCGCACTGCGCGAGACCCTCGCCCCCGCGGCGACCAAGGGCATGGATGCCGCCAGCAAGGGGAAGGACGCCGCCAAGGCCTATGCGCCGGTGGCCAAGGAGATGGCGGCCGCCGCTGCTGCGGCCGCGCTGGAGGCGGCCCGCACCTACGGGCCGGTCGCGCGGGACCGGGCTGAGGCTGCTCGGGACAAGGCGGCCCCGGTGATCCGTGAGGCAGCCGACAAGGCGGCGCCGGTCGTGCGCGACGCCGCGGACCGGGCCCGCGAGGCCGCACAGCCCTACCTCGAGGCCGGCCGGGAGAAGGCCGTGCCGCTGCTCGAGGCCGGCCGGGAGAAGGCCGCCCCCTATGTGAGCGCGGCCGCCCCCAAGGTGCAGAAGGCGGTCGACGACCTGGCGCCGCGGGTCGACCAGGCTCGCGACCACATCACCGACGACCTGCTGCCCAAGCTGTCCGCGGCGGTGGCTGCGCTGGCCGCCTCGGCGGGTGCGGCGAAGGACCAGGCCGGCGAGGTCGCGGGTCGCACGCCCGACGCGCTCGCGGTGATGAAGGGCGAGAAGATCGCCAAGGCCCCCCGCAAGAAGGGTGGGCTGATGATCGTCTTCGGGCTCGGCGCTGCGGCGGCTGCGGCGGTCACGGCATACCTCTCGCGCAAGCCCAAGGACGACCCGTGGGCCGCGCCGGCCGGGCAGAGCGCCTACCTGCCGCCGAGCTCGGGCCGCGCGTCGACCGTCGACACGCTCAAGGAGAAGGCGTCCGGCGCGGCGGAGGCCGTGAAGGAGAAGGCGGCGTTGGTCGCCGACACGGCCAAGGACAAGGCCGCCGACGTGAAGGACGCAGCGGCCGACGCGGCCGGTGCGGCCAAGGAGAAGGCCGCGGGTGCGGCCGAGGCGGTCAAGGACAAGGTCGCCGAGGTCAAGGGGTCGGCCGACAGCGGGCTCGACAAGGCGACCGGCGAGGTCAAGGACGCGGCCGGCGAGGTCAAGGACGCGGCCCGCTCGACCTGGGACACCTCGGCCGACGCCGTGAAGGACGCCGCCAAGGACGCCAAGGGTGCGGCCGACGACGCGGCAGACAGCGCCAAGCAGGCCGCTGACGACGTGGCCGACGCGGTCAAGGACGGCGCCGACGACGCGCTCGACGCCGCCAAGGAGGGCGTCGACGAGGTCAAGAAGGCCGTCGACTGAGCGCTGGGTGACCGTCCGCACCGACCGACGCGGACGACACCTGGCCAACGGGCCGGTATGCCGCGGCATACCGGCCCGTTGCATGTCCACGGCGACGCCAAGGCAGGACTTCTCAGACGCCGTGACTCGACGTCGGGAGCTGCGGGGCGGGGATGGGGTGGTCGCGCCGATATCGGATGCTCCACCCTCCCCGCATTTCTGGAGCATCCACGGTTGCCCCAGCACGGTGCGCTTCGTGGTGCAATCGTGGATGCCCCCGAAACCCGTCGGGCCTGACGCAATCGTGGATGCACCAGGATCGCGGGGTTTGTGGTGCAAGCGCGGATGCACCAGGAAACCGCCGAGCGTGGGGCAATCTTGGTTGCGTCAGGATGTTGGGCGGTGTCGAGCATCCGATATCGGCGGACCGATGGGTGGCCTGTCAGCGCGCGCCAGCTCACCCCCACCGCCCAGCTCACCGACACCCGCTGCGGCCGACACCCGCCGCGGTCGACGGCCGAGGGGGTCAGTGCTGCAGCAGGTGCGCCCAGGGCTTGGACAACTCGAAGAAGCGACCGTCGATCTGGGTGACCTCGATCGCAACGATGTGGTTCTTGATCGTCCTGACCCAGGGCCGCAGCCGCAGCTGGTCGGCCATCAGGGCCTCCTCGCCGGTCAGCTCGAAGGCGTGCCCGCGACAGATCACGCTCATCGCGGCCTCGTCGGTCAGCGTGTCGACCTCGAAGCAGACCTCGCCATCCTTGAGGATGCCGGCCAGCTTCGAGCCCTCGGCGGTCCGGAAGATGATCCGCTGCCCGTCGAGGGCATAGTTGACCGGCGCGATCTGCACCGCTCCGTCCAGGTGGTAGGCCAGCCGCCCGAGCTCTTGCTCGCGCAGCAACCCCCAGCAGTCGTCCCTGGTCAGCTCGTAGACCCGGCCCGTCATGACGCCCATCTCCTCACACGACCCTCGCACCTCAAGGGTAACCGACCGCTTGGTCGGTGCTCAGTGATGGTGGGCCAGCGAACAGAACCTTTCGACCGCCTTCGTCGGCCCCGACACGACGAGCTCGTCCTGCGGGTGCACGAGGGTCTCCGGCCGGGCGTACTCGAAGTCCTGCCCGATCCGCTTCACCCCGACGACCGTCACCCCGTACTTGGCCCGCAGCCCCGTCTCGAGGAAGGTCTTGTCCCATTGCTCTTCGGGCGCCAGGGTCCGCGCGATCGCGAAGTCGTCGTCGAACTCGAGGTACTGGCTCATCCCGCCGACGATCATGTGGGCCACCTGCTCACCCATCGACGTCTCCGGGTAGACGACGTGGTGGACCCCGATCCGGGCCAGGATCTTGCCGTGCTCCTTGCTCGCCGCCTTGGCCCAGATGTCGGTCACCCCGGCCTCGACCAGCCCCATCGCGGTGAGCACGCTCGTCTCGATGTCGCTCGCCCCACCGATCACCGCCTTGCTGAACGACCCGACCCCGAGCTGGGCCAGCGCCTCCGGATCCCGCGGGTCGGCCTCGACGACGTGGGTGAGGTCGTCGGCATACCGCTGCACCACCGCCGGGTCGTTGTCGACCGCCAGCACCTCCTGCCCCATCGCGACCAGCGAGCGCGCCACCGAGTAGCCGAAGCGGCCCAACCCGATGATGAGCACCGCGTCCGTGTCTCCGTCGCGCCGGAAAGGTCGGAAACCCATTGCTGCACAATCCTTTCGGTATGCCGTGTGCCCACCTGCCGTCGACAGCGCACCGTGGTCGGTGCGTGCCGGCGGCGGGTCAGCCGATGATCGGGCGCTCCTCCGGCAGCCGGTAGTGCCGGTGCCGGCGGTTGAGGGCGAGTGCGGAGGCGGTGGTGATCGTGCCGACCCGGCCGATGTACATCATCGCCATGAGGATGAGCTGACTGATCCCGGGCAGGTTCGGGGTGATGCCCGTCGACAGCCCGGTCGTGCCGAACGCCGAGCACGCCTCGAAGAGCACGACGGCCAGGCGGTGGTCGGTGGTGATGAGCAGCCCGAGGGTCCCCAGCGCGACGACGCCGACCGCGAGCAGCGCGACCGTGATCGCCTCGCGCTGCACGGCATACGGGACTCGGCGCTGCCCGATGACGACGTCCGGCTCGCCGCGGATCTCGGCCCACAGCACGAAGGCGAGCAGGACGAAGGTGCCGACCTTGATGCCGCCCGACGTGCCGGCCGAGCCGCCGCCGATGAACATCATCGTCGCGTCGAAGGCCCAGGTCTCCTCGCCGGCCTTGCCGTAGTCGATCGAGTTGAAGCCGGCTGTGCGCGGCATCACCCCGCCGACGACCGAGTTCACCAGCTTGTCCCACACGCCCATCGGGCCGAGGGTGCCCGGGTTGTTCCATTCGGAGACACCGAAGAAGACGGTGCCGATGGCGAACAGGCCGAAGTAGCCGAGCAGGGTCACCTTGGTGTGCACCGACCAGGCGTCCGGCTTGCGCCAGCGGTGCCGCAGCTCGTAGTAGACCGGGAAGCCGACCCCGCCGGCGATGATCGCGAAGCAGATCGGGAAGAGGATCCACGGGTCGCCGGAGAAGCCCATGAGGTTGTCGCTGTAGAGCGCGAAGCCGGCATTGTTGAAGGCCGACACGGCATGGAAGAAGCCATGCCAGAGAGCGGTCGGCAGCGCGCCGTCGTCGTAGTGCGCATAGAACCGGGCGGTCAGCAGCAACGCGACGAGCGTCTCCAGGGCGAGCATGCTCACCCCGACGGTGCGCACGATGCCGCGCAGGTCGCCGAGGCTGAGCGCGTGCGACTCGCTCTTGGCCAGCAGCGACTGGGTGAGCCCGAGCCGGCCGGTGATGAGGATCGCCATCAGGGTCGCGAGCGTCATGATGCCGAAGCCGCCGACCTGGATGAGCGCCATGATGACGCCCTGGCCGAAGGGGGTCCAGTAGGTCGCCGTGTCGACGACCGACAGGCCGGTGATGCAGGTGGCCGAGACGGCGGTGAAGGCGGCGGCCAGCACGTTGGGCGGCTCGACCGGGTTGGTGCGGCTGATCGGCAGGCAGAGCAGGATCGTGCCGATCGTGAGGACGATCGAGAAGGCGACGGGAATGAGGCGGCCCGGGTGGGAGAGCGCCCGCGTCGCCTTCGACATGTGCCGGAGACTACTCCGCGCACAGCCCGGCCACCGGATCGGGCATGCCGCGCGGCATACCGGATGATCGCGGGGCGTCAGCCGCCGACGTGCACGACCGGCCGCCGGGCGGCGTCGGGGACCGCGCGGCGCAGGATCTCGTGGGTGAGCGGAGGCACGTCGCCCTCGCCGGCGAGCAGGAAGCGCAGCACGTTCTGGCCGGGTGGGCGCTCGGACCACTCGAAGTAGATGTGCGGCGGCTCGGTGTCCCGGGCGCGGATCGCGAGCAGCACGGCGGCGAGGGTGTTCGGCACGCTCGTGCCCCGGGCTCGCAGCACCCGGTGCGGGCCGACCCGCGCCGCGCTCACCTGCACCGGCGCGGTGAAGTCGCTGGCGTCGGTGATCTCGACCTCGAGGAAGACCGCGTCCTCGGTGTCGATGAGGTGGTTGTCCAGGCGCACGTCGTAGGACTTCTCGGCATACTCCAGGTCGTCGCCGGCGTCGAGCTTGTTGGCGATGAGTCGCAGCGGCCGGTCCGGGCCCATCGCCTCGGCGAGCAGTGCGCTCGCGCCGGCGTCGAAGACCACCCGCTGCACGCGCAGCTCGGTGCTGCGACGCACCCGCGAGCTGATCGAGACGACGAGGATCGCCGCGACGAAGACGAGCGCGATGACCAGACCCTCGGGCCGGTCCTCAACGGTGATGACGCTCGTGTAGACGAAGATGAGGCTGACGATCGCGAATGCCGTTGCGGCGCCGCGGTGCCCGCGGCGCAGCTCGGTGAGAAAGACCGCGACGGCGGCCGAGGTCATCAGGGCCAGCACGCCGGTGGCGTAGGCGCCGGCCTGCGCATCGACATTGGCCTTGAAGAAGAGCGTGACGAGCGCGGCGATGGTCGTGAAGACGACGACGAGGGGCCGGGTCGAGCGGGCCCAGTCGGGCGCCATGCCGTAGCGCGGCAGATAGCGCGGCACGATGTTGAGCAGGCCGGCCATCGCGGAGGCCCCGGCGAACCACAGGATGCCGATGGTCGCGATGTCGTATGCCGTGCCGAAGGTCTCGCCGAGCAGCTCATGGGCGGGGTAGGCGAGGGCGCGCCCGTTGGCCTCGCCGCCGGGCTGGAAGGCGGCCGGCGGGATGAGCAGGGTCGTGACGAGCGAGCTGCCGACGAGCATGACGCTCATGATCAGCGCGGCGGTGGTGAGCAGCTTGCGAGCGTTGCGGATCCGGCCGGTGGGCTGGTCGTGGGTGTCGGTCGGGTCGCCCTTGACGAGCGGCATGACGACGACGCCGGTCTCGAAGCCGGAGAGGCCGAGCGCGAGCGCCGGGAAGACGAGCAGCGCAGCGAGCACGACGGCCGTCGGTGAGGGGTATGCCGCGCCGATCGCCCCAGTCCACGTGGAGAGGGCGCTCGGGTGGGTGAGCACCTCGACGGCGCCGCGGCATACGACGACGGCGGACAGCCCGAGGTAGGCCGCGACGAGAACGACCGCGACCCCGATCGCCTCCTTGAAGCCCTTGAGGAAGATGCCGCCGAGGAAGGCGAGCAGGGCGAGGGGGATGACGACCTGCTTGCCCTCGAGCGCATGCTTGAGGAAGGGGTTCTCGACGAGGTGGGCGGTGGCGTCGGCCGCCGAGAGGGACGAATCCGGTTGCCACGAAGCCGATGAGCACCAGGACGAGGAGCTTGCTCGGCCAGTAGGTGAGCAGCCGCTCGAGCATCGACAGGCTGCCGTCGCCGTGCGGGCTCTCCTGGGCGACCCGCCGATACATCGGCAGCGCGCCGAAGAGCGTGACGAGGACGAGGACGAGGGTGGCGACCGGCGCGAGCGCGCCGGCGGCGAGCGCGGCGATGCCGGGCTGGTAGCCAAGGGTGGAGAAGTAGTCGACGCCGGTGAGGCACATGACCCGCCACCACGGCTGGACGTGGTGGTGCTCGACCGCCTCGTCCTCGTCCTCGTAGAAGCCGCCCGGCTCCTGCCAGCCCGCGTCGAGGAACCAGTGCCAGAAGGGTCCGCGCGGGGCCCGAGAAGTCGCCACGAAGCGGCAGAGTATCGCTCAGCGCTGTGCTGCGCTCGACCCGACAACGTGGCGCTTCCCAGGCCGACGAGGCCCGGGCCGGGTCAGACCTTGTCGAGGCCCTCGTGGCCGACGGTGAGCACGGCGCCGTCGCCGTCGCGCGGCATACGGAGTCCGTCGTGGGCGGTCGCGCGCGCCAGGTGGTATGCCGCGATGGTGACGATCGTGCCGAGGGCGATGCCGGACAGCTCGAAGGTGTCGGAGATCCGCAGCGTCGAGTTCCCGATGCCGAGGATGATGCCGGCCGCGACCGGGACGAGGTTGACCGGGTTGGCGAAGTCGACGCCGTTCTCGCGCCAGATCTTCGCGCCGAGCAGGCCGATCATGCCGTAGAGGACGACCGTGATGCCGCCGAGGACGCCGCCGGGGGTGGCCGCGACGAGCGCGCCGAACTTCGGCGACAGGCCGAAGAGGATCGCGATCCCGGCGGCGACGACGTAGGCGGCGGTCGAGTAGACCCGGGAGGCGGCCATCACACCGATGTTCTCGGCATACGTCGTCGTGGGCGCCCCGCCGACCGAGGAGGACAGCGCGGTGGTGACGCCGTCGGCGGCGATCGCGCGGCCCATGACGTGGTCGAGGTCGGCGCCGGTCATCTCGGCGACCGCCTTGACGTGACCGGTGTTCTCGGCGACCAGGGCGATGATCGCGGGGATGACGACGAGCACGGCGGCCAGCGAGAAGGTCGGGGCGTGGATGCCGGGGATCTCCTTGCCGTCCGCGCCCATCGTCGTCATCGTCGGCAGGCCGAACCACGGCGAGCTCGCGACGGCGTCGAGGTTGACCCGCCAATGCGTCGTGACCTTGCCGGCCCCGGGGTCGAAGGAGGTGATCTGGCCGAGCCCGCGGTCGAGCAGCCAGGACAGGACGTAGCCGAGGACGAGGGACAGGAAGATCGAGATCCGGCCGAGGAAGCCCTTGAGCGCGACCGCACAGACGATGGCGAAGACCATGACGGCGAGCGCGACCCACTGGTCCTGGGGCCAGTAGATGTTGGCGACGACCGGTGCGAGGTTGAAGCCGATGAGCATGACCACCGCGCCGGTGACGACCGGGGGCAGGATCCGGTGGATGACCTGGGCGCCCATGAGGTGGATGACCAGGCCGACCGCGGCGAGGACCAGCCCGCCGATGAGGATCGCGCCGGTGACCATCCGCGAGTCGCCGCCCGGCATCGCCCGGATCGCCGCCGCGACGCCGACGAACGAGGCCGAGCTGCCGAGATAGGAGGGCACCTGGCCGCCGACGATCGCGAGGAAGATGAGCGTCGCGATGCCGCTCATCATGATCGCGAGCTGCGGCGAGAGGCCCATGAGGATCGGGAAGACGAAGGTCGCCCCGAACATCGCGACGACGTGCTGCGCCCCGAGCCCGATGGTCTTGCCCCACGGCAACCGCTCGTGTGGCGCGACCACCTCCCCGGGCTTGAGGTGTCCGTCGCCTTTGAGCTGCCAGCCGAATGCGCCCATGGTGGGGGCTTCCTTCCCGTCGCGTGAGGTCACGTGCTGTGTCACGTCCCGGGGTTTCAGCCTCTCATGCCCAGCCGGTATGCCCCTTACCGCCTCGCCGGTCGGCTCGCCGCCCGCTGGCTCGAAGCCCGCCGGCTCGACCCCCGTCGGCTCGACCCGAGAAGGTGGCGCTCGACCCGAGAAGACTTCTCGGGTCGAGCGCACCTTTATCGGGTCACCCGATAAAGATCAGAGGGCGAAGCGGCGGAACGTCACGGCGTGCTCGACGCCGGGGCGGCCGACCATCCCGGCACCCATCTCGAGGATCCCGCGCACCAGCTCTGGTGGCTTGGGGAAGTCGTCGGGCAGAGCCGTGTTGTAGAGATGGTGCGCCTCGAGGCTGGCGATCGCCGGCTCGAGGTGCCCGGTGACGTCGACGTAGTGCGTCGGGCGGGCCGAGGCCGCGACGAGCAGCACCCGCGGCCCCCACGGCGACAGCCCCTCCAGCTCGGCCAGCTCGCGGAAGACCCAGCGGTTGCCGGCGTCCCGGCACGCGTCGAGCACGGCGAGCCCGACCGCGCGGTGGTCGGCCTGGTTGGGCCGACCGCCGGCGAAGACCTCCTCGTGCGACAGCGTGACGACGACCTCAGGCCGGCGGTGCCGGATCACCCGGGCGATGTCGCGGCGCAGGTCCAGCCCATAGGTCACCACCCCGTCGTCGTGGTCGAGGAACTCGACGATCTCGACCCCGACCTCGGCCGCTCCGTCGCGCTCCTCCTGGGCCCGCGCCGGGCCGGCCTCCTCGGGCGCCATCGTGTCGATGCCGGCCTCGCCGTGCGTCGCGAGCAGGTAGGTGACGGTCTTGCCGGCCTTGGTCCATCGGTCGACCGCGGCGGCGGTGCCGTACTCGATGTCGTCGGGGTGCGCGACGACGACGAGCACGCGCTCGAAGTCCTCGGGCAGCTCGTCGAGGGTCGGCTGCTGGGGCTGCTCTGCCATGCCCAGACCCTAGAGGGTGTCGTGGAAGTCGGCCACGAGCGCCGCGAGTCGCTCCGGCGCCTCGGTGTTGACCTGGTGCCCGCAGCCGTCGATCCGATCCAGCCGCGATCCTGGGACCGATCGTGAGATGGCCTGCGCTGCACCGAGATTGGCTCGGTCACGGGCGCCGCACACGACGAGGGTCGGCATGCTCAACGCCGGCAGGTATGCCGTGAGATCGGCTTCCGCCGCCCCCTCAGCACCGCGAGCATCCTCGGCTTGGCATCGGGCCGGGCACCGAAGAGCCGGCCGGGAAGTGCGCGCATCAGCGCGCTCTGCACGGCCATCGCCCCGCGCGGGGCGCGCACCTGCGCCCCCACGAGAACGAGCGAGCGCACCTGCTCCGGGAAGCGGGCGGCATACCGGATGGCGACCATCGCCCCCACCGAGAGGCCGACGAGATCGACCTGGCCACCCTCGCCGGCCAGCGGGCCGACGAAGCCGGCTGCCGAGGCCAGGCGAGCGGCGCGGTCTGGACTGACGAGTCGAGCGACGAAGGAGCGAGCGAGGAGGGAAGACCGCGTCAGGAGCGAGCCGGTTCGGCCTCGGCAGCTCGATGCCCCTGCCAGGCCATCGGGGTCTGCCCGGCGCCGTGCAGCAGGACGATCGGCGGGCGCGTCATGCCGACTCCGCGCGCAGCGCCGCGACGAGGGCCGGCAAGGCCGCGGCGGCGGTCGAGCGCCACACGACGTCGGCCGCCTCGGTCAGCTCGGTCTCGCGCGGATCGATCTCGAGCACCGGTATGCCGCGTGCGCCGGCCAGGTGCGGCAGGCTCGCCGCTGGCTGCACGATCCCCGAGGTCCCCACGACGACGACGAGGTCGGCGTCCTGCACCGCCTCGACCGCCGCTGCGAAGGGCTCCTGCGGCAGGTACTCGCCGAACCAGACGACCCCCGGCCGGACCGCCTCGCCACACAGCACGCAGTCAGCCGGCGCAACCCGCTCCATCGGCTCGGTCGGTGGCTCAGGGGTGAGCTGGGAAGCACCACACGTGTCACACCGCCAGGCGAAGAGGCTGCCGTGCAGATGCGCGAGCACAGCCGAGCCGGCCCGCTCGTGCAGGTCGTCGATGTTCTGGGTGACGATGCGGATCTCCTTGCCCGGCAACGCCGCCCACTCGGCCAGGGCGAGGTGCCCGGCGTTCGGCGCGGCCTGGCGCACGAGGTGGACCCGCCACAGGTACCACGCGTTGACGAAGGGCTTGTCGGCGAACCACGCCTCCTCGGTCGCCAGCTGGGCCGGGTCGAAGTGACTCCACAGCCCGGTCTGCGCGTCGCGGAAGGTGGCGACCCCCGACTCCGCCGACATGCCCGCCCCGGTGAGCACGGTGATCCGCCGGGCCGCTCGGGCCAGCTCGAGCGCCTTCGGCGGCACCGGCGGCGGGGCCGCCGCCTCGGTCGGCGCCTCGGTCGGCGCCGACTCCGGTGACCGGCCCGCGGGCCGCGGCGACGCGGCATACGACTCGGGTGTCATGCCCCGCATTCTGCCGCTGACCGAGCGGCCGCCGGCCCTTGTCCGTTCGTGCGATGTGGCCGCGCCGGGCCCGACCTACCGTCGAAGGGTAGGCACATCCCACCACTCCCTCGAGGTGGCTCCCATGGTCGTCAGCGTCGCCGCCGCCCTCCTGCTCGTCGCCGGGTACGCCCTGGTCGACACGATCCGCACGCCGCCCTCGCAGGTGCGGCTCATGCCCCGCTGGGTGTGGCAGTGCACGATCGCCGCCCTCCCGCTTGTCGGCGCGGTCGTCTGGTATGCCGCGGGCCGCCCGACCCGGGTCGAGATCCAGCACCGCTTCTCGCTCGACCGGCTCGTGCACCACCCGCTGCCCTACGACTCGAGCGTGCTGCGCGCGCCGGACGACGACGACGCGTGGCTCGCGAACCTCGTCACCCGGCGCGCCGACAGGCCGGCCGAGACCGACCCGCAGGGCTGAGCGAGGACTTCCCCAGCGGCATGAATCGCCCTGTCGCGCAACGAGGCCCGGGACACCGTGTCCCGGGCCTCGCCACATCTGACCGGCTACCGCCGGATCAGCGCGCCCGCACCGTCAGGACGTCACTCCAGCTGCTCCAGCCGGCGCTGTTCTGCGCACGCATCTGGAAGCGGTAGGTGGCTCCTGGGGTCAGTCCGGTGATGGTCGCCGTGTTCGTCGTCATGTTGATCATCGACTGGGACACGTTGGCCCAGCCACCGGTGCTTCTGCGGATCTGGATCTGATACGTGCCGACCGGGAACTGCGGTGCGGTCGCCCAGCGCAAGACGATGATCCCGCCGGTCTGAGCGGTCGCCGTGGGCCGTGGCATCGGCGGCGCCGAGACCCGCTGGCTGGTCGAGGTCGTCCACGGACCGATCACCGGTCCGGGGTTGGTGACGTTCGGCCGAGTGGCCTGCACCCGCACGTAGTACGTTGCGTTGCGGGTCAGCCCGGTGAAGGTCACCGACGTCGCCGGCACCGTGGCGGTCTGGGCGATGACGCCGGTCGCGAAGGTGGCATCCCTCGAGATCTCGACGCGATAGCCCCTTGCCCACGGCTGGCCACCGGTCCACGTGACGACCAGACCTGGGCTGGTGCCGGTGGCGAGCACGTTGAGCGCGACCGGATCGGGCGCGATCAGCGTGCCGGCCGGCGTGGTGAGCGACGACGAGCCGGTGGAGCTGAGGGCGTAGTCGTTGGTCACCGTCACCGCGTAGGTGTAGGCCGTGCCGAACTCGGCGTTCGAGTCGACGATCGTGGTGGCCGCCCCGCTGCCGAGCGAGACGACGGTGCCCGCCGGGTCGGTGCGCTGCACGGCATACGAGACCGCACCGGGCACCGCCGGCCAGCTCACCGTGACAGTGAGCGGCCACGCCCCACTCGGGCTGAGCGTCACGACCGGCGTCGCCGGCGTGAGGCTCGGCGTGCTCGCCGTCCCGGCCGCGCTGAGCACCGAGGTCAGCCCGTACTGCTGGCTGGACACCCGGTAAGCCACCGTCGACTGATGCGGCACCGCCGGGTCCGTCCACGGGCTGGTGACGCCCGCGGCCACCTCGCTGAAGGCGCCACCGTTGAGCGAGCGCTCGACGGTGAACGTCGCACCCGTCGGACCAGACCACGACACCGTGACCGGGAAGGTCGGAACCGGCGGCGTCGAGACACCCACCGCGGCCGTGACCCCCGTCGGCACCGCCGGCGTGATGTCCGGCGTCGAGAAGCTCGCGGTCGCCGACGTCGACATCCCGTATGCCGCGGCCGTCACCCGGTAGAGCACCGTGCTCGCATGCGGCACCCCGGTGTCGCTCACCGGACCGGCCGACACCGGTGTGCTCACCTGCTGCCAGGTCGCACCACCATCGAGGCTGTGCTCGACCGTGTAGGTCATGCCCGCCACCGTCGTCCAGGACACGCTCACGTCGACCTGGGCCGGCGGGCCGGCCGGGTTGCTCGGCGCGAACTGGATGTCCGCCGGAGCGCCCGGAGTGAGATCCGGCAAGGCCAGCGAGGCCGGTGCGGACGGCGCTGACGCGAGCCCGTAGGCGTGCGCCACGACCTCGTAGGTCACCGTCGTCAGCATCGCCTGGTCGAGGTCGACGACGGACGTCGCCGACGTGCCCGTGGCGATCTGCTGGGCCACCCCGGTGCCGACCGTCCGGTAGACGTCGTAGGTGGTGCCGGTCGCCGACCAGCTCACCGTCACGTCGTAGAGCCCGGTTGCGTGCGGGTTGCCCGCCGTCACCGACGTGATCGACGGGGCCGCCGGCGTGAGGTTCGGCGTCGTGATGCTCGCCTGGGTGGTCGCGGTGAGCCCGTAGGCCGTCGCGGTCACCCGGTAGAACACGGTCGTCGCGTGCGGCACCCCGGTGTCGACGAGCGGACCGGCCGGGACGCTGCCCCCGACGGCCTGCCACGTCGCGCCGTCGAGGCTGTGCTGCACGGCATACGACTCGCCGGTGACCGCCGTCCAGGTGACGGTGACCTCACCCACCCCAGGCGCCGCCGGGTTGCCCCAGGCGAGCTGGACATTCTGCGGCGGGGCCGGGTTGAGCGGGGTGAGGGTCACCGACGTCGAGCCCGGGATCGACGGCACGCCGAGCCGGTATGCCGTGAGCCGGTACCACAGCGTCTGGCCGCCCGCCGACTGGTTGGCGTCCGTGGCCGCTCCGGGGGTGGTGAACGGCACCGTGGTCCAGCCGGTCTGCTGGGTCGGGTCGCTCGTCCGCTCGAGGACGTAGGTGAGCAGCGGGTCGGGGGTCCAGGTGAGGGACACGTCCCACAGCCCGACCTGGTGCGGGTTGACCAGGCCTGCGGTCACGGCCGGCTGGGCCGGCGTGAGGTTCGGCGTCGTCGCCGAGTCGAGGGCGGGCGAGGAGTCGACGCCGAACTGCGTGGCGATCACGCGGTAGTAGACGGTCGTGGCGTGGGGGACCGCCGCGTCGACCGCCTGCATGGTGCCGGAGCCAGCGCCGGTCGACGTGAGCGTCGTCGTGCCGGTAGCGAAGGTCGGATCGAGCGAGCGCTCCACCCGATAGGTCGTGCCCGCGGCCTCGACCCAGGTGAGGGTGACGTCGAAGGTCGGGTTCGGGTCGTTGACCGGACCGACCTGCACCTGCAGCCCGGTCGGGGCCGGCACCGTGATCGTCGAGGTCGTGAAGGCCTGCGGCGCCGACGACGCCGACAGCCCGTACTGGGTGACCGTGACGACGTAGTAGACCGTCGTGCCCGGCGGCACCAGCGGGTCGATCGCCCGCATCGCCCCGGTGTTCGGGTCGGTGATCGTCACCGTCGTCGGGTTGGCCATGCCGGGGTCGAGCGACCGGCTGACCACGTAGGTCGCCGGGCTGACCTGCGACCAGGTGACCGTGACGTCCTGACCGCCGATGGGCTGCTGCGGCGGCCCGCCGGTGATGGTCACGGTCGGCGCGACCGGGGTGAGGTTCGGCAGGGCGGCGGTGATCGTCGCCCAGGCCGAGGTGACGCCCGCGCCGGACACCGCGCGGACGCGGTAGTGCACGGTCGTCGCCTGCGGTTGGGCCGCGTCCAGGACGGTCGGGCTGGCCAGCCCGGTGCCGATGCTCGTCGTGCCGGCGGCCGGGAAGGCCGGGTCGAGCGAGCGCTCGACCTCCCAGGTCACGCCGGTGGCGGCATCCCAGGTGAGGGTGACGTCCCGGGCTCCGGCCACCGGCTCGGGGGTGCCGAGCGTGACGGCCAGTCCGGTGGGCGCTGCCGGGCTGAGGGTGGGGATCGCCTGCGAGGCGGCCGGACCCCACGCCGAGGTCTTGCCGAACTGCGTGGCCTGCAGCCGGTAGTACCACGTCGTGCTCTCCGGCCGGGCTGCGTCGGTCAGCGTCATCGCCGCCCCGGCATCGGTCGCCGTGCCCACGATGCCGACGTTGGCCGTGAAGCCCGGGTCACTCGCGCGCTGCAGCGTGTATGCCGCCCCGGCATACGTCGTGTTCGCCGTCCAGCTCGCGTCGACGTTCTGGGTCGGCGCGGGGGCGTTGACGGCACCGAGGGCGAGGGTCGGGGCCACCGGGGTGGCCGGGGTGAGGTCGGGCAGGTCGACCTGCAGACCCGGCGACCATTGGCTGTCCAGACCGCCACCGATGGTGGCCATCACCCGGTAGTAGACCGTCGTGCTCTGCGGCTGCAGGGTCGGGTCGGTGAAGCCAGCGGTCGCGGCCGACATCGAGATGCCGGTGCCGATGGTCACCGGGGCCGCGAAGTCCGGGGTCGCCGAGCGCTGGACCGCGAAGGTCTGCATGCCCATGGCCGGGTTCGGGTCCGGAGTCCAGGTGAGGGTGACCGCCCGCTTGCCCGCGACCGGCTCGGGGGTGCCGAGCGAGGCCGCGAGGTTGGTCGGGGTGAGCGGGGCGCCGACGATGAGCGGCTGGGACTCGCTCTTGGCGTCCATGCTCGGGAAGTCACCGCCGTAGCCGACGAGGTTGTGCGCGACGACCTTGTAGCGAGTCGTCCCGTTCACGTCGGGCGAGCCGGCCGGGATGGTCACCGACACCGTGCGCATCCCGTGCTCGTTCGGGGTGGCCGGGTCCAGCGGCGAGGTGAGGCCGCCGACCTTGGCCCACGTCACTCCGCCGTCGGTGCTGCGCATGACGTCGAAGGATGTCTCGGTGATCGAGTTGTCCGACCAGGTGAGCGTCGGCCCGGTGGCGTCCTGGCCGCGCATCAGCTGGTCCGGGGCGCGCGGCGGCAGCGCGAGGCTGACCGGCCGCATCATGTCCATCTCCTCGTGGGACAGGATGTGGCAGTGGTAGACGTACTCCCACCCGAAGTTCACCCAGGAGTTGATGACCGACGCGGTCGGGTTGCCGTTGACGTCGACGTTGAAGAAGCCGTCCGTCGAGCCGATCGGCATCATCGGGTTGAGCGGCCGCACCGAGTTCGGCACCTCGAAAGGCACCTTCGGGATGACGGGTCGCAGCGCGACGATGGTGTCCTCGAGCGGTGAGGTGCGGACGGTGTCCTTCCAGCCGTTCTCGTTCGGGTCGTTGGGGATGACGATGTTGTCCCACGTGATCCGGTTGATGACCTGAACGTCGTAGAGGTGGAAGTGGATCGGGTGGGTGTCCACGCCGTTGTGGGTGATCCGCCAGATCTGGGTGCCGTCACCCAGGTCGGGGACTGTCCCAGGAACGGTGTAAACGGCTCGACGCGCCGGCGTGGCTGGCGG
>DAOTIG010000048.1:0-21981 GCA_035448065.1 Dermatophilaceae bacterium
GGCGGATACCCATTGGTGGGCGCCTCCACCAGCGCGTATCCGCGCCACCAGCCCCGACCGCCGAGAGCGCCGATGAGCTGGGAGGCCGGATCAACCGGGAGGCCCGACGAACCGGGAGGCCCGGGAAGCCGGGAGGACCGAGAAGCCGTGGAGCCCGACGAAGAAGCCCGGGCCGCGGGAGCTCACACCACGACCCGGGCCTGTCCGGGATGCCTACCTGGCGATCTGAGCGTTCAGATGTGCCGGCGGCTGGTGACGACAACGAACCGTCCGGAGACGAAGGCCGCGTCGGTGTAGGAGGCATTGGCGGCCGGGTTGCCGCCGGTGCCGTGGTAGTCGCTGAACGCCGCGGCCTGGTTGACGTAGATCCCCTGGGTGAGGTTCTCCGACAGGTTGACCGAGGCCATCGCCGCGGCCTCCCGGGCCGTGTCGAGCACCTGCTCGTCGGTCGAGTAGACGCCGGCCGTCAGCGCGCCGTGCTCGCGAATCGTCCTCTCCAGCAGCTCGATCGACTGAGCCGTCGACTCGGTGCGGATGAGGAAGGCGACCGGCCCGAACCACTCCTTCGTGTATGCCGCCTCGGCCGCCGCATCGAGCGCGACGAGCCCCGGCGTGCGGCATACAGCGTCGGGGTACTCCCAGTGCTGCACCTGGCGGGAGGCGAGCACGACCCTCCCGCCGTGCTCGGCGGCGATCGCCTCGTGCGCCTCGGAGTGCGCGCGCACCTGGGCGTTGACGACGGCGCCGGTGACGTGGATCGCCTTGCGGTCGTCGCCGGTGAGCTCGACGATCGCCGCTGCGAGCCGCTCGGCGAACTCGTCGAAGGTCAGCTCGCCCTCGTCGGTCTGCACCGTCGGCGGCGCGTAGACGTTCTGCGGGGCGGTGCACATCTGGCCGGTGTAGAGGGAGAAGGAGAAGGCGAGGTTGGCGAGCATGCCCTTGAGGTCGTCGGTGGAGTCGATGACGATCGAGTTGATGCCGGCCTTCTCGGTGTAGACCTTGGCGCCGCGCCGGGCACCCTCCTGCTCGAGCCAGGCACCGAAGGTCGGGCCACCGGTGAAGTCGATGACCTGCACCTCGGGACGCTCGGCGATCGTCTTGGCCAGGCCCTCGCCGTCGGACTCGGGGGCCAGCTGGACGACGGCCTTGTCAAAGCCGTTCTCCGCCAACACCTCTCGCGCGACGGCAACCGTGATCGCCAGCGGGAGAATGGCCTTCGGGTGCGGCTTGACGATGACCGGGTTGCCGGTGGCGAGCGAGGCGAACAGCCCTGGATAGCCGTTCCACGTCGGGAAGGTGTTGCAGCCGACCATCATCGCGATGCCGCGCGGGACGATCCGGTAGTCCTTGCGCATCCGGATCGGCGCGTCGCGCTGGGGCTTCTCCCAGACGACCGACTCGGGCACCCGCTCCTGCTCGATCCAGGCGGCGACGGTGGCCTCAAGGCCGCGGTCGGTCGCGTGCGGGCCGCCGGCCTGGAAGGCCATCACCCAGGACTGGCCGGAGGTGTGCATGACGGCGTGCGAGATCTCGAAGGCCCGCCGGTGCAGCCGGTCGAGGATCTCGGCGCAGACCGCGGCGCGCACCGTGGCGCCCGCGTCGCGCCAGGCCGGCAGGGCCGCCTCGGCCGCGGCGATCGCCGCGTCGAGGTCGAGATGCGGGTAGCGCACCCCGAGCACGGGGCCATAGGGACTCACCTCGTCGCCGACGTCGGTGCCGTCGGTCGGCTGGTCGTCGAGGCCGACGAAGCGGCCGTCGAGGTGGGCCTGGTATGCCGCGAGCCCGGCGTCGGCCGCCGTCTCGCCGTAGTTCCGGGTGGAGGGGACCTCCGGATAGGGGGTGTAGAACCGGCGCTCGGTCACCGCCTCGCGGGCCTGCTCGAGCAGCTCGCGGTGGGTCTGCACGACAGGGTGGGCCAGTGCCATTGCTTCGGTCGTCACAGCGCCAGGGTAACTCGCCAGTAACCTCGCAATCCGCGGACGTGATAAGCCTCTCACCTGCGATGGGATGCATATCAATCGCTACGTGATCGTTATTCCAAGCGGAATGCCGAGGCCCGTGCAGGCGCTCTCCACGCCGCCGAGCCCCCACCAACGCCCCAACCGAGGCACCTACCGAGGCCCCGACGGCCGTCGGCCTCGGGCGGTGCGGGCATATGCCCGCTCCACCGGGCATATGCCCGCAACTGCTCCCGGCCGAGCCGCTGACCGAGCCGCTGAGCGGGTGGAGCGGACGCGGCATACCGGAATGTCGATTGAGCCCCCACGGACCAGTGTGGCAGGGCAGGATGACGGACACACACTCGGGGTGACCACGAAGGGGACGGACATGACCATCGCTGCGGGGGCAGCGCCGGTCGGTGTCATCGGTGCGGGACCGATGGCCGACGGCATCGCGGGCCTGGCGGCCCAGGCCGGACACGAGGTGCACCGCTGCACCGCCACGACGATCGCGAGCCTGCCGGCCTGCGCGCTCGTCGTCGACGCGAGCAGGGCCGACCTCGACGAGACCTGCGAGATCTTCGAGGAGCTGGGCCGCCACCAGCCGACGACCACGATCCTCGGCTGCGCGAGCGACGAGCTCACGGTCGACGACGTCGCGCCGATGACCGTGCGGCCGGCCCGGGTTGTCGGGCTGCACTTCGTCGCGCCGGTGCCGGACAACCCGATCGTCGAGGTCGTGCGCTGCCAGGCGACCGATGCCGACACGGTCATCGGCGTCATGGGGCTGATGACCCAGTGGGGCCGCACGCCGGTGCGCTGCGCGTCCGCACCGGGCCTCATCGTCGAGCGGCTGTGGCGGGTCGTCGTCGGCGAGGCCGAGCGTGTGGTCGACGAGGGCCTCGCCGACCCGGCGACCGTCGACGCCTGCCTCGTCGCCGCCGGCCTGCCGGAGGGGCCGCTCGCGCGGGCCGACCGGCTCGGGCTCGCCGACGAGCTGCGGCTCACCCGCGCGCTGTGGCTGCAGACCCAGCGGCACCCGCGATACGCGCCGACGCCGCTGCTGCGCTCGCTCGTGTCGGCCGGCACCCTCGGGGTGGCCACCGGACGCGGCTTCCTCACGTATGCCGCGAGCGCGGCCGGTGTGGTCGAGCCGGTCGAGCCGGTCGAGGTCCCCGACGCCCGATTGGCCGAGAAGCTGTTGGCCTTGCCGATCACGCTCAACCCCGGGCAGCGCTGCATCGCGCTGCTCGTCGACGAGGCGGTCGAGATCGTCAACCGGGGCGAGGCGGGGCCGCGCGACGTCGACATCGCCGCCCGGGTCGGGCTCGGGATGGCCGTCGGCCCGATCGAGTGGGGCCGTCAGCTCGGCTATCGCCTGGTGCGCGACCAGCTGCGTGAGCTCGACGCGGCATACCCGGGCGGGCGCTATCTGCCGAGCACGGCACTGTCCGAGATCGAGTAGCCCGGCCACCGGGCTCGGCCGACCTGCCAGAGCGGACCGTCGGCGGGGCGCGTCAGGCGCTCAGCCGTCGTCCTCGGCGCACTGCTTGCCGCCGGGGATCGACCGGGCCCGGCCACGGTACTCGGCGATCAGCGCGCCGTCCCGCTCGCGACGGACCGTGACGTCGACGATGCCGTTGCGGCCGTAGATCGCCTTGAGCGTCGCGTCGGCAACGAGGACGTCACCGACCCGGGCGGAGGCGACGAAGGAGATGTCGGCGCCGGCGGCGACGGTCGGGATGCCGCGGGAGTTGCAGGCATAGGCGAAGGCCGAGTCGGCGAGGGTGAAGATGTAGCCGCCGTGCAGGATGCCGTGGCCGTTGACGAGGGCGTCCGAGACGGTGAGGGTGAGCACCGCGTGGTCGAGCGCGAGGTGGCGGATGGCGATCCCCACGTGCCGGGAGGCCTGGTCGACCGCCCACTGCTGGTCGAGGAAGGCCTTGTCGAAGCTGCCCGGCGGGAGCGAGCCGCCGACCTAGGCTGGTCCGATGTCGTATGCCGCATCCCCCGACTCCCCGGACACTCCCGCGTCGCTCGGCTCGCTCGTGCGCGAGCTGCTCGAGGTGCGCACCTGGACCGCACACGACCTCGACACCGAGGGCCGGGTCCTCGCCGGGCATGACGAGCACGGCAGCAGCCAGCTCGTCGAGATCGCCCCCGACGGCACCCGCACCCCGCTCACCGCCCTGGACCGGCCGGCCCGCGGCCGCTACGTGCCAGGGCGCCGGCAGGTGATCGTCGAGCACGACGCCGGCGGCAACGAGCGGATGCAGCTGTCGCTGCTCGACCTCGACACGGCGTCCTTGCCGGCCGGGCCGGCCGACCTGATCCCGCTCGTCCACGACGCGGCATACCTGCACGTCCTGCAGGACGTCACCCCGAGCGCCGTCGTCTACACGACCAACCGGCGCAACGACGTCGACTTCGACGTCGTCGTGCGCGACCTCGACAGTGGTGCCGAGCGGGTCGTCTACGACGGCGGCGGCTGGGTCATGACGAGCACCGTCTCCCACGATCTGCAGCGGGTGGCGATGACCGCACTGTCGTTGCGCCCCAACGGAACTCAGATCTCCGTCGGCGGCGAGGGCGGCACCCAGATGGTCACCGACCCCGACGAGGACTCGTGCCACGAGCAGGCCTTCTGGGCGGGGGACGACCGCGCGCTGATCTTCGCGAGCAACCGGGGCCGCGACCTGCAGGCGGTCGTGCGGGCTCCCCTGCACGGCGGGCACTGGACCGTGCTCGTCGAGGACCCGACGCACGACCTCGACGTGCAGCCGTCGCCGGACGGCTCGCGGCTGCTCGTCGGCAGGATCGTTGACGGCTCGATGACGTATGCCGTGCACACCGCCGACGGCGCGCACCTCACCGACTGCGACCTGCCGCCGGTGGGACTGCCGGTCGTGCGCTGGGCGGCCGACTCGTCGGCGGTGCTCGTCGCCGGCGGCAGCCCGGTCGACCCCGGCTCGATCTTCGTCGTCGACGCGGCCAGCGGCGCGAGCCGGCGGGTCGTCGACGGGCGCGCCGGGCTGCCCGCCGGCCTGCGCGAGCGGTTGGCTCTGCCGACCATGCACCGGGTGCCGACGCCGGACGGCGAGCTCGTGCCGTGCAAGGTCTTCGCCCCCTCGCCCGGGGCCGACCCCCGGCTGGCCGGCGCAAGCGTCGTGCACGTGCACGGCGGACCGGAGGCCGCGGCATACGGTGTCTTCAATCCGAGCCAGCTTGCCCTGGTGGCAGCGGGATTCACCGTGCTCGTGCCTGACGTGCGCGGCTCGACGGGCTATGGCAAGCGGTGGTACTCCCTCGACGACCTCGACAAGCGGCTCGACTCGGTAGCCGACCTCGCCGCGATCCACGCGTGGCTGCCGAGCCTCGGTCTGGACCCGGCCCGCTCGGCGCTGTGGGGCGGGTCCTATGGCGGGTACATGGTGCTCGCCGGGCTGACCATGCAGCCGGAGCTCTGGGCAGCCGGCGTCGACGTCGTCGGCATCTCGTCGCTCGTCACCTTCCTCGAGAACACCAGCGCCTACCGGCGGGCCTACCGCGAGCGGGAGTACGGCTCGGTCGAGCGCGACCGGGAGATGCTCGAGCGCTTCTCCCCCATCACCCATCTCCACGCGCTGCGGGCGCCGCTGTTCGTCATCCACGGCGCCAACGACCCGCGGGTGCCGCTGTCGGAGGCCGAGCAGATCCACGCGGCGCTGGTCGGCCGCGGGGTGCGGTGCGAGCTGCGGGTCTACGCCGACGAGGGCCACGGCCTGGCCAAGCGCGCCAACCGGCTGGACGCCTACCCCGCGGCGATCGCCTTCCTCGCCGACGAGCTGCGCCTGCGCCGGGTCTGACCTTTTTCGGGTGACCCGATAAAGGTGCGCTTCACCCGAGGAAGTTCCTGGGGTGAAGTGCCGGTTTATCGGGTCACCCGATAAACCTCAGCGCGCCCCGCCGTCGTAGATGTCGGCGATGTGGTCGTGGATGCCGTCGGGGTGGATCTCCTCGGGCTCGATGACCATCGGGTTGAGCACCCGGTGCAGGAAGGACTTGGTCCGCTGCTCCTTGGGGTTGCCGATGACCTCGCTCGGGTGCCCGTCCTCGACGACGTAGCCGCCGTCCATGAAGACGACCCGGTCGGCGACCTCGCGGGCGAAGCCCATCTCGTGGGTGACGATCATCATCGTCATGCCCTCGCCGGCCAGCCCCTTCATCACCGCGAGCACCTCGCCGACGAGCTCCGGGTCCAGCGCCGAGGTGGGCTCGTCGAAGAGCATCAGCTCCGGGTCCATGGACAGCGACCGCGCGATCGCGATCCGCTGCTGCTGACCGCCGGAGAGCTGGCTCGGGAAGGCGTCCTCGCGGTCGGCCATGCCGACCCGGCCGAGGTTGCGGCGCGCCACCTCGACCGCCTCGTCCTTGCTGCGGCCGAGGACCTTGGTCTGCGCGATGGTGAGGTTGTCGAGCACCTTGAGGTGCGGGAACAGGTTGAACGACTGGAAGACCATGCCGATCCGGCGGCGCACCTTGTCGATGTCGACGTCGGGGTCGGTCATCTCGTCGGCGCCCACCCAGATCTGTCCCGAGGTCGGGGTCTCGAGCAGGTTGACGCAGCGCAGCAGGGTCGACTTGCCCGAGCCGGACGGCCCGATGACGCAGACGACCTGACCGGGGTCGATGTCGATCGAGATGTCGCGCAGCACGACGTGGTCGCCGAACGCCTTGGACAGGTTGCGGATCGAGATGGCATGTGCGCCGGGCGAGGTGGCGTGCGCGCTCTGGGTCGTGGGCATGTCCGGCTCCTCTCAGCGAGCCTTGGCGAAGCGCTTCTCGAGCGCCCGAACCAGGCTCGACAGCGGCAGGGTGATCGCGAGGTAGGAGAGCGCGACGACGATGAGTGGCGTGGCATTGGCCTTGCTGTTGAGGAAGCTCTGGCCGAACTTGGTCAGCTCGTACTGGGCGATCGAGACGCCCACGACATAGACGAGCGAGGAGTCCTTGACAAGGAGGATGAGCTCATTGGTCAACGGGGGGATCACGACCCGGAACGCCTGGGGGATGATGATCGAGAACATCGTGCGGCCAGGCCCCATCCCGAGCGAGCGCGCCGCCTCCCACTGGCCCTTGGGCACGGCCTGGATGCCAGCGCGAATGGTCTCCGCCATGTATGCCGCGGCCGTGAGTCCCAGCCCCACGGTCACCTTGCCGTAGATGTCGCCAGGGAACTGGAAGCCCGGGAATGCGTTCGGGATGCCGTAAGCGACCATGAAGAGAACGACCAGCGCGGGCAATCCGCGGAACAGCTCCACGTAGCCGTTGGCCACCCAACGGTACGGGCCGATCGAGGACAGCTTCATCATCGCGATGAGCAGTCCGAGGCCGAGGCCGAAGACGAACGCCAGCCCCGTGTAGATGAGGGTGTTCTTGAGCGCCTCGGTCAGCAGCCTCGGAAACATCGAGGCCGCGACGTCGCCACGCGCGAACGAGTCGGCCATCGAGGCCCAGTCGGTCTTGGCCGCGAGGAAGAGGATGACGAGCAGGCCGACTGCGTACTGCACCCAGCGGTTGAGTCGGGCTCGTTGGCGCCGGGTCAGGCCCGAGCTTGACCGAGCCACCGTTGTGGTTGTCATGGTGTCTTCCCCTCGCTTCTCACAGGCGGGCCGTCACTAGCAGCAAAGGCTGGCGCAGACCGTGGGTCCGCGCCAGCCCCTGACGTGCGGAGCTGCGCTACTTCGGCGGCTCGGTCCCGATCCACTTCTTGTAGATCGTCGCGTAGCTGCCGTCGGACTTGGCCTGCTTGAGCACCTCGTCCACGACCTTCTTGAGTGCGGCGTTCTCGAGCTTCATGCCGAAGCCGTAGTTGTCACCGGTGTCGAACTGCGGGCCGACGATGGCCTTGCCCGGGCTCTTCTTGACCAGGTCGGTCCACACCGGCACGTCGTTGATCGCGGCGTCGACCTGACCGGTGAGCAGCGCCTGCTGCTGGCTCGGCAGATCCTGGAACTCGATGACCTCGTAGCCGTTGGCAGCCTTCTGGGCGTTGGCGTAGTCGAGCCCGGTCGTCGCCGACTGAGCGCCGAGCTTCTTGCCCTTGAGGTCGGCCAGCGACTTCACCGTCGAGTTGGCCGGCAGCAGCAGCCCCTGCTGAGCCGAGTAGTAGGGGTCGGAGAAGAGGATCGCCTTCTTGCGCTCGTCGGTGATCGACATGGCCGCGGCGGAGATGTCGCACTTGCCGGTCTTGGTGACCTCGCCGGACTTGATCCCCTCGAAGGGGGTGTCGACGATCTCCTGCTTGACGCCGAGCTTCTTGGCGACCAGGTCCATCATGTCGACGTCGAAGCCGACCACCTTGCCCGAGTCGTCCGGGTACTGGAACGGCGCGTAGGCGAGGTGGGTGCAGACGGTGAGCGAGCCGGCCTTGACCAGCTTGACGTCAGGGGCGGCGGCCGAGCTGGCGGCCGACGCGGCCTTGCTCACGGCGGTCGAGGCGGCCGAGCTGGCCTGACCGGCGGTGGTGCCGGACCCGCATCCGGCGAGGGAGAGGCCGGCGACGGCGGCGGCGGCGGCCAGCGCGCTGCGGCGCGAAAGGAGGGAACGCACGATGGGGACTCCTCGAGTGGTCTCGCGCGCCGAGGTCGGCGCGTCACCGCCGAATCATGGCACCAGGTGGGCCGAGCGCGGGAGTGCGGGAGGGCGGCATACCGGAAAGAGATCGAACGGTGACCCGTCTCAGCAGGGAGAAGGTCCCTCGCCAGTTAACCGACCGATCGGTCACAATCTGCCATGGCCTACTCTCCCGACACCGACGCGCCCCTGCGCTGGTCCATCGACGAACTGCGCGCCCACCAGCTTGAGCGCCTCCAGGACACCGTGCGCCGGTGCTACGAGAAGGTGCCGCACTACCGCAAGGCCTTCGACGAGAGGGGCGTGCATCCCGACGACATCCGCGAGCTGTCCGACATCGCGAAGCTCCCCTTCACCGACAAGATCACGCTGCGCGACAACTACCCCTTCGGGATGTTCGCGGTGCCGCGCTCGGAGACCGTCCGCGTGCACGCGAGCAGCGGCACGACCGGCAAGCCGACCGTCGTCGGCTACACCCAGGCCGACATGGACCGCTGGTCCGACCTCATCGCGCGCTGTCTGTGGGAGGCCGGCGCGCGACCCGGCATGGCGATGCACAACCTCGCCGGCTACGGCCTGTTCACCGGCGGCCTCGGCATCGACCAGGGCGCGATGCGCCTGGGTCTCTCGGTCGTGCCCGTCTCCGGGGGCATGACCGAGCGGCAGATCCAGCTCATCCAGGACTTCGAGCCGCAGGTCATCCACTCAACGCCGAGCTACTTCCTCACCGTGCTCGACGCCATGGAGGACAACGGCATCGACCCCAAGCAGACGAGCATGCGGATCGGCATCTTCGGCGCCGAGCCGTGGACGCACGAGATGCGCAACGTCATCGAGTCGCGGACCAGCATGCGGGCCTTCGACATGTTCGGGCTCTCCGAGCTGATCGGCCCCGGCGTCGCCAGTGAGACCGACAGCCAGGACGGCCTGACCATCTGGGAGGACCACTTCTACCCCGAGATCATCCATCCCGACACGCACGAGCCGGTCGCCGACGGGCAGCCCGGTGAGCTCGTCTTCACCAGCCTCACCAAGGAGGCCTTCCCGGTCCTGCGCTATCGCACCAAGGACCTGTCGACGCTGCAGCCGGGCACGACCTTCCCGCAGTTCCGGCACATGGCCAAGGTCACCGGCCGCACCGACGACATGATGATCATCCGCGGGGTCAACGTCTTCCCGACCCAGATCGAGGAGATCATCGTCCGGCACACCGACCTCACGCCGACCTTCCAGTGCGTGCTCACCCAGCCCGGCAACATGGTCGAGCTCACCGTGCTCGTCGAGAGCCACGTCCACCTCGAGCCCGAGCAGGCCAACACGGTCGCCCACGACCTGCAGCGCGAGATCAAGGACCGGGTCGGCACGACCGCCAAGGTCGAGGTCCGCGACCCGGGCGGCATCGAGCGCTCGGTCGGCAAGGCCCGCCGGATCGTGGACAAGCGCGGGTAGGCCTGAGCTTTATCGGGTCACCCGATAAAGTGCCGCTTCACCCGAGAGACTTGCTGGGGTCAAGCGCCACGTTGTCGGGTGAAGCCCGCGGTGCCGACGCGCTGCGGTGCCACACTCCGATGCCGCCCGCGCACCGGCGCGGGCGGCATACGGTAGGCGCATGCGAGTTCTCGTCAGCGGCGGCGCGGGGTACATCGGCTCGCACACGGTCGTGCAGCTCGTCGCCGCGGGGCACGAGGTGCTCGTCGTCGACTCCTTCGTCAACGCCAAGCCGTCCGTGGTGGGCCGGATCGAGGGCATCACCGGGCAGCACCTGCCCGTGCATGCCTTCGACCTGACCGACAAGGACAAGACCGAGCGGCTCTTCGCGAGCGAGCGGATCGACGCGGTCATCCACTTCGCCGGCCTCAAGGCGGTCGGCGAGAGCGTCGCGATGCCGCTGGAGTACTACACGAACAACCTCGAGTCGACCCTGTCGCTCGTGCGGGCGATGCTGCGCCACGACGTGCGCAAACTGGTCTTCTCCAGCTCCGCCACGGTCTACGGCACCGACCAGGATGGCGCGACCGAGGACCGGACGACCTTCGCGACGAATCCCTACGGCTGGACCAAGGTCATGCAGGAGCAGATCCTGCGCGACATCGGCGCCGCCGACCCGACGCTGCGGATCGCGCTGCTGCGCTACTTCAACCCGGTCGGCGCCCACGTCTCCGGCACCATCGGCGAGGACCCGCAGGGGATTCCCAACAATCTCGTCCCCTACCTCGCCCAGGTGGCTGTCGGACGGCGCGACCAGCTCGACGTCTTCGGCGATGACTACCCGACGCGCGACGGCACCGGCGAGCGCGACTACATCCACGTCGAGGACCTCGCCGCCGGCCACCTGGCCGCCCTGCATCGGATCGGCACGATGGACGAGCCGGTCGCGACGTGGAACCTCGGCACCGGGCGACCGACGTCGGTGCTCGAGATGGTCGCGGCCTTCGGTCGCGCGGTGGGGCGCGAGCTGCCCTATCGGATCGTGCCGCGGCGACCGGGCGACATTGCGGTCTCGTATGCCGATCCGTCCCGCGCCGAGGCCGAGCTGGGTTGGCGGGCAACGAGGTCGGTGGACGACATGTGCGCCGACACCTGGCGCTGGCAGCAGGCCAACCCGCAGGGCTACCCGGACGCCTGACCGATCCACCGTTCGGTGTGATACCCCCCGGGGTGTCGGTGTCTGGTCCGTCACATTTACCGACCGAGTGGTCAGTAACCCCCGCATCGTGGGAGTACGGTCCTGCGGGGATCCTCTAAATCCCGATCACACATCACTGCTCATGCGGGAGCACGCACATGGATGCACTCGACCTTGCGCGGTGGCAGTTCGCCATCACGACGGTCTATCACTTCCTCTTCGTCCCGATCACGATCGGCGTCACCGCCCTCATCGCGATCATGCAGACCATCTGGCACCGGACCGGCGACGAGCACTGGCTGCGGCTGACCAAATGGTTCGGCAAGCTGTTCATGATCAACTTCGCACTCGGCCTGGTCACCGGCATTGTCCAGGAGTTCCAGTTCGGCATGAACTGGAGCCTCTACAGCCGTTTCGTCGGCGACATCTTCGGCGCCCCGTTGGCCTTCGAGGCGCTGCTCGCCTTCTTCCTCGAGTCGACCTTCCTCGGGCTGTGGATCTTCGGCTGGGATCGACTCCCCAAGAAGGCCCACCTCGCCTCGATCTGGCTCGTGCACGCCGGCACCGTCTTCTCGGCCTTCTTCATCCTCGCCGCGAACTCGTTCATGCAGAACCCGGTCGGCTACACCTTCAACCCCGCGACCAACCGGGCCGAGCTCGACGACTTCGCCGCGGTGCTCTTCAACAAGGTCCAGCTCGGCACCTTCCCGCACGTCCTCTTCGGCGCCTACATGACCGCCGGCCTGTTCGTCATGGGCATCGCGCTGTGGCACTTCCGCAAGCAGTCCCTGGACCGCGGCGCCGATCTGTCGATGTACCGCAAGGCCGTCCGCCTCGGCGCCTGGGTCACCCTCGCCGCGAGCCTGCTCGTCATCGTCTCGGGTGACCTGCAGGGCAAGATCATGACCGAGGTGCAGCCGATGAAGATGGCCGCCGCCGAGGGCCTCTACGAGACCCGCGCCAGCGCCCCCTTCTCGGTGCTCACCGTCGGCAGCCTCGACGGCACCAACGCCAAGCCGATCCTTGAGATCCCGGGCCTGCTGTCCTTCCTCGGCACCGGGTCGTTCGACGGAACGGTCAAGGGCATCAACGACATTCAGAAGGAGTATGCCGCGCACTACGGCGGCAGCCAGCTCACCGCGTCGCAGTCCTACGTGCCGGTCATCTGGCTGACCTACTGGAACTTCCGCCTGATGATGGGGGCCGGGTTCCTCGGCATGCTCTTCGCCGTCATGGCGCTGGTGAAGACCCGCGGCGACGGCGTCATCACCGGTCGGATGTGGAAGCACATCGCGATCTGGGCGCCGATCCTGCCGGTCATCGCCAACTCCTTCGGCTGGATCTTCACCGAGGTCGGCCGACAGCCGTGGATCGTCAACGGGATGATGACGGTGCAGCAGGGCGTCTCCAGCAGCGTCGGCACAAGCAGCGTGTGGATCTCGATGATCGTCTACACCCTGCTCTACGGCGCCCTCGCCGTCGTCGAGCTCAAGCTGCTCCTGAAGTACATCAAGCCTGGCGCGGTCCCGGTCGAGGCCCCTCGAGACCCGTCCGACCGAGCCGATGACGAGCCGCTCGTCTTCGCCTACTGAGTCGACCACACGGCATACGAGAATCTAGGACTGACAATGGAACTCACTGCACTGCAGATCGTGTGGTTCATCCTCATCGCCGTCCTCTGGATCGGCTACCTCACCCTCGAGGGCTTCGACTTCGGCGTCGGCATGCTGCTGCCGATCCTCGGCAAGGGCCGTGACGCCCGCGACACCGAGAAGCGCAAGCGGGTCATGCTCAACACCATCGGCCCGGTCTGGGACGGCAACGAGGTCTGGGTGCTCACGGCGGGCGGCGCGACCTTCGCGGCCTTCCCCCAGTGGTACGCAACGCTGTTCAGCGGCTTCTACCTCGCGCTTGCCCTCATCCTCGTCGCGCTCATCCTGCGCGGCATGGGCCTGGACTACCGGCACAAGGTCGACAGCGACACGTGGCGGCAGCGCTGGGACTGGGCGATCACCGGTGGCTCGGGCCTCGCGGCGCTGCTCTGGGGCGTCGGCCTCACGAACATCGTCTACGGCACCCCGATCCGGATGAACCCCGCCGTCAAGGGCGACTACCTCTTCGACGGCAACCTCTTCACCCTGCTCGGGATCGTCCCGCTCATCGGCGGCCTCACCTTCGTCGGGCTCTTCCTCACGCACGGCGCCTTCTTCATCGCGCTCAAGACCGACGGCGAGATCCGTTCCGACGCAAGGTCGTTCGGGGTGAAGTCGGGTCTGGTCACCGCGGTCCTCGCCGTCGTGCTGCTGCTCGCGATCAACCTCAAGCACGGCTCGCTGGTGAGCTGGGTGGCGACGGTGGTCGCGGCGGTCGCCCTGCTGGGCGGCATCCTCATGGCGACCAAGGGCCGCGAGGGCTGGGCCTTCATCGGCACCTTCGCCTGCATTGCCTTCGCCGTCGTGGCCTACTTCGGGGCGCTCTACCCGAACGCGATGCCGACGAGCCTCGCCGACGGGGCCTCGCTCAGCCTGGCTGCCGCGTCGAGCACGCCGAAGACCCTCACGATCATGACCTGGGCGGCCGTCGTCTTCACACCGGTCGTGCTCGCCTACCAGGCGTGGACCTACTGGGTGTTCCGCAAGCGCCTCGCGGTGCACCACATCCCGGACCCCGAGCCCGTCGCGGTGGTCAAGTAGGGGCAAGCGCCCGCGGTCGGACGGTCGTCAGCCGGCCGCTGCCGCATCCAGCGCTCGCTGACCTAGCATTCACGCGATGCGACCGTTCGACCGTCGGGTCCTCTCGGCCCTCCCCGAGGCCCGCCAGATCCTGGCGGGCCTCGGGGCTGTCGGCATCCTGCAGGGGATCGTCGCGGTGGCCCAGGCCTTCGCCGTCGCCAACCTCGTCGTCTCCGTGGTGCGCTCGCTCGGCGACTCACCGGGCACCGCCGGTATGCCGCCCGCGGACCTCCCGCGTGCGCTCCTCGTCGTCGGTGCCGCCTTCGCGATCCGGGCCGGGCTGGGCGCGGCGGCCGAGCTGCTCGCGGCAGCCGGGGGGGTGCACGTCTCGACGGCCGTCCGCGAGCGGCTGCTCACCCGGTGGCTGACATTGCCGGCCGACGACCGTCCTGACCCGGTCGTGGCCAATACCCTTGCCACCCAAGGCGCGACCACCATCGAGCCCTATGTGGCGCGCTTCCTCCCGGCGCTCGTAGGGGCGGCTGTGCTGCCGGTGCTCGTCGTGGTCACCATCGCGACGATCGACTGGGTGAGCGCGCTCGTCGTCGTGCTCACCGTGCCGCTGCTACCGGTCTTCGCTGCCCTCATCGGCCGAGCCACCCAGGACCAGACCGAGCGCCGCTGGCGAGCGCTGACCTCGCTGTCCGGGCACTTCCTCGACGTCGTCCGCGGCCTGCCGACCCTCGTCTCCTACGGGCGGGCCGAGCGGCAGGCCGAGACCATCGGGCAGGTGAGCGAGCGGCACCGGGCCGCGACCGTGCAGACCCTGCGGATCGCCTTCCTGTCCTCTGCCGCCCTCGAGCTGCTCGCGACCGTCTCCGTCGCCATCGTCGCGGTGACCGTCGGGTTGCGGCTCACCAACGGCACGATGGAGCTCGCGCCGGGGCTGGTCTGCATCCTGCTCGCGCCCGAGGCATATTGGCCGATCCGCCGGGTCGGCACCGAGTATCACGCCGCCGCCGATGGCGTGGCGGCGCTCGGCCAGGCGCTCGACGAGCTGGACCGCCCGGTGCCCGCTGCCGCTCCCCCTGCCGCGGCCGACGCGGCCACCACCCCTGTGGTGGCAGGGGTGGCGTATCGGTATCCCGGCACCGAGAACGACGTCCTCGACGACATCACCGTCGAGCTGCCGGCCGCCGGGCTCGTCGCGGTGACCGGGCCGTCCGGAGCCGGCAAGACGACCCTGCTCGAGCTGCTCGCCGGCCTGCGTCGGCCCTCGCGCGGCACCGTGCACACCCCGTCGGCGCACGTCGTCAGCCAGCGGCCGCTGCTCGTCGCCGGGACGCTGCGCGACAACCTCACCCTCGGCCTCGACCCGGTGCCCAGCGACACCGCGCTGTGGGCAGCCCTGCGCGCCGTGGGTCTCGACACGGACCTGCTGGCCCTGCCCGCCGGCCTCGACACCGTGCTCGGCGACGACGGCTTCGGGCTGTCAGCCGGGCAGCGGGCCCGCTTGGCGCTGGCCCGGGCCACCCTCTCCGACGCCCCCCTCATGCTCTTCGACGAGCCGACCGCGCACCTCGACGACCGCTCGGCAGCCCTGGCACACAAGGTGATCCGTGACCTCGCGCGCACCAGGGCCATCGTCGTCGTCTCGCACCGGCCGGAGCTCGTCGCGCTGGCCGACCAGGTGGTCGCCGTGCCGGCCGCCGGAGTCCGGCGATGAGCGCCACCGAGCCGGCGGGCGCGAAGGCCGGCAGGGCGGCATACCTCTCGAGTGCGGAGGAGGTGCTCTCCACACGTGCGCCGGGGGTGCGCCGGGCAGCGCTCATCGGCGGGCTGGCCTCGGCCTCGGGCATCGCGCTCACCGCCACCGCGGGGTGGCTCATCGTCGCCGCCAGCCACCGTCCGGTCATCCTCACCCTGCTCGCGGTCATCGTCGGGGTGCGGGCCTTCGGCATCGCCCGACCCGTGCTGCGCTACGTCGAGCGGGTTCGCTCGCACGACGCCGCCCTCGACCTGCTCGCTCGCCGACGAGTCGCGGCATACCGAGCGCTCATCCCGCTCACCCCGGCCCGACTCGGGCGGCGCTCTCGCGCAACGGTGCTCACGTCAGCAGTGGACGACCTCGAGGACCTCGTCTTCGCGCAGGTGCGGGTCGTCGTGCCGGTGCTCGGCAGCGTCGTCGCGGGGCTGCTCACCGTCGTGATCCTCGGCCTGCTCGTGCCGGCCGGTGGACTCGTCGTGCTGGCCGTCCTCGTCGGCCACGCCCTCGTCGCCTGGCTCGACCGGCGGCTCGAGCTCGGCGCCCAGCAGGAGTGGCTCACCGCACGCGCCGACGTCGCCCGGGTCAGCGCTCTGGTGACCTCGTATGCCGCGGAGCTGCACGGCGCGGAGGCCGGCCCGCACGCGGTCGAGTGGGTGCGGGATGCCCACGCTCGGCTCGCGAGCGCCACCCGACGGCTGGCTCGCGCCCGGGCGATCGGCGTCGCGCTCGGGCTGCTGGTCACCGGAGGCGGCACGGTGCTCGCCGCGCTGGTCGCCCAGTGGGCGATGAGCGTCGGGCTGCCCGACGCGATCGCGGCGATCGTCGTGCTCGCGCCGTTGGCCGTCGGCGATGCGCTGGTCGGCCTGCCCGATGCGATGGGCGCCTGGGCCCGGGCTCGCGGCAGCGAGCGGCGGCTGCAGGAGCTGCTCGACCAGTCGCCGGCCGTCGTCGACACCGAAGACCCGGCCCTCGACACACCGCCGAGCCCGGGTGCGGATGTCGATGCGGGCCCGGCGCACAGGTTTCGGGAGGGAAGCGGTTTTTCGCGGGGAGTCGGGGTGGGGCTCGAGGGAGTCGGGGCGGCGTGGGGCGAGGGGCGGGGGGCCCGCCTCGATCTCGCGCCGGTGGACCTGCGGGTCGAGCCCGGTGAGCAGGTCGTGCTCACCGGCAGCAACGGCTCGGGCAAGTCGACCCTGCTCGCCGTGCTCGCCCGGCAGCTCGACCCGGCCAGCGGGCGCTACCGGCTCGGCGGTGTCGACGTACGCACCCTGCCGCTCGCCGAGGCGCGCGGCCGGATCGCCGTCGTCGACGACGAGCCGCACATCTTCGCCTCGTCGCTGCGCGAGAACCTCCGGCTGGCCCGCCCCGGCTGCCCGGACGAGCCGCTCCTCGACGCCTTGCGGTCGGCCGGCCTCGCCGACTGGTATGCCGCCCTCCCGGACGGCCTCGACAGCATGCTCGGCACCGGCGGCCGAGGCGTCTCCGGCGGCGAGCGGGCCCGGCTCGCCCTGGCCCGGGCGCACCTGTCCGAGCGGCCGCTCGTGCTCCTCGACGAGCCGGTGGCGCACCTCGACCATGCGACTGCGGTGGCCGTCCTCGCCGACGTGCAGCGCGGCCTGGCCGGCCGCACCGTCGTCCTGGTGAGTCATCGCCCGGACGGCGTCGACGCCTTCGACCGGGTCATCGACCTCGCCGAGCTGCAGCGGGTCGCCCAGCCGCGCGGCATACCGGATGACCGGCATGCGCAAGAATCGTCGCCATGACCTCTGCACCGGCCGCCCCGAGCCAGGCCACCGACATCCTCGCCGTCGCCCGCGAGCAGGTGCTCGAGCGCGGCGAGCGGTTGCGCTACGACCAGATCGTCCAGGTCCTGCAGACCCCTGACGACCGGCTCGAGGAGCTGCTCGCGCTGGCCCACGAGGTGCGGATGCGCTTCCAGGGGCCAGAGGTCGAGGTCGAGGGCATCGTCAGCCTGAAGACCGGCGGCTGCCCTGAGGACTGCCACTTCTGCAGCCAGTCGGGGCAGTTCACCTCGCCGGTGCGCTCGGTGTGGCTCAACATCCCCGAGCTGGTCCGCGCCGCCAAGCAGACCCGTGACACGGGGGCGAGCGAGTTCTGCATCGTCGCCGCGGTGCGCGGGCCCGACGACAAGCTCATGGAGCAGCTGCGCCAAGGGGTCGAGGCGATCAAGGGCGAGGTCGAGATCAACGTCGCGGCGTCGATCGGCATCCTCACCGAGGAGCAGGCGGCCGAGCTCGCCGAGATCGGCATCCACCGCTACAACCACAACCTCGAGGCCGGCCGGTCCTACTTCCCGCAGGTTGTCACGACCCACTCGTGGCAGGAGCGGTGGGACACCTGCGAGCTGGTCAAGCGATCGGGCATGGAGCTGTGCTGTGGCGGGCTCGTCGGCATGGGCGAGACCCTCGAGCAGCGGGCCGAGCTGGCCGACCAGCTCGGCGAGCTCGAGCCGCACGAGGTGCCGCTCAACTTCCTCAACCCGCGGCCCGGCACGCCCTTCGGCGACCTGCCGGTCATGCCGACCAACGACGCGCTGCGATGCATCGCGGCCTTCCGACTTGCCCTGCCGCGCACCATCCTGCGCTACGCCGGCGGCCGCGAGCTCACCCTCGGCGATCTCGGCACCCGCGACGGCCTGCTCGGCGGCATCAACGCGGTCATCGTCGGCAACTACCTCACCACCCTGGGGCGCGACCCCAAGGAGGACCTGGCCCTGCTCGCCGACCTGCAGATGCCGATCAAGGCGCTGTCGACGACCTTCTGAACGGCCCGCTGCGATGTCCGACCCGATCACAAGCGCGGCTGTCTCGCAACGCTTCTGCCAGCGCTGCGGCATACCCGAGAGCGACGGGACGCATGAGGTATGCCACGCCGCTCTGGCCTTGGAGCCACCGCGCTTCTGCGCGCAGTGTCGCCGGAGGATGGTCGTTCAGGTGACTCCCGGGGACTGGACCGCGCGCTGTGTCGAGCACGGCGAGACGACCCGCTCGACGTGGAGCCCTGCGTGAGCATCCGGTGGTGAGCACCACCGGCACGGTCGGGCGGGAGCGCCGTCGTTCGACAAGCGGGGGCGAGCCGCCGGTGTCCTGGGAGTCGGTGATCAGCGACAGCCAGCGCTTCGTCCTCTTCTGCATCGTCGCGATGCACCTGCCGATCGCCCTAGCGGTCCTCGTCGGTGCACCGTTGCGGCCGAGCGAGCTCGGCCTCATCACCTGGCTCGGCATCCTCCTGCTGCTCAGCGCTCAGGCCGTCATCATCGTCACGACGGCACGACGGTCGCGGACCCCATGGCAGGTGCCGGTCGTGGCCGGAGCGACCATGCTGGGCCTCGTGCTCGCCACGCCCGGCAAAACGGCCCAGGCACACACTGCCGGGGTGGTCGTGCCGCCGTGGTGGCCGGCGCCGCTGCTCGTCACCACCCTGGTCTACCTCTGTGCCAACGATCAACAGCGCGGCTGGCTGCTCGCCGCGACCATGACCGTCGTCAACGCCGGCATGCGCAGCCTCACCTGGCCCGACGACGCCTCCACCGCCGTGGGGCTCGCCGACATCGTGCTCTCCCACACCATGCAGCTGCTCGCGATGACGGCAGCGGCGCAGGTAGCCGTGACCTCGACCCTCGCGGCCGCGCACGCGACGAACCGAGCGCGCGAGCGCGCCAACGCAGTCCGGATCGCCGCCGACCGAGCACGGCATCGTCATGCCGCCGACCGCGAGGCAGATCGACTGGTGCACGACGAGGTCCTGCACGGGCTGCTCGCGGTGAGCCTGGCACCGGACCTGGCGGACAGCGACGGCCAGCGGACCGCGGCCGGTGCTGCGCTCCGGCTGCTCGACGGCAGCGAGGCCGAGCGGGCGCCGACCGACACCCTGCGCGATGGAATCCTCGCGGCCGCCGCCGACCTGCCGGTGCAGGTGACCCTCATCGGTGAGCAAGCCGGCGAGCCCCTGCCCGCCGAGGTCGTCGAGGCGGTGGCCGGCGCCACCCGCGAGGCGCTGCGCAATATCGCCCAGCACGCCGGCACGGACCGGGCGGTCGTCCGGCTGCGGCACCGGAGCCTGGCCACGGTCGTCTCGATCACCGACACCGGCCGGGGCTTCGACACCGCCGCGCAGAGCGCCGACCCCGCGGGCCGTCGCGGCGTGAGCGACTCCATCGTGCGCCGGATGTCCGACGTCGGCGGCCAGGCCCGAATCATCTCCAAGGTCGGCGAAGGCACCCGGGTCGAGCTGATCTGGTCGCCGTCCGGGCTCGACGTGCAATGGACGAAGATGGCCCTCGGCGCGGCTCCGCGACTGCTCGCCGCGGTGCCGAGGTTCATCTTCCCGCTCGTCGTGGTGCAAGCCGGGTATGCCGCCCTGCTCGCCCATCATCTCCAGCGTCCGTGGGCCGTCGTAGCCGCGACCGCGCTGGCCATGGCGACGGCGGGATGGGCGTCGTGGCGCGGCATGGTGGGTCGGCTCACCGGCTGGCACGCCGCGGCGGTCGTCGCGATCGCCTGGAGCTGCTCGGCCGTCAACGCCCAGTCCTTGACCGACGACACTCACCACGTCATGTTCTATTGGCTGTCGCTGGGGGCCGGGCTCATCGGGTCGGTCCTGTCGCTGTTCCGGCCGTTGCGGGAGAGCATCATCTGCCAGCTCGGGCTCTTCGCCGTCGCGCTCGCCACGGTGCGCAGTCATCTCGAGAGCGTGCAGGTGTGGAGCGCGCTGGCACCGAGCATCAGCTCGCCCTTACTGCTCATGGTCCTCGGCATCGGCGTCAGGCGGCTGGCCGACCGGATGACCGAGTCCATCCTGCGCACCAACGAGGCAACGGCTCGCGATCTGGCTCGCTGGGACATCGCCGACGCGGTGCAGCAGCGGTTGCAGGATCGCCTCGCGGCGCGCAGCCCCCAGCTGCGCGAGCTGTTCACCCAGGTGCTGCAGGCAGATCGGCCGGGGCCCGAGCTGCGGGAGCGGGCGGCGCTGCTCGAGCGGCTGGTCCGCGAGGATCTCGTCCTCGGCGAGCTGCCCGGCCTGCGCGAGGCGATCGCAGCCCTCCGGGCCGAGGGCTGCACGGTGACCGTGCGGGTGCCGGGTGGGGCGACCCGTGCCACCGAGCAGGCGATCGTCGCCGCGCTCCGCGAGGTCGTCGTCACGGGCTCCGCCGCGGCGCCGAGCTCACTCACCGTCCGCGTCTCGGTAGCCGGGGCTCCTGCCCGAGTGTCGCTGCTGCTCACGACACATAGCGCACATAGCTCGACGGGAGATCTCCGGCTGCGGTGGGTGGCCCTGGGGTGGGAGGTGACGCTCGTCGACGAGACCCTGCACGCTCGACGCACGCTGGACGGGTCGTCGGAGACGACGACGTGACCGACGCGGAGTGGCAGGCCACACTGGCTGGCATGCCTGGCTCCTTCTCCCCCGAGCGCACCCGGTGACCGGCCCCGAGGACACCGCCACACCCCCGGTCTCGACCCCCAGGGAGGTGCGGGTCGTCGCGGTCGACGACCACCCGATCGTCATCGACGGACTGCTGCACGGTCTCACCCGGGCAGCACCGGACATCACCGTCCTCGGCGCCGCGACGACGACCGCCGCGCTGCTGGGGCTGCTCGACGAGCTCACCGGATCGGGCCGCGCCCCCGACCTGGTGCTCATGGATCTCCATCTCGGCGACGGCACGGATCCGTCGGCCCGGATCGCGCTGCTCGTCGCCCGTGGGCTGCGGGTCGTCGTGGTGACCTCCGAGAGCCGGCCGATCGCGGTCCGCCGGGCGGTCCAGGCAGGAGCCGTCGGCCTGGCCCTCAAGGCGGACCCCGTCGAGGCGCTGGCCGACACCATCCGGACCGCTGCCGCCGGTGACTTCGCCGTGTCCGGCGACCTCGCCCATGCGCTGGTCACCGATCCCGCGCTCACCGCTGCGCTGGCCCGCCGCGAGGTGGAGGTGCTCGCCCTGCTCGCCGACGGAGTGCCGCGCAAGAGCCTCGGAGCGCACATGGACCCCCCCGTGTCGAATGTGACGGCGGTGACCTACCTCAACCGGGCGCTGGCTCGCTATCGGGATCTCGGAGTGCCCGTCGACACCGCGGCCGATGCGGTGCGAGCCGCTCTCGCCGACGGCCACCTGGGCCCCGATCGGTTCGCCCGCTCCGACGGGCCTTGACGCCGAGCGGACCATCCCACGCCGAGCGGACCATCCCACGTCGAGTGGACCATCCCCGCCGAGTGGACCATCCCACGCCGAGCGGACCATCCCACGCCGAGTGGACCATCCCACGCCGAGTGGACCATCCCACGTCGAGTGGACCATCTGCCGCGGGCGGCGCCGAGGCCCCTCTAGGCTTGCGCCAGCGA
>DAOTIG010000049.1:0-21558 GCA_035448065.1 Dermatophilaceae bacterium
CACGATCGCGCCGAGCGAGTTGGCCGTGCCGATGGCCGCCAGGCCGGCGACGCCGGCACCAGAGACGAAGACCTTCGCCGGCGGCACCTTCCCGGCGGCGGTGACCTGGCCGGTGAAGAACGAGCCGAACTCGTGCGCGGCCTCGATGACCGCGCGATAGCCGGCGATGTTGGCCATCGAGGACAGCACGTCGAGGGCCTGCGCGCGGGAGATCCGCGGCACGGCATCCATCGCCATGCCGGTGACCCCCTTGTCGGCCAGCCGTTGGACGAGCTCGGGGTTGAGCGCCGGCGCCATCAGGCTGACGAGGATCGCACCCTCGCGCAGCCGGGCCGTCTCCACCGCGTCGGGGGCGTTGATCTTCGTGACGATGTCGGCGCCCCACACGTCGGCGCCGTCGCCCACTCGGGCGCCGGCAGCGGCATACGCGGCGTCATCGAAGCTCGCCTCCGCTCCGGCGCCGGCCTGCACGACGACGTCGTAGCCCAGCTTGATCAGCTGCTCGACCGTCTTGGGGGTCGCGGCCACCCGCCGCTCACCCGCCTTGGACTCTCGCGGGACACCGATGAGCACGACTCACTCCGCAGGGTCGGGGGGCCCGCACGCAGCGACGGCGGGCGCACCGGACGCACACGCCGGTACGGCAGCAACCTAGCCAAGTCAGGCAGCATCGGCGAGGACCAAGGTCGCAGTGTGGCGGATCACTCGCGCCCGACGGGTGCCCATGAGCACAGACACCAGAGGGGTGGGCGCTGTTGTGCGCTGGTGAAGGGGCCCACTCCGCCGACCCCCGGGGATGCCGATGGCCCGCGAGACAGGGGGGACATCGCGGGCCATCGGTGAACTGGGCGGTCGGCGGGAGTGACCGTCCGGCGGGCAGCCCGGTCGGGGGGTCGAGCTGCGGGGGCCGGTCGCGCCGTGTCGCTGGTGCCGTCGCTGAGGTGACACGGAGCCGCGGCCCTTGTCAATGACTGTAACCGCTCTCACCGTGGGGTGCAACGGAGCCAGGCACTCGAGCACTCGCCCCGACTGCCCCAGGAACCGGTGCGGGCGGCATACCGTGGAGGTCATGGAGCCCACCACCGACCTCACCGCCACCGGCGCGCGGCTGCTCGCGACCGCCGCCGATTCACCCTCCGGCCGAGCCGCCGAGCAGGTCTTCGCCAGCCCGGTGCTCAAGGCGGTGCTGCTGGGCCTGCGCGAGGGAGCGGCGCTCGCCGAGCACCGCGGGCCGGCCGCCGCCACGCTGCAATGCCTCGTCGGCCGAGCCCGGCTGTGGTCCGGTGAGCGCGAGTGGATCCTCGAGGCCGGCGGGTATGCCGCGGTGCCCAGCGAGCGGCATGGGGTCGACGCGCTCGCCGACTGCGTCCTGCTCCTCACGGTCGCCGCCGGCACCGCTCCCGAGCCGGTCGAGGTCACCCTCGGCCGCGACGGCTGACGCACGACAGCGGCGGCCACGCCGCCGACCCCGGTCTCGCCAGTGGCGACGTGCCCGGACCGTGGACTGGGCGGCCTGCGGCGCGGGTGGGCTGGCAGACCGGGGCCTGGTTCGTCCCCGTGCTCAACCTCTGGTGGCCGCTGCAGAACCTGCGTGACCTGTTCCTCGGGGCCCGACTGGCCCAGCAGCGACGCCGCGGCGAGCCCGTGCGGGTGGAGCCGGGGTCCTCGCGGCGCTGGGGTGGCCTCGTTGGCGGTGGTCCCGCCTCGGCCGGATCGTGCTCAGCGACCCCGCCGAGACGGGGTCACATCTGCTCCGGCGTCTGCACCCCGAGCAGGGCGAGGCCCTGCCGCAGCACGGCATAGGTGAGCGCACACAGCCCGAGGCGTGACTCACGGACCTCCGCATCGGCCTTGAGCACCGGGCACTGCTCGTAGAACACCGAGGCGGTCTGCGCGAGCTCGAAGAGGTATGCCGCGAGCCGGTGCGGCTCGTAGCTCTCGCCGACCTGCTGCACCGTCGAGCCGAACTGCAGCAGCGCGAGCGCGAGCGCCCGCTCGGCCGGCTCGCCGATCTCGATCCGCCGCTCGACGCCCTCGAGGTCCAGCCCGGCGGTGCGGAACATCGAGGTGATCCGGGCCGCCTGATACATGAGGTATGCCGCGGTGTTGCCGGTGAGCGCGACCATCCGGTCGAGGTCGAAGACGTACTCGGTGTCGTGGGCGACGGAGAGGTCGGCGTACTTGATCGCGCCGACGCCGATCTGCCGGGCCAGGGCGTCGCGGGTCGGCTCGGGCAGGTCGGGGCGGGCGTCGTCGAGCACCGCGCGAGAGGCCGCGATGGCGTCGTCGATGAGGGCCATCAGCCGCAGCGAGTCACCGGCCCGAGTCCGCAGGATCTTCTTGTCCTTGCCCAGGACGTTGCCGATCTGCACGTGGGTGAGCGTCGTCGAGTCCGGCAGCCAGCCGGCCAGCCGCGCCGCCGCCCAGGTCATGGTGAAGTGCAGCGCCTGGGTGGCGCCGACGACGTAGATCACCCGGTCGGCGTGCAGCCGGCGCACGACATCGCGCACCATCGCGAGATCCGTTGTCGCATAGCCGTATCCACCGTCGGACTTGCGGACGATGAGCGGCACCGGCGCCCCGTCGCGGCCGGTGAACTCGTCCTGGAAGATGCACAGCGCACCGTCGGAGACGACCGCGATGCCGGCCTGCTCGAGCTCGGCGCAGACCCGCGGCAGGTCGTCGTTGTAGGACGACTCGCCGGCCAGGTCGGCGTCGGTGAGGGTGATGTCCAGGGCGCTGTAGATGCGGTTGAAGTAGCGCTTGGACCCCTCGACGAGCTCGCGCCACAGCCGCAGCGTCTCGGGGTCGCCGGCCTGCAGCTGCACGACCCGCCCGCGAGCCCGGGTGGCGAAGGTCTCGTCGTCGTCGAACGTCGCCCGCGCCGCCTGGTAGAAGGCGTTGGGGTCGCTCTCGAGGACCCGCGCCTCGGCCGAGCCCTCGCCGACGTCGAGGAGGTGCTCGATGAGCATGCCGAAGGGGGTGCCCCAGTCGCCGATGTGGTTCTGCCGGATCACCGTGTGGCCGAGGTGCTCGAGGGTCCGCGCCAGGGCGTCGCCGACGACTGTCGTGCGCAGGTGCCCGACGTGCATCTCCTTGGCGACATTGGGCGAGGAGTAGTCGATGACGATGCGCTGCGGGGTGACCGGGGCGACCCCCAGCCGCGGGTCGGCGGCGAGCGCCTGCACCTGCCTGGTGATCCACTGCGGCGCGAGGGTGAGGTTGACGAACCCGGGCCCGCTGACCTCCACCTGCTCGCAGACGTCGTCGACGTCGAGCGCCTCGACGAGCCGCGCCGCGACCTCGCGCGGCGGCATAGCGACTCGCTTGGCCAACGCGAGCGGGGCGTTGCACTGCAGGTCGGCGAACTGGCTCGGCCGCAGCACCGGGTCGGCGTCGCGCACCCCGAAGGCCGCCTCGATGGCAGCGGTGATGCGAGGGGCGAGGACGTCGTGCGGGCTGGGCATGCGGGCCAGCCTATTGGGCGCGCGGCAGGGCCAGCGCGAGGGTTTCGGCCCCGGGCAGCCCGGCGAGCGCCGCGCCGTCGAGGAGGATCTTGGCTCCGCGCACCCCGCCACCGACGACTACCGGGCCGGCCGCGACGACGGCCTCGTCGACGAGGATCGCCCAGTCGGCCGGCAGCCCGATGGGGGTGATGCCGCCCTGGGTCATCCCGGTCTGCTGCTGCGCGGCATCCTGGGGCATGAACGAGATCTTGCGGACGTCGAGGTGCCGGCGGACGACGCCGTTGACGTCGGCGCGGTCGCTGGCAAGGACGAGGACCGCCGCCCGGGCCACCCGGTCACCCCGTCGGCCCTCGACGACGACACAGTTCGCAGACGCCTCCACGGCCACGTCGTATGCCGCGCAGAACGCCGCCGTGTCCGCGAGCTCGGCGTCGATGGTCGCCACCTCGGCCGTCGGCACGAGCTGAGCCGCGGCCGCCACGGGCGGCGCCACGAGGTCGAGATGGTCGACGAGCGGGTGCCAGTCGAGCGAGCCGCGGGCGGACGGCATACCAGATCCTCTCGTCGGGATGGCGCTGATGCAGGCTCGTCCGAACGGCCAGACTTCACGCGCGGGTGATGACCGGCGGCGTGGCCGGCTTCACACTGGAGATCATGTCCCACGGCTCGTCTCCCACCAACTCGCGATTCCCCACCGGCGAGCCCGCCGGCTGGCGCACCGACCCCGTCACCGCCGGCCTGGAGCGGTGGTGGGACGGCGTGCACTGGGGCGACGAGACTCGGTCGGTCGACCGGCCCATCGCCGGCGGCACCCAGCAGGCGAGGCCCCGCACCCAGCTGCCCAAGCCCAATCGCACGCTGGCCTCGATCTCCCAGATCGTGCTCGTGCTGCCCAGCCTGGCGGCCATCGGGCTGGCCGTGCTCAACGCGCTGACCTGGCTCGACCAGACGATCCACCTGTCGCCCGTCATCACCCTCGCCGCCATGGGGGCGATGTCGACGGGCTACGGCCTGGGGATGCTGCTCGTCCTCGGCTGGTTCCTGGTCCGGAGGGCCGACGTCCGGCTCAACCGCGCCCTGATGCGGCGCTCGGTCGGAGCGTCGATCGTCGGCTGGTTCGTGCCGCTGCTCAACCTCGTGTGGCCCAAGCAGGACCTCACCGACCTCTGGTATGCCGCGCGCCCGGAGCTCGCCCACGCGACCCGCCGGGTGCCTGCGCCGACACCCGGATCGGTCTCGACCTGGTGGGCCGGGATGCTCGGCTCCGGCGTCGTCAACCTCGCCATGCTGGCAGTCCTGCGCAGCGGCACCGACCTGCGGGCCACCTTCGGCGACCAGACCCAGCTCGTCGTCACCGCGGTGCAGGTCGGCTCGGTCCTCGGCCCGCTGCTCATCGCCGTGTCGGCGTGGGGCCTCATTCTCACCGTCACCCAGGTCGAAGAGCACCTGCGGATTCCGGACGCAGTTCCGGAACCCTACGAGACCTCGACGAGGACCCATGTCTGAGCAGACTCTCGACAGCCCGGTCGGCCCCGAGGCCGCCCTGACCCGCGCCCAGCGCCGCGAGCTGGAGCGCGCGGCCGAGAAGCAGCGGGGTGGCAGCGGCGTGCTCGGCACGGTGCGCCGGATGACCACTCGGCGATCGGCGGCGCCTGCCCCGGATCCGACGCACGGACTGGACGGGCCTGCCGAGGGACCTCAGCTCGCCCCAGCGCCGGTGCTCGCCCCAGCGCCGGTGGCGCCCACCCCGGTGTTGGCCACGGTCTCCGCCGCCCAGCCCGTGGGGCCCGCTCCCGCGCACTGGCCGCAGTCCCCGTACCACCCGGCGGGCTACCACCCGCAGCCGCCCGCGGCATACCAGCCACACCCGGAGCCGCCCGCGACGACGGCGACGGCGACGACGGCGACGACGCTGGACACCCTGCCCGACGACGAGCCCGGACGAGTGGCCCTGGACGCCTTCCCGGTGGGTGCACCCGAGGGCTGGCTGCCAGACCCCGGCAACCGGCTGGCCGAGCGCTATTGGGACGGGCTGCACTGGACGAACCGGACCCGCGTCCTGGACGAGCAGACCAGCAGCCTGCGGGTCTACCGCGACGAGCTGCCGACGCCGACCAAGCGGGTGCCGGTGCTCACCCAGCTGTTCCTGCTGGTGGCCGGGGCCGCCGGCGTCGCCATGATCTTCGCCCTGTTGCTCGTCGTCGCCGCGCTCAAGTCGCGCTCCTCGAGCGAGAACATCGACGAGGTCGCCCATGCCGTCGTCTCGGCCGGGCTGGTCAGCCTGACCCACGACATCGCCCTCGCCGTCGGGAGCGCGCTGACCCTCGTGTGGTTCGTGCTGCGCTGTCGGCACCCCCGGGTCAATCAGCGGCTGCTGCGCCGCCCGGTCTGGCTGGCCGCGCTGTCCGGCATCATCCCTGTCGTTCAGCTGTGGTGGCCGGCCCAGTCGATGAAGGACCTGTGGCACGCCAGCCGGCCTGAGCTCGCGTTCCGCGCCGAGCGGGGCTCGCTGCGCACGCCGTTGAGCGTGTCGATCTGGTGGTTCGCGCTGCTCGGCTCACTCATCCTGCGACTCAGCGCCGCGATCGCGCCGAATGCCGCCGTCATCCGGGACAACGCGATGTTCACGCCAGGCCCGGGCTTCGCCTCGCTCACCGGCACTCTCATCGCGTCCTACTCGCTGTCGGTGATCGCTGTGCTCGCACTGACCGTTGTCATCACCCAGGTCGAGGACTTCCTGGCCCGTCCGGACGCCGAGCTGCACTACGTGTCCGCGGACCAGGACTGACTGATCGCGCTCAACCCACGCAACCTGCACGACCGGCGCTCGCCGGCAGCAACGACGAAGGGCCCCTCCTCGCGGAGGGGCCCTTCGGTCGTCCGGCTCAGTTGTGGCTGAAGCCGGCCCGCTCGGCGGTGGCCGCGTCGACGAACCAGACGTCGGCGGTGATCTGGTCGTACCACGGGTCACCCGGGTTGCGGTACTTCATCCACTGCCGGCTGGCCTTGACCGGGTGGCCGAGGGGCATCGCCCCGTCGGCCAGCGGAGCCGCCGAGCCCCACCCGAAGCCGCCGTCGCGAACCTCGCGCAGGTCGGAGACATCGCGGTGCTCCGGCTCCGGCGTCGGCTCGGGCTCGAGGCCCGTGCCGTCGGTCTCGTATGCCGCCTGGCCCGCCGCATCCGTGGACACCTCGGCGTCGGTCGGCTCGGCGTCGGTCGGCTCGGCGTCTTCGGCCGGAGCCGCTGCCTCGTCGCCGGCCTCGTCCGTGACGTCCGTGGCGTCCGCCTCGACTGCGTCGTCGTCCGAGGCGTCCTCGGTCTCGGGCTGAACGGCCTCGTCCGTGGCCACGTCGGCCTCGGGCTCGGCTCCCTCCTCGGTCTCCGGCTCAACTGCCTCAGCGTCGGCCTCGTCGGCCTCAGCCTCGTCGGCAGTCTCGACCTCGTCGACCTCGCCGTCAGCTTCGGCTGTGGCCTCGTCGGCCGCCATGTCCCCGGCGTCCTCGGACTCGACCGAGGCCGTTTCGTCGACCGCGATCGGCGTCATCGGAGCGTCCAGCGAGCCGCGCTCCCAGCCTGCCTCGCGAGCGAAGTCAGCCGTCCGCTCGGGAGCCAGCGCCGTGCCGGCCAGGATCGACGCGGAGCTAGGCATCGGCTCAACCGCGCCAGCCTCCTCGTCGACGACGGTCTCGGCGTCCTCGTCGGCACCCGTCTCGGCGTCCTCCTCGACCTCCGGCTTGTTGTCGCCGACACTCGGCTCCGCCTGGTCTGCGTCGACTACCAGCGCCGGCTCCTCGATGACCGACTCGACATCGGCCTCGTCGGACCCGGAAGAGTCGTCGGCCGCCTCAGCCGGCTCGTCCGCATCCGGCTCGTGCTCACGGGCGCGCTCGTCGCTCTCGGCCGCCAGCTCACTCAGCGCGGCGCGATAGCGGTCTTGGGCGTCGCCCGAGTCGACCGCTGCCACGTCATCGGCGGTGACCTCGACGGCGTCGATGTCGTCGTCCCCGGTGCCGACCTCGGCGTCCGCACTCTCGACGGTCTCGGGCACCACGTCGACGTCGTTGTCGATGCTGACCTCTGCGTCATCGCGGTCCGCGACCTCAGCGACCACGTCACGGTCGTCGCCCTCGGTGCCGACCTCTGCGTCATCGCCGTCCGCGACCTCAGCAACCACGTCACGGTCGCCCTCGGTGCTGACCTCGGCGTCCGCGCTCTCGGCCTCATCGGCCGCGCTCTCAGCCTCGTCGTCCCCAGTGTCCTCGCTGGCCGACGGCCCCTCGCCGTCGACCTCGTGAGCCTCGTCAACCACACGGTCGTCGGATTGAACCGTCGTTGCCAGGTCGTCGACAGAGACGTCCGTCGCAGCGTCGTCGGCATGACCTGACACTGCTGGCTCGTCATCGCGGCCAGCGGCCCAGGTCATCGCGCCCAGCGCGCCCACGCCTGCCGCAGCGGCAGCTCCCGTCGTCCAGGAGACGGGCGCCTCGACTGGCTCTGTCGCGGACGGCACCTCGTCGGCCTCGGCACCTTCTGCCTCAGCAACGTCAGCCTCGCCAACCAGGCTCGACTCGTCCGCGTCGATGAGCTCGACCTCGTCAGCCGCCTCGGCATCCGTGTCTTCGACATCCGTGGGCTCAAGCTCGTCAACGCCAGCCTCAGCGACGTCAGCCTGGCCACCGACCCCAGCCTCGACGGGGACGACGTGCTCGACCTCGTCCGCCTCGACCACGGCAGGGTGCTCGACCTCCTCCGCCTCGACCACGGCGGGGTGCTCGACCTCGCCAGCGACCGGGAACGCCTCGGCGCTCTGCTCCGACTGCGCTGCGCCGTCGCCGACGATCACCGACAGCGGGACCGGCGGGACGTCGACCGGAACGCTGTGCTCGTATCCCGCGGGCGCCACCGCCGGAGGCGACATGACGTGGCTCGCCGCCGGCGAGTCCAGCTCGTCAGCGTCATCAACCGCGGGGCCGTCTTCGTCATCAGTGGCAAGGTCGTCCTCGACCTCGACGGCAGTCCCGTTCTCGTCATCGACGTGGACCTCGGCGGCGTCGTCGGCCTCGTCATCGGCCGTCTCGGCACGCAACTCCGCTACCGCGGCGCGGAAGGGGTCGGCGTCGTCGATGCTCGGCTCGTCATCGATGGTCGGCTCGTCCGCGGCCGGCTCCTCGACCTCATCAGCCCTACCACCAGTGACTGAGTCGTCGACGAACGCCGAGTCGGCGCCGGCCTCCTCGGAGGCCGTCGAGGCGGCATACCCGACTGCGGCAGCGGTGGGCAGCTCGCTGACCGGCAACGGACCTTCGTGGTCGTAGCCAGCTCCGGGCTCAACGGCGTCATCATGGCTCTCCGCCGCGAGGTCCGGCTCCGGGAGCGCCTCCGCCTCGACGGCCGGGCGCGGCTCGACGTCGGCCTCCGCCTCCTCGACCTCGTGAGTCAACTCAGGCTCGGCGCCGACCGCACCGGCCTGGGCGGCCTCGTGCTCCTCGCGGGCAGCGGTCCACTCCGACCGCCAGTCGACCGGCTGGATGTCGCGCTCGGCGCTCACCGGCGCCAGCGACTCGGGGCCCGCGGTCTCCACCGGCTCAGCCTCAGCAGGCGAGGAGTCGGATGCCGCGGCAGCCGCCGCCGCGCCGAGGCCGGCAATGCCGACACCCGCCGCTGCGGACGGCAGGGTCGCCCCCGGCAGCGACCATCCGGGCGTCCATGCCGACGGCGGGACACTCACCGGGGCAGCGGTCGCGTCGTCCTCGGCGGTCTCGGCCGGATCGGTCCGCTCGGCGGCCTCCTCATCGACGGCCAACTGTCCCTCGGCGACAACGTCGTCGTCCTCGGCGGCAACGTCGTCGGCCTCGGCCAACGGCTCGTCCTCGACCGGCTCGGCGCCGACGGCGTGGTCGGCCTGCGCCGCCACCGACGATGCGACCATCCCCTCGTCAGCAGCACGCGCCTCGTCGACAGCCAGCTCCTCGTCCGCGGCCGGCTCGTCATCCGCAGCGACCGGCTCGTCCTCCGCCGGCTCGTCATCCCCAGCAACCGGCTCGTCCTCCGCCGGCTCGTCACCGACGACGTGGTCGGCCTCGGCGGTCGGGTCATCTCCGGTCAGCTCATCCTCGGCCGACTCGTCCTCGGCCGACTCGTCCTCGGCCGCCACCTCGAGGCCCGTGGCGAACTGCCCCTCCGCAGCGAGCTCGTCGTCGGCGTTGCCGACGGGGGCGTCGTCGTTGGCCCACGCGACAGGGGCGGGAGCCTCGTCGAACGCCGGCTCGGACACCACGCTCCCCGCGTCGTCCGCGGACAGCTCACCCGTCGCCTCGGTACCGTCGGCGGCAATGACAGCGTCGGGACGCTCATCCGACTCTGCGGCCAAGGCACTGAGGCGCGCGGCGTAGCTGTCAGCGCCCGTGTGCTCGACCTCGACGTCCGGCACTGCCGCAGCGACGCTCTCGGCAGCCTCCTCGGCGACGTCGCTGGCCTCGGCGACGTCGCTGGCCTCGGCGACCTCGGCGCCCTCGGCGTGCTCCGCGATCTCGAGGTGCTCGGGGTGCTCTGCGACCTCGGGGTGCTCCGCGACCTCGGCGCTCGGCTCTGCGTGGGCGGGCTCGTCGTCGTGGCGCCGGATCCAGCCGGCGAGCCCCGTGGTGACGGCCCCTGCGGCGGCGGCGCCCTTGGCCAGCCAGCCCCGGTCGTCGGACTCCTCATCGGCGGCATCCCCGTCCACCGACTCGACGTCCTCGGTCAGCCCGGCAGCCTCGAAGGCCTGCACGGCCGGAGCCTCCAGCTCGACCGGCTCCTCGAGCGTGCCGCGGTCCTCGACCTCGCCGACCTCGGCCGGCTCAAGCTCGGCCTCGACCTCTGTGCCCGTCTCGACGGAGTCGACCTCCGCGACCTCAGCTTCCTCGTCCGGCAGCTGCCCGGCAGCCTCGGCCTCGGCGAGAACCTCCTCGGGCAGCGGCGGGGGCGCGATCGGCGCCGACGCGGCATACGGGTTCTCTGCGTAGGGATTGGCCGGTCGAGCACCGCTCGCGCCCATGCCGATCACCGCGTTCTCGGCGCTCCAGCCGCTCGCGTCGTCGGAACGTCCGGGGAAGCGGTCGTTGATGTCCACCATGGACCCTTTCTTGTTGGTCAAGCTCAGTCAGCGCATCGGGGGATGGCGCGCGGACCTCGACAGCAGTATCGACCGTCTGGTCGCCGTGCGAATCGTCCGGATCGCCGATATCGGGCGAGTTTTTCGGCCTTGTCGTCGGTATGCCGCCCGCTCACCACCGCGATCACGTGCTCGTCCGCTGGTGGTCCGGGCGCGGGCGCCCCGACCGCTCCGATGCCGCGTCCAACGCCGCGGCCGATGCCCCGCCCGACCGCGCGCCCGACGCCTCCGGCACCGGGTCCCCGGCCGCCGGCACGGCTGCCCCGCTGCGCTGCAGGGCGCGCAACAACACCGCGATGGCGATCGCCAGGACGAGGATCGCCAGACCGAGGACGAGGAGATTGTCGGGCATGACCTTCACTTGGGAGACGGTCGGGGCGGCGCCCCGTGGTCGCACCTTACCCGCAGGTCAGCGCGGACATTCCCGAACGGCGATGCTCCGATCCCGGATGCCCACCCACCCGCCGGCACGCTCTGCCGCGCCGACGCGGCATACCGATGCAAGCGCTGTCAGCCGAGCAGGCCGAGCCGGGCCGCGGACTGCTCGCGCATCTCGACCTTGCGCACCTTGCCGGTGACCGTCATCGGGAACTCCTCGACGATCTCGACGTAGCGCGGGATCTTGTAGTGCGCGAGCTTGCCGGTCGCGAACTCGCGGATCGCGGGGGCGGTGAGCGGCTCGGCGCCGGGCTTCATTCGGATCCACGCGCACAGCTCCTCGCCGTACTTCGGGTCCGGGACGCCGATGACCTGTGCGTCGACGATGTCGGGGTGGGTGTAGAGGAATTCCTCGATCTCGCGGGGGTAGATGTTCTCGCCGCCGCGAATGACCATGTCCTTGATCCGGCCGGTGATCTGCACGAAGCCGTCCTCGTCCATCACCCCGAGATCGCCGGTGTGCATCCAGCCGTCGACGATCGCCTCGGCGGTCTTGTCCGGCTGGTTCCAGTACCCGAGCATCACCGAGTAGCCTTTGGTGACGAACTCGCCGGACGTGCCGCGCTCGACCGGCTCACCGGTCGACGGGTCGACGATGGCGATCTGCAGGTGCGGGTGCACCGGGCCGACCGTGTAGACCTTGCGGTCGAAGGTGTCGTCGGTGCGGGTCTGGGTCGACACCGGCGAGGTCTCGGTCATGCCGTAGCAGATCGTCATCTCGTCGATGCCGGCCTCGATGAGCTTGGTCATCATCGAGGCGGGGCACGGCGAGCCGGCCATGATGCCGGTGCGCAGGCTGGACAGGTCGTAGTCGTCGATGTTCGGCAGCGCCCACTCGGCGATGAACATCGTCGGCACGCCGTAGAGGCTGGTCGCCTTCTCGTCCTGGCACGCCTGCAGGGTGAGCGCGGGGTCGAAGCCGGGCGCCGGGATGACCATGCACGCGCCGTGCGAGGTGGCCGCGAGGTTGCCCATGACCATGCCGAAGCAGTGGTAGAAGGGCACCGGGATGCAGATCCGGTCGGCCTCGGTGTAGCGGCACAGCTCGCCGACGAAGTAGCCGTTGTTGAGGATGTTGACGTGGCTGAGGGTCGCACCCTTGGGGAATCCCGTTGTGCCCGAGGTGTATTGGATGTTGATCGGGTCGTCCGGCTGCAGTGACTGCTGGATGCCGCGCAGCGTCTCCTCGGCCACGCCGTCTGCGGCGGCCCATAGCTCGTCCCACGACTCGCGGCCGATGAGCACGACCTGGGTGAGGGTGGGCACCTCGTCGCGGACCTGCTCGATCATCCCGGCGTAGTCGGAGGTCTTGAAGGACGGGGCCGCGACGAGCATCGAGATGCCGGACTGGTTGAGCACGTACTGCAGCTCGTGGGTGCGGTAGGCCGGGTTGATGTTGACGAGGATCGCGCCGATCTTCGCGGTGGCGTACTGGACGAGGGTCCACTCGCCGCAGTTCGGCGCCCAGATGCCGACCCGGTCGCCCTTGACGACGCCCTTGCCGATGAGCCCACGAGCGAGCCGGTCGACATCGGCGACGAAGGCGGCATACGTCCAGCGCTTGTCCTGCGCACAGTCGACCATCGCCTCGCGGTCCGGCCACCGGGCGGCCGTCGCGTCGAGGTTGTCGCCGATCGTCTGGAGGAGGAGTGGGACGTCGGTCGGGCCGGAGTCGATCGAGAGGGCCATGGGGTCGCCTTCCTGACGCGTCGGCCACGGGAGCAGGCCGTTTCGCCCCATGCAAGCGGCTGCGCCCCTCGCGCGCAACCCGACCGAGGTCCTGTCTGCGATCCGGTATGCCGCCAGCCGCTCAGCTGGTGGCAAGCGGCTTTCTGGGTGCAGGATCGGCTTCTGGGTGAAGGTGCGGGGGCTCTGACCCCCAGCACTGCACCCAGACTCCCAAACTGCACCCAGAACTCCACTGCGCTGGGGCTGACCCGAGAAACATGCACTCGACCCGAGAACCTTCCTCGGGTCAAGCGCCCATGTATCGGGTCACCCGATAAACCTCGTCAGACGACCTCGACGCGCGGGTACTCGGGCTGCCACATCCGGCTGTAGATGTCGTTGATCGGCTCGCGCAGCGGGCGCCGGGCCACGCCCTCCTCGGCCGCCGCCGCCGCCACCGCGAGCGCGACGTGCGCCGACACCGGCCGTAGCTCGCTCATCGACGGCAGCAGGGAGGCGCCGGGGCGATAGGCGTTGACCCGCGCCGCGAGCGCCTCGGCGGCAGCGGCGATCATCCGGTCGGTGACCCGGGACGCGTCGCTGGCCGCGACGCCGAGCCCGAGCCCGGGGAAGATCAGCGCATTGTTGGCCTGCGCGATGAAGTGCCGGACCTCGCGGTAGTCGACCGGGTCGAAGGGCGAGCCGGTCGCGATGAGGGCCCGCCCCTGGGTCCACTCGATGACGTCCGACGGCGTCGCCTCGGCGCGTGAGGTGGGGTTGGACAGCGGCATGATGATCGGCCGGTCGGTGTGCGCGGCCATCTCCTGGACGATCGCCTTGCTGAACGCTCCCCCGACGGTCGACGTGCCGATGAGGATGGTCGGGTGGGCGTGGTGGACGGTGTCGGCCAGGGTGATCCCCTGCCGCGCCGTGCCCGACCGGGTCCAGTCGGCGACCTCGGCGGCCGGGCGCGCGTAGGCTCGCTGGAAGTCGCGCAGGTGCTGCTGGTCGTCGACGAAGAGCCCCCGCGAGCCGAGCACGTAGAACCGCTCGTAGGCCTCCTGCTCGGCGAGCCCGGCGCGGACCAGCTCGTCGCGCAGCAGGTCGGCGATCCCGACGCCCGCCGTCCCGCCGCCGAAGACGACGATGCGGTGCTCGCGCAGCGGCATGCCGGTGATGTTGACGCCGGCGAGGACCGCGGCGAGCGCGACCGCGGCGGTGCCCTGGATGTCGTCGTTGAAGGTGCAGTGGGTATGCCGGTACTTCTCCAGGATGCGGTGCGCGTTGCCCGCACCGAAGTCCTCCCAGTGCAGCATCGCCTTGGGGAAGAGCCGCGAGGCCGTCTCAACGTAGGCGTCGATGAAGGCGTCATAGCGCTCGCCGCGAACCCGGGCGTGCCGCTCGCCGAGGTAGAGGTCGGAGTTGAGCAGGCCGAGGTTGTCGGTGCCGACGTCGAGGACGACCGGGATGACCCGACGCGGGTGGATACCGGCCGCTGCCGTGTAGACCGACAGCTTGCCGATGGCGATCTCGATGCCGCCGATCCCCTGGTCGCCGATGCCGAGGATGCCCTCGCTGTCGGTGGCGACGATGAGGTCGACGTCGTCGGAGCCCAGCCCGTAGTCGAGCAGCGACTGCTCGATGTCCTCGGGCCGGTCGATCGACAGGAAGACCCCGCGCGGCCGGTTGTACTCGACCGAGAAGCGCTCGATCACCTCGCCGATGGTCGGCGTGTAGATGATCGGCAGCATCTCCTCGATGTGGTCGGCGAGCAGCCGGTAGAAGAGGACCTCGTTGCGGTCGCGCAGGCCGGCGAGGTAGTGGTGCTTGGCGAAGGGCGTGCGCGCCGACTGGTACTGCTGGTAGACCCTGCGGACCTGGTTGCTCATCGAGGTGACCTCGCTCGGCATCAGCCCGACGAGCCCGAGGTAGCGCCGCTCCTGGACGGTGAAGGCGGTGCCACGATTGGTCATCGGGTTGGCGAGGACGGCTCGACCCCGAGAGCCGATGCGGATCGGCGCGTCTCGTCGGGTCGTGTCCAGCTCGTAGTCGCCGTAGCCCATCGGGGGCCAGCCCCTTCCTGTCGGATCCCTCGCGGTAAGTGCACGACTCTAGGGCGTGGCCGAAGGGTCCGACGCGCGTGTCCACATGCAACGATGACGCCATGGTCGTCGTCGTGGGGTACATCCCGACTCCGGAGGGCAGGGCCGCCCTCACGGCGGCCATCGAACAGGCCCGGCTCCGTGGGGCGCGGCTGCTCGTCGTCAACGCGAGCCGCGGCGACGCCCGATGGGGTGAGTCCAGCCCTCGCGGGAACGGGTGGGACCTCGTCGAGGGCGAGATCACCGCTGCGGGGATCGAGCACCAGCTGATCCAGGACCTCGGCTCCTCCGATGTCGCCGAGCAGGTGCTCGACCTGGCCACGACGCACGACGCCCGGCTCATCGTCATCGGGCTGCGCCGACGCAGCCCGCTCGGCAAGCTCATCCTCGGCAGCGCCGCCCAACGCATCCTGCTCGAGGCCACCTGCCCGGTGTATGCCGTGAAGGCCGAGTCGCCCCCCCAGCGCTGAGCCGACGGCGAGCTCGTCGTCGGCCGCGCCGCTCAGACCCGGCTCAGAGCCGTTCGAGGACTGCGGTGAGCAGGGCCTCGCGCACCGCGGGTGGGCACTGGGCGAGCAGGGTGTGGATCGGGGCCATCCGGCTCGGCAGCTCGACGGAGCCCCCGTCGCCGACGCCGGACAGCCCGGCCGCAGCGAGGAGTCCGTCGAGGCCGCGGGCGTCGAGGTGCGCCGGGTCGAGGCCGGCGAGCGCCGCGCCGAGGGCGGGGTCGACGGCGCACGGGCCGGCTGCGCGGGCCGCGGTGGTCGCCTCGCGCAGCGCCGCGAGCAGCTCGTCGGTATGCCGCGCGGTCGCCGCCGACAGGGTGAGGTGCAGCGTCGCGGGGGTGTCCCGATAGGGCAGCTGCGGCTGGGCGTACCAGCCCCGCTCGAGCAGCTCGTCGGCGACGGTGTAGACGTCGGCGGACTCGTCGGTGGTCAGCGCGAGCAGGCTCGAGTCGGGCTCGACGAGCACGCGCAGCCCCGGTATGCCGCCCTCCCGCACCGAGCCCGCCACCGCGAGGGTGACGGCGCGCGCCTGCCGGGCCAGCTCGGCGAAGCCCTCGACGCCGAGTGCCGCGACGACCGCCCACGCTGCCGCGAGCGGCCCGCCCGAGCGGGTCGACTGCAGGGTGGGGTTGACGACGGCATAGCCGGGCCAGGCGGCGGTCGCCCAGACCTGGGGGCGGCGCAGCTCGGCGGTCCGGTGCAGCAGCAGCGAGACGCCCTTGGACGCGTAGCCGTACTTGTGCAGGTCGACCGAGATGCTGGTGACGCCGGGCACGGTGAGATCCCATGCCGGACAGTCGGATTCGCTCAGGAACGGCAGGACCCAGCCGCCGATGCAGGCGTCGACGTGCACCCTGATGCCCCGCGCTGCCGCCGCTGCCGCGATCGGCGTGACGTCGTCGACGACACCGTGCGGGTAGGACGGCGCCGACACCACGACGAGGGCGGTGTCGTCGTCGAGCGCGTCGCCCATCGCTGCGGTGTCGGCCCGCTGGGTCACCGGGTCGACGTCGACGAGCACGAGCTCGAGGCCGAAGAGGTGGGCCGCCTTGTGGAAGGCGGCGTGCACCGAGGTGGGCGCGACGATCCGCGGCCGGGTCGTTCTGTCCGTCTGCCCGCGTCGATCAGGGTCACCGGCGCGCCAGGCCTCGCGGGCGGCATACACCGCGAGCAGGCAGGACTCCGTGCCGCCCGAGGTGACCGTGCCGGCGGCGTCGGATGCGCCGAGCAGTCTCGCGGCGAAGCGAACGAGGTCGCGCTCCATCACCGCGAGAGACGGAAAGGCCGTGGGATCAAGGCCGTTCGTTCCCCCGTATGCCGCGAGCGCCTCGCTTGCGAGGGCGTCGACGTCGGGCCGGCCACTGTCGTAGACGTAGGCGAGGGTGCGCCCGCCGTGCACCGGGAGGTCGCGATCGCGCAGCGCCACCAGGCGCGCCCGGATCTCATCGAGCGACAGGGGCGCCTCGGACAGGGTCATCGCGTCTCCCGATGGTAGCCGCGCAGCAGGAGCAGTGAGCCGATCACGAGCAGGCCGGGCAGCACGGAGAAGCCGAGCACGATGGCGGTGAGAGCCGAATCAGGCTGCACCGCAGCCGAGTCGGTCGAGGAGCGATAGCCGCCTGCGGCCAGCACGAGCCCGTAGAGGAACGGCCCGAGCGCCAGGCCGAGGGTCTCGCCCGCGGTCCACACGCCGGTGTAGACCCCGACCCGGTTGCGGCCGGAGCGGGCCGCGTCGGCGGCGGCGACGTCGGGCAGCATCGCCATCGGCAGCATCTGCGCCCCGGCGTAGCCGACCCCGACGACCGCCACCGCCGCGTAGACGACCGCCGCCGGCAGCGCCCGGGCCCCGACCGTCGCGAGCGCTCCCACGGCGAGCACGAGGCTCGCCGCGGCATACCCGCCCTGCTTGCCGAGCGCACGAGCGACCTTCTCCCACAACGGAGTGCAGACGATGGCCGGGGCCACGAAGCAGACGAAGAGCAGCGTGCTCGCGCCTGGGTCGCGCAACACCTGACGAGCGAGATAGTCGACACCGGCGAGCATCGCCCCGGTCGCGAGCGCCTGGACGACGAAGGTGCCGAGCAGGGCCCGGAAGCTGCGGTCGGCGGCGACGAGCCCGAGCTGCTCGCGCAGGCCCCCCGCGGCCGCCCCGCCCAGCCGGGTGGGCGCACCCCGGGTCCCCCACCAGGCGCCGAGCGAGCCGAGCGCGAGCAGCACGGCGACGAAGAGGCCGACCGCGGCATACCCCCGCTCGGGTCCGACGGCGGTGCGGATCATCGGCGCGAGCCCGCCGCTGACGAGGATCGCGAGCGCGAGGACCGCCACCCGCCAGGTCATCAGCGAGGTGCGCTCGGCCGGGCTGTCGGTGAGCTCGGCCGGCATCGCGACGTAGGGCACCTGGAAGAAGGCGTAGGCAGTCGCGCAGGCGAGGAAGAGGACGGCGACCCAGGCGGTCGCGAGGGCCATCGGGGCGGCCGGGCCGGCGAAGAGGAGGGCGAAGGAGGCCGCGAGGGCGAGGCCGGCGCGCAGCAGGAAGGGGCGCCGAGGCCCTGCCGGATGCCGGCTGCGGTCGCTGATCCCGCCGGCGATCGGGTTGAGCACGACGTCCCACGCCTTGGGGGCGAAGACGACGACGCCGGCGAGTGCGGCCGGCACGCCGAGCCGCTCGGTGAGATACGGCAGCAGCATGAGCCCGGGCACCGTGCCGAACGCGCCGGTCGCGATGCTGCCGAGCGCATAGCCGCGGCGCACCCGGGCCGGCAGCGGCTCGTGGGCGGGCTCGGTCACCCTCGAGAGGCTAATGGTGGACGGGTCGGGGCGGGCGGCATACCGGAGAGCCGGTCTCGTCGTCGCGCTGACCGGTCAATAGCATCCGAGCATGAGTGAGCCTGCGCTCCTGTTGCTGCACGGCCTGGGCGCCAACGCCCACGTTTGGGACGGCCTGATCCGGCTGCTGCGCCAGCGCGATCCCGAGCGGGTCGTCGTGGCGCCCGACCTGCCCGGCCATGCCGGCGGGCCGCGGCTGGCGCACTACTCCTTCGGCGAGGTGGCGGCGGCGGTGGCGGAGCCGCTCGATCGCTCGCTCCGGTATGCCGTGCTGGGCCACTCCTTCGGCGGCGTCGTCGCGCTCACCCTGGCGACCGGGTGGTTCGGGCTGGACATCACCGAGGTCACCGCCGTCGGGGTGAAGGTGGCCTGGAGCGAGCAGGACGGGGCTCGGGCCGCCGCGCTGGCGGTGAAGCCGCACGCGTGGTTCGAGACGCATGCCGCCGCGGCCGAGCGCTTCGCGAAGGTGGCCGGGTTGTGGGATGTCGTGCCGACCGACCATCCGGCCATCGGGGCGGGCGTCGAGCCGGTCGACGGCGGGTGGCGCACGACCGTCGACCCGGCGACGACCGGCGGGGGCGCGCCGGACATGGTCGGGCTGCTCGCGGCAGCGCGAGCACCGGTGCGGCTGGCCCGCGGCGAGCTCGACCCGATGTGCACGGCCGAGGATCTCGTCGAGCTGGCCGCCCAGACGGGTATGCCGCCGCACCTCACCCTCGCGGGGGTGGGGCACAACCCGCATGTCGAGGCGCCGGAGGCCGTGCTGGAGCTCGTCCGATCCGGCGAGTAGGGTCCCGGCGCGCCAGGAGCGCCCGATGACTCCGGAACAATCCGGACAGGTCGGACACGCCGAGACGATCTGTCTCGCGATGCGAAATTTCGATGGTTGAACTTGCAACTTTGCCGGGGCTACCCCACAGTAGGGACGTTGCCGCGTGCGGTAACCCCCGAGCCGGGCCCGACGACGAAGTGAATGCCGACCGGCTTCCCTCACCCCCGAACGGGTGGCCCGTCGACAGGTACACCCGAGGCGCCTTCCGACCCCCCGAACGGAAGGCGCCTCGGTGTGTGTCCGGTGACATTCGCCCGCCTTCGCGCGCGGCATACCGACTCGGCCGACCGGCTGATCGGACACCATCCGGTCGGACAGATCGTCCAATGCAAGCGGTCATCCAGGGAAAACCCGGGTCACATCGGGCGTAACGACCCAGCACACTGGTCGATGTAAGAGACGTCATGGACAACGGCTCGAACCCCCGAGCGAGCTGCTGGACATGAGAGTGCCGAAGGGCTTCTCCACCCCCCGAGTGAGTGGCCCTTCGACACATCAAGGACGAGGCGCCTTCCGAACCCCCGAGCGGAAGGCGCCTCGCCTTGTGTCCGGGCCTTTCGAACCCGCCTTTGCCCGCGGCCGGAAGATTCTTCGGCCAGGGCTGTAACGCCTGCCCCGCCCGCCCGATAGAGGGGGTGTCGACGGCACAGCCCGAACCCCCGAGCGGGCCACGCAGCGACACCAGTCGAAGGGCTTCTCGACCCCCCGAGCGAGTGGCCAGTCGACCTGAGGGAGATCCGAGGCGCCATCCGACCCCCCGAGCGGATGGCGCCTCGGCCTGTGTCTGGGCTACTTTCCTTTCCGGTCTGGCACGGCCTACTCCGACGAGGTCGGGGTCGCGGTGTGTGCCGCGATGGGTATGCCGTTCCTCGGCTTCGCGGTCAACGGCGACGCGGGAGCGACCTTCAGCGCTGGGCAGATCGTCGACGCGCTGCGCGCGGTGCGGCCGGGCGACGTCGTCATCAGCCACCTCAACCAACCCACCCACCAGACCGCCGCCGGCTATGCCCTCGCGCTGCCGCAGCTGATCGACCGGGGGGTGACCTTCTGCCACGTCCGAGACGGGGCGTGAGGTCGGTCCGAAGGACGCGACGTGAGCCGCCAGGCGCTCACTCGGCTGCGGGCTGCCCGACGATGCCCGGCACCCCCGGGTCCTGAGGGGATTTCTGGACCCTTAGGGCGCGGCGGGAAGGGCACCGGAGCGGCGGGAGAAGCGCCGCCAGAGCCAGGTGGTGCGCAGCTGCTCGCCCGTGGCCAGGTAGTGGGCGACGGTGTCCTGCTCGAGCGTCGCCGCCATCTCGCCGTGGGCTCGGGGACGCCCGGCGAAGAGGATGACGTCGCCAACCTGCAGCTCGATGCCCAGCGTCGGGCTGAACCGGGTGCCGCCTTCGCGCAGCAACAGCAACGGCACGACCGAGAGCGTCCGATCGCGATCGTCGGGGTCGCGCATCAGGTCGTGCAGGGTGAATGCCTCGCCGGCGAGCAGCCGACGATGCACGGCGGGGGCTCCCTTGGCGCTGATCTCGACGCGGGATCGGTCCGGCGTCCGGGTGCCGCAGTGCTCGGTGAGCCGAGCGAGCAGCTGCTCGGCCCACTCCTCGGGCTGCTCGAGGGTGTGCTCGACGAAGGACCAGAAGGTCGGAGTGACGACGCGCGCGAGGATCTCACGGGAGACCAGGTCGGTCGGCATGAAGACGAAGTCGACGTCGAGCGCCGTGAGCAGGGGCGCGTTGGTGTGCTGCTTGATCCGCACGACGAGATAGATGTGCGGGTTGTCGAGGCGGGCGTGCATGGCGAGCGCGATGTTCACGGCGTCCCGCTCGGTGCCGGCGATGAAGCCGTCGAAGCCGGCGAGGTCGGGGTCGCCGTCGGCGGGGTCGACGGCGGTGACGTCGAGCCCGGCGCGGGTCAGGTCATTGACGATCTCACGTCCGAAGTCGCCCTCGGCGCACACCATCCAGCGGCCGGCGGCCAGCCCGCTGCGCGGCTCGGGCAGGGGGGAGCCGAGCGGGCTCATCAGCCAGGTGACGAGCTGATAGGTGGCAGGCCGCTGCAGGGCGACGAGGAGGTAGCCGCCGAAGCGGTCGTAGGGGTTGATCACGGCGGTCGCCGCGAACTCGTGCATCCGCTCCTCGATGTGCGGGTCGGTGCACCGCGCGATGACCGGCACCTCCGGGCGCAGCAGGTGCACGGCCATGACCGTCGCGAGGTTGACGTCGTTGTCGTCGGTGAGCGCGATGACACCCTCGCAATCGGGGTGGCCGAGGCCGGCCAGGCCGAGCAGGGTCGGGTCGCTGAGATCGCCGTGGATGCCGGGCGGGTCGAGCTCGAGCTGGTCGGCGGTGAGCACGTCGATTCGCGAGCGCTGCCCGTCGACGACGACGAACGGCACGCCCGCCTCGTCCAGACCGCGGGACACCAGCCGGCCCGCGTGGCCGAAGCCGCTGAGGATGACGAAGGGCTCGGCGATCCGACGGACCCGACGGCGGAACTGCTGGGTGCCCACCGCGTCGCGGAAGGCCGACTCCTGCAGCAGCTCGAAGAGCATGCCAAGGGCATAGGCCCAGC
>DAOTIG010000050.1:0-21373 GCA_035448065.1 Dermatophilaceae bacterium
GATGGTGAACCGCGCGCGGGGCACCTCGGACAGGCCGACCCCCCGGTTGTCGGTGAGGACGAGGGTATGCCACGTGAGCAGCGCGGGCAGGATCCGCCAGGCGGCGTCGGAGGGGTGTCCCAGTCCCTGGATGAGCAGGACGGGACTGCCGGTCCCGCGCGACTCCCACCAGATCTGGGCACCCGGCCGGTCGAGCATCGGCACGGGTGGCTCCTCCTACTCGCCGGTGAAGACCGGCTCGCGCCGCTCGAGGAAGGCGGTGAAGCCCTCGACGTAGTCCCGGGTCTGCGACGCGCGGGACTGGGCGGCGGCCTCGAGATCGAGGACCCGGGCCAGGCTCGTCGGGGTGTCGCTGCACTCGCGGACGAGGCGCTTGCTCTCTCCGAAGGCCTTGACCGGCCCCTTGGCGAGCGCCGCGACATAGCCGCGGGCCGTGTCGAGCAGCTCGTCGACGGGCACGCTGCGGCTCACCAGCCCGGCGCGTGCGGCCTCCTCGCCGCTGAGGAAGCGGCCGGAGTAGATGAGGTCCATGGCGACGGCCGGGCCGAGCCGCTCGACGAATGCCTTGTGGCCGCCGGAGTCGAAGACCGCCCCGATCTTGCCGAAGGGGCTGCCGAACTTCGCCGTGTCGGCGGCGAGGACGACATCGCAGGCGAGCGCGAGGCCCAGGCCGGTGCCGAGGCAGGCGCCCTGGACGGCGGCGACCGTGGGGATGGCGAGGTCGGCGACCCGCTGCATGAGCGGGTTGAAGATCTGGGCGAGCACCTGCCCGCCGTCCTCCTCGCCCGGCTTGGCTCCGGCGATGTCGCGGCCCGCGCAGAAGCCGCGGCCCTCGGCGCGCACGAGCAGCGCCCGAGCCCCGTCGGCCTCGAGCCGACCGAGCGCGTCGTGCAGCTGCTCGACCATGAGCTCGGTCATCGCGTTGAGCTGGGCCGGCCGGTCCAGGACGATCTCGGCGGCACCGTTGGTCACCGAATAGCGCACCTGCTCCTCGGCGTGCTGGGCCTCGCTCATGCCTGGTCTCCTTCGGTATGCCGGGTGGCCGGGTCGGACGTCGTTGCGGCGGAAGCGGATCGGGCGGCCGCGCGCTCGGCGCGCCGTCGGGCGCGCTCGTCGAGGAAGGCCTGCATCCGCTCGCGCTTGTCGGCGCTCTCGAAGAGCAGCGCCTGGGCGGTCTGGTCGTAGAGGGTCGTCGCGGGACGGTGCAGCCGCATCGCGATCTTGGTGAGCTCGAGCGCCCGCCAGGACTGCCGGGCGATCCGCTGGGCCAGCTCGATCGCCGAGTCGAGCACGTGCTCGGGCTCGACGAGCCGGTCGACGAGACCCGCGGCGTGCGCCTGCTCGGCGGACAGCAGCTCGCCGGAGTAGAGCATCCGGCGCGCCGTCGGCACACCGACCGCCTGGGCGAGCCGCCAGTTGCCGCCCGCCCCGGCGAGGATGCCGAGCCCGAGCTCGGGCTGCCCGAACCGGCTGCGGGTCGAGGCGACCCGCAGGTCGCAGGCGAGGGCCAGCTCGCAGCCGCCGCCGAGGGCCGGGCCGTCGATCGCCGCGATGGTCGGCCAGCGGTGCTCCTCGAGACGCTCGAAGAGCTGGGCGTTGACCCCGCGCATGCCGATCTCGGCATCGCGCTCGATGAGCTCGGCGATGTCGGCGCCGGCGACGAAGACCCCCGGGGTCGTCGAGTGGATGACGAGGACCGACGGCTCGTTCTTCAGCTCGCGCAGCACCTCGGTGAGCTCGTCGCACAGCGCCTGATCGAGCGCATTCATCTTCTCCGGGCGGTCCAGGCCGATGATCGTGACCTGACCCTCCCGACGGATGGTCGTGAGCGGCATCCGAGTGCGGTTTCCTTGTGCTCCCCGGCCGGTCGCCCCGGCTACCACGTGTAGAAGCCCTGGCCCGACTTCTTGCCGAGCTTGCCCTCGGCCACCATGTCGCGCAGCAGCTGGGGTGGCTCGAAGCGCGAGCCCAGCGTGGAGGCGAGGTACTCGGCGATGCCGAGGCGCACGTCATGCCCGACGAGGTCGCCGAGCTTGCACGGGCCCATGGGATAGCGGTAGCCGAGCTCCATCGCCGTGTCGATGTCCTGGGGCGAGGCCACCCCCTCCTCGACCATCCGGATCGCCTCGAGGCCGGAGAGCACCCCGAGCCGGCTGGTGGCAAAGCCGGGCGAGTCGCGGACCTCGACGACCGTCTTGCCCATCCGGTCCCCGAGCGCCCGCACCAGGGCGAGGGCATCGGCGTCGGTGGCGTCGGTGCGGATCATCTCGAGCAGCTTCTGCACCGGCACCGGGTTGAAGAAGTGGGTGCCGAGGAAGCGCCCCGGACGCTCGAGCACCTCGGCCATCAGCCGCAGCGACAGCGAGCTCGTGTTCGTCGCGAGCACGGCCTGCTCGGGCAGGTGCCGCTCGATGTCGGCGAGCAGCGTGCGCTTGAGCTCGAGGATCTCGGGCACCGCCTCGATGACCAGCCCACACTCGGCGAGGCTCGACCGGTCGGTCGTCTCGGTGAGCTCGGCGAGCAGCCCCTCGACGCTCTGTCCCTCGGCGAGCTTGCCCCGGTCGGCCGCGCCTTGGACGCTGGACCGGACCAGCCCACCGGCCCGGGTCAACGAGGCGTCGTCGCCCTCGACGAGAACCACGGGGAAGCCGCTGGCGAGCAGGTTGTGCACGATGCCCGAGCCCATCGTGCCGCCGCCGACGACGCCGATGGCGCCGATCGAGTCGAGGGCACTGGTGGCCGGGCTGGGGGCGGTGCTGGTCGTGCTGTCACTCACGGAAGGACTCACATCTCGTAGACGTAGTACGACGTCACCTGGGCGCCGCCCTTGACCTCGTGCATGCCGGAGAGCCGGAAGCCCGCCGACTCGGTGGTGTGCCGCCCGACGGCGTTCCAGCCGGCGACGGCCGTGCGCAGCCTGCGGTCCTCGGCGACCTCGCGGCCGCGGTCCAGGACGGCCTTCGCGAAGGCCTGGGACAGGTGCCGGCCCGCATACTGAGGGGCGATCCCGATGGCGACATCGAGCGTGCCGGGCTTGGCCGGCAGGCCGAGGGGACGGGCCTTCTCGCCGAAGACGCAGTAGCCGACGAGCGCGTTGTTGGCGCTGCGGACGGCCCAGTAGCCCTCGTCCGGGCGCGGGGAGGTGAGGGAGTCCTCGACGGCCCACGGGCCGGGGGTGCGCCACATGGCGATGTCCAGGCCGTCTTCGATGGACAGCTCGTCGACGCGGTAGGGCGCGGCGGGAAGTGTGTCGGACATGTGGCTCCTTCGCTCGAGGACCGGGGCGGCACGGCCCGGCCGGGACGCACTCCCGGCAGCCACGCGGCATACCGGGTCTGGCACGACGAGGGCGACCCGCGACTTCGTCGTCGCCCGAACGGCACTCCAACTACAACACTGAACGTTCGTTCAGTAAGTGTGCCCGGTCGGGGCCGATCCGGCCAGCCCCAAGGCAGGCGATGTCACAGCGTGGGACACGCGATGCTCGTCACAGGACCTTCGTTTCGTGACGAGCGCCACGTCGCGAGCATACTGTCGGCATGCCACGCACTGACGGCGAGGGCCCTGACGTCGCGACCCCACGCCGAGGACGCCCTGGCTATGACCTGCCCACGCTGCTTGAAGCCACCGTCGAGGTGTTCAACAAGAAGGGCTTCGACGGCACGAGCATGGAGGACCTCTCCCGGCGCCTCGGGATCTCCAAGTCGGCGATCTACCACCACGTGGCGAGCAAGGACGAGCTGCTCGACCTCGCCGTCAGCCGCGCGCTCGACGGGCTCGGCGATGCGATGGCCCACTCGCGCGACCTCGAGGGCTCCGCGGTGGCTCGACTCGAGCACCTCATCCGGGCCAGCGTGCATGTCCTCGTCGAGCGCAAGCCCTTCGTCACCCTGCTGTTGCGGGTCCGGGGCAACACCGAGGTCGAGCGGCGGGCGCTGCAGCGGCGGCGGACCTTCGACCAGTACTGCGCCAAGCTCGTCATGGAGGCTGCTGCCGACGGGGCCGTGCGCCCGGACATCGACCCTGCGGTGACCGCCCGGTTGCTCTTCGGCATGGTGAACTCGCTCATCGAGTGGGCCCGGCCGCAGACGGATCAGGATGTCGAGCTGCTCGCCGATGCGGTATGGGCACTCGCCTTCGACGGGATGCGCGACCGCGGCTGACGGTGGCGCGGTCGCTCAGGCGGCGTGCCGCACCCGCGCCACGGCATAGGCCCAATGCAGGTGGGCCGCCATCAGGGTGAGCGCCTCGCGGGCCGGCTCGGCCGGCAGCATGTGGGTGAACCCGTGGTCGACCCCAGCGACCTCGTGATAGGTCACCTCGACCCCCTGGGCGGCCAGCGCCTCGGCGAACTCGTGCATCTCGCTGCGCAGCGCATCGTGCTGGGCCGTGACGACCAGCGTCGGCGGGAAGCGATCGAGCCGATGGTCGTAGTAGGGCGACACGAGCGGGTCGGTGAGGTCACACCCCGCGAAGTAGGAGTCGCGCACGAGGGTCAGCAGGGCAGGCGTGACGACCGGGGTGGCGATCGGCGAGGGCCGGCGGGCGTCGCTGCGGGACAGGTCGACCGTCCCCCACTCGGAGGTGAGCGCCACCGGCCCGGCGATGCCCTCGTCGAGGCACTGCTGCACGACGTTGCAGGCGAGCTTGGTGCCCGCCGACGGTCCGCCCACGGAGATCCGGGCACCGTCCCAGCCGCGCAAGGTGGCCTGCGAGCGAATCCACCGGAAGACGTCGAAGACCTGCTGCTCGGCCACCGGGAAGCAGGCACCCGGGGCGGTCGCGTAGTCCGGCAGGAGCACGAAGCAGCCGAGCTCGCTGGCGAGGAAGCGCGCGACGTTGTCCTCCTGCTCGGGCATCCGGACGATGAACGCCCCGCTGTGCAGGACGAGGTGGACCGGCGGACGCTGCCCGGCCTGGGCCGCCTTGGAGCGGTCGGCCGTGGACGGCGCATAGACGAGGGCGCGGACCAGCCCGTGCCGGGTGGGCACGTAGACGGTCGACGGAGCGGGTACCGGCTTACGCGCGAACTGCAGCGCCGGGTTGGCGAAGTATGCCGCGTGCGCCAGCGGATAGGTCGCCTGGAGCCACCATGCCGAGACGGCCGTGGTCAGCGCGATCCGAGGGTCGGAGATGAACACGCTTGCACCCACTCCCCCCTCGTCGACGTTGACTCCTCCCCACGATAGCCTCAGCGAGCCAACCCGGCGGTCTCCAACACTCGATGCGCGACTCGGCGCGCCGCCGTGGGCTCAAAGATGACCGAGTAGTGGTTGGCCTCCACCCGTTCGGCCGACAGCCCGTCGGGCAGCTGGAACCAGGTGGGCCGAGCGGCACCGAACGGCCCGAGCGGCTGGTTGAGCGCCCCGCGCGGCGCCCACAGCAGGTGCATGGGCACGCCGGCGGCCAGCGACGTCCAGGGGGCGCTGAGCACCTCCTCGTCGGTCACCATGCTCGCGCCGTCGGCGTGCACGGCCTCCCGATTGCACGAGGACCGGTAGGCCGCGCCGTCACGGACCAGGTCGGCGGCGAGGTAGGCCTGGACGAAGTGCCGGTAGGGGCCGAGCAGGCTCGGCCCCAGGCCGGGGTGGATCGACCACCAGGCGAGGTATTCGGCCAGCCCGGCGAAGGTCATCGACAGCCGCTCGATGGCCGGGCCGAGGACGAGCCGTTGGAAGGCATCGACGTCGGTGCCGGCCGGCAGCGGGCTGGTGAGGCCGCCGTCGACCATGAGCAGCCCGGCGACCCGCTCGGGGTGCCGGGCGGCGACCAGCGTGCCCACCGAGGCACCCATCGAGTGCCCGACCAGCACCGCCCGGTCGATGCCGAGGTGGTCCATCGTCGCGACGACGTCGTCGGCGTGGCTGGTGAGCCCGTGCGAGGGGAGGGTATGCCGCGACGCGGCCCGGCCGCGCAGGTCGGGGGCCCACAGGGTGAGCCGACCGGTGAGCAGCTGGGCCAGCGGCAGCCAGGCGAGCGCGTTGCCGGTGATGCCGTGCAGGGCGAGGACGGGTGGGGCGGTCGGCGAGACCGCTGTCGACAGGCGGGCGACGCTCAACTCGCCCCCGGACACGGGGATCTGCTCGGTCGCGGTGCGCCACTGGGTCGCCACTGGCATCGCTCGGCCTCTCGGAACCACGCAGGGTCCGGCGGGCACGGACCTCAGGGGGCGGGTCGAAACCCAGCCTAGCCGGGCTCGCAGCGCCGTGTCATGGGTCCGCCGTCGCTGACGCCGTGGCCGACGGGCATGACCGACGGCGGCCCCGGGGCGACATAGGCTTGCCGGTCATGAGCGAGCGTCGCGCGTGGGCCCTGGGCCTGGTCACTGTCGTCGTCGAGAGCGGTCAGCTCCTCGACGCCTGGTACCCCGAGCCGCACCTCGGTGACGACTACGACGACCAGCAGCCGATGCCGGCATACCTGCAGGCGTTGACGGCGACCGACGAGGCCCGCGGGGTCCGCACCCACCCGATCGGCCTCTCGATCGACCTCGACGCGCCCCCGGCGGGCACCGCCGACGCCTACCTGCGGTTGCACCTGCTCTCCCACCGGCTCGTGCAACCCAACACCATCAACCTCGAGGGCATCTTCGCGGCGCTGCCCAACGTCGTGTGGACCAACCACGGACCCTGCCCGGTCGACGGCTTCGAGGCGACCCGCGCCCGGCTGCGGGCCCGCGGGCCGGTCACCGTCTACGGCATCGACAAGTTCCCGCGGATGGTCGACTACGTCGTGCCCACGGGCGTGCGCATCGCCGACGCCGATCGGGTGCGGCTGGGCGCGCACCTCGCCTCCGGCACGACGGTCATGCACGAGGGCTTCGTCAACTTCAACGCCGGCACCCTCGGCACCTCGATGGTCGAGGGCCGGATCAGCCAGGGGGTCGTCGTCGGGGACGGCAGCGACATCGGCGGCGGCGCCTCGACGATGGGCACCCTCTCCGGCGGTGGCACCGAGCGGGTGCGCATCGGGCAGCGGTGTCTGCTTGGCGCCGAGTCGGGCCTGGGCATCGCGCTCGGCGACGACTGCGTCGTCGAGGCGGGGCTCTATGTCACCGCCGGCACCAAGGTGACCCTGCCCGACGGCACGGTGGCCAAGGCCCGCGAGCTGTCCGGGCAGGCCAACCTGCTGTTCCTGCGCGACTCGACCAGCGGCACGGTCGTCGTCAAGGCGCGCGACGGGCACGGCATCGCCCTCAACGCCGCACTGCACGCCAACGACTGACCCACCGCCGAGTCGCAGGGAGATCCGGTATGCCGCGCACCCTCCGGGGCGCCGTCGTGCTCGCGGAGCAGGGACCGCCGTCGCGACGCCGACGGCGGGGTCTGCGGCTGCTCATGACCGTGCTGGTGGCGACCCTGGTCCTCGGTGGCGTGCTCGCGGTGCGCACGCTGTGGCCGGTGGTCCAGCCCGAGCAGTGCACCGCCCAGGGACCGGGCGGCGAGGTCACCCTCACGCCGGAGCAGATGGCCAACGCGGCCGTCGTGGCGGCTGTGGGGCAGCGTCGAGGGCTGTCCGAGCGGGCCGTCCAGATCGCCCTGGCAACCGCCCTGCAGGAGTCGAAGCTGCGCAATCTGCGCTTCGGCGACCGCGACTCGCTGGGGCTGTTCCAGCAGCGACCGAGCCAGGGCTGGGGCACCGAGGAGCAGATCCTCGACCCCGTCTACGCGAGCACCGCCTTCTACACGGCCCTCGTCAAGGTGAAGGGGTGGGAGACCATGCCGCTCACCGAGGCCGCCCAGGCGGTCCAGCGCAGCGGGCATCCGTCTCTCTACGCCCAGCACGAGCAGCGGGCGGCGAGCCTCGCCGCGAGCCTCGTCGGGAGCACGCCGGCCGGGTTGTCCTGTCGCCTGCCGACCGCCGACAGCGCCGGCCAGCCGGGTGCTGCGGTGAGCGCCCTGGCCACCCAGCTCGGGGTCACCGGCGCGGTGTCGCCCTCGACCGGGTCGGCCGGCGAGCCCAGCGTCACGGTGCCGGCCGCCAGCACCGCACAGGGCTGGGCGATCGGTGCTTGGGCGGTGGCCCAGGCCGAGGGGCTGGACGTCGTCGCGGTCCAGGTGGCCGATCGACAGTGGCGCCGGGACACCGGCCGGTGGGAGCCGGTTCCGACCGACTCGACCCGCCCGGGTCAGGTGAGCATCACCCTGGCCCGCGGGTGACCCTCGTCAGCGCTCGTCGAGGGCGACGTAGTCGCGCTCGGGAGCGCCGACGTAGACCTGGCGCGGCCGGCCGATCTTGGTCTCCGGGTCGCCCATCATCTCGCGCCACTGGGCGATCCAGCCGGGCAGCCGGCCCAGCGCGAAGAGCACCGTGAACATCTTGGTCGGGAAGCCCATCGCCTTGTAGATGAGACCGGTGTAGAAGTCGACGTTGGGGTAGAGCCGCCGCTCGACGAAGTAGTCGTCGGCCAGCGCGATCTCCTCCAGCCGGCGGGCCAGGTCGAGCAGCGGGTCGTCGACCCCGAGCTTGCCGAGCACGTCGTCGGCCGCCTTCTTGATGAGCGAGGCGCGTGGGTCGTAGTTCTTGTAGACCCGGTGACCGAAGCCCATTAGCCGGATGCCGCTCGACTTGTCCTTGACGTGCCGCATGAAGTCCTCAGGGGACTCCCCGGACTCGTGCAGCTGGGTGAGCATCTCGAGGACGGCCTGGTTGGCGCCGCCGTGCAGCGGTCCGAACAGCGCGTTGATGCCCGCCGACACCGACGCGAAGAGGTTGGCGTGGGCCGAGCCGACGAGCCGCACCGTCGAGGTGGAGCAGTTCTGCTCGTGGTCGGCGTGCAGGACGAGCAGCAGGTCGAGCGCCTTGACGAGCACCGGGTCGACCTCGTAGGGCTCGGCGGGGAAGCCGAAGGTGAGCCGCAGGAAGTTCTCGGTCAGCGAGAGCGAGTTGTCCGGGTAGAGGAAGGGCTGGCCGATGCTCTTCTTGTAGCTGTAGGCGGCGATCGTCGGCAGCTTGGCCAGCAGCCGGATCGTCGAGATCTCGACCTGCTCGGGGTCGAACGGGTCGAGCGAGTCCTGATAGAAGGTCGACAGGGCGCTCACTGCCGAGGAGAGCACCGGCATCGGGTGGGCATCGCGCGGGAAGCCCTGGAAGAAGGCCTTGAGGTCCTCGTGCAGCATCGTGTGCCGACGGATCCGCTCCTCGAAGTCGGCGAGCTCGTCGGCCGTCGGCAGCTCTCCATAGATGAGCAGGTATGCCGTCTCGACGAACGTCGAGTTCTCCGCGATCTGCTCGATCGGATAGCCGCGGTAGCGCAGGATGCCCCGGTCGCCGTCGATGAAGGTGATCGCGCTGCGGCAGGCCGCGGTGTTGACGAAGCCGACATCGAAGGTCACATGTCCGGTGTCCTTGAGCACGGCGGACACGTTGAGTCCCGACTCGCCCACGGCGGCGGGCACGACCGCGAGGTCGACCGCCTTCTCGGCGATCGTCAGCCGGCCGGCCTGGGTGGTGGTGTCGCTCATCGGTGCCTCCACTCCGCTCACTGCACAGTGCACCGAACCTACCCGACCGCTTGGTCGGCTCAACCTGTGAGGTGAGCCATAGGCTCAACCGAGCCGTCGGGCGGCCGCCTCGATGCGCTCATCGGTCGCGGTGAGCGCCACCCGGACGTGCCGGGCCCCGGCCGCGCCGTAGAAGTCGCCCGGAGCAGCGAGGATGCCGCGCTCGGCCAGCCAGTCGACGGTCGTGCGGCAGTCCTCGCCGATGCCGTCGGCGCCGGTCCGGGTGGCCCACAGATAGAGGCCGGCGTCGGAGTGGTCGACCCGGAAGCCGGCCGCCTCGAGCGCGGGGCGCAGCGTCTCGCGCCGGACGCCGTAGCGCTCCCTCTGCTCCAGGACGTGCGCGTCGTCACCGAGCGCCACCGTCATCGCTGCCTGGACCGGCCCGGGCAGCATCATCCCGGCGTGCCGGCGGGTCTCGGTGAGCATCGCGACGAGGGCCGGATCGCCGGCGACGAAGGCGGCACGGTAGCCCGCGAGGTTGCTCTGCTTGGACAGCGAGTAGACGGCGAGCAGCCCGGTGAGGTCGCCGCCGGTCACGAGCGGGTCGAGGATGCTCGGAGTCGTATGCCGGTTTGTCCCGCGGGTGGTCTCCCTCAGCTGGGCCGGGGTGCGCCAGTCGAGCTCGGCGTAGCACTCGTCGGAGGCGACGACGACCCCGTTGCGGCGCGCCCACGCAACGACCTTGGCGAGGTGCTCGACCGGCAGCACCGCGCCGTGCGGGTTGGCCGGGCTGTTGAGCCACAGCAGCGTGGGTGCCGAGGCGGGGGTCACCGGGCCGAGCGCGGCCAGCCCGTCGACGACGACCGGGGTGGCCCGAGCCAGTCGCGCCCCGACGTCGTACGTGGGATACGCGATCGCCGGGATCCCCACCCGGTCCCCGGCGCCGAGGCCGAGCAGGGTGGGCAGCCAGGCGACGAGCTCCTTGGAGCCGATCGTCGGCAGCACGTTCTCGACGGTGAGCCCGGGCACGCCGCGGCGCCGTTCGAACCACCCGCAGATCGCCTCGCGCAGCGCCGGGGTGCCGACGGTGAGCGGGTAGCCGGGCGAGTCGGCAGCGGCGACGAGCGCGTCGCGCACGACCGCCGGGGTCGGGTCGACGGGCGTCCCGACCGAGAGGTCGACGATCCCGTCGGGGTGCTCGGCCGCTCGGGCCTTGGCGGGCAGCAGCGAGTCCCACGGGAAGTCCGGCAGGGCCGGAGCGGTCACGCGCAGCGGTGAGCGGGGTGCGGCCGGCGAGCCGGCGGCATACCCCGTCGGTGGTGCACTCAGTGGTCGTGCTCCTGCGGCGGGAGCGCGGCGACGAGCGGGTGGTCCTTGGCGATCAGGCCGAGCTTGGCGGCGCCACCGGGGCTGCCGAGGTCGTCGAAGAACTCGACGTTGGCCTTGTAGTAGTCGGCCCACTCAGCCGGCACGTCGTCCTCGTAGTAGATCGCCTCGACCGGGCAGACCGGCTCGCAGGCGCCGCAGTCGACGCACTCGTCGGGGTGGATGTAGAGCATCCGCTCGCCCTCGTAGATGCAGTCGACCGGACACTCCTCGATGCAGGCCTTGTCCTTGAGGTCGACGCACGGCTGGGAAATGACGTAGGTCATGGGATGCGGTCCTCCTGCGAGTGCACGACGCGACGAGCGCTGACGGGGCCTAGTATGCCGCGGGTGCAGCACCCCAACGCCATCGACCCGCCACCGTCCGCGCAGGCGATCGCCGAGCTCGAGCGGGTGATGGCCGACGGCTGGCCCGCACTCGAGACGGACCGGCTCGGCGACTGGCTGCTGCGGGCCGGTCAGGGGTGGACCCGGCGCGCCAACTCCGTTCTCGTCCAAGGGGATCCGGGGCGGCCACTGCCCGAGGCGGTGCAGATCGCCGAGCGCTGGTATGCCGCGCGGGCGCTGCCGGCCCAGTTCGCCCTCCCGGTCTCGGCGGATGCGGACGGCACGACGCTCGACGAGCCGCTCGCGCGACTACTGGCGGAGCGCTTCTACGCGCTGCAGGAGGCCAACCCGGTGCTCGTCGCGGACGTCGGCCAGCTGCCGGCGCTCGCCGAGGGGATGCCGCCGGTCACCGCCGACGGACACCTGCAGCCGGGCTGGTTGGAGGCCTTCGCGGCATACCGGCCGATCGTGCCGGGCGTCACCGAGCAGGTGCTCACCGGCTCCGCCGGGCAGCTCTTCCTCTCGGTCCCCGACCCCGACCGCCCGAGCGGGCCACTGGCCAGGCCGCTGGCCATCGCCCGGATGTCCGTGGCGCCGGGGTGGGCCGGAGTGCACGCGATGTGGGTCGACCCGCAGCATCGACGGCAGGGGCTGGCGACCGCACTGCTCGCCGCGGTGGCAACCCTGGGAGGCGAGCACCACATGCCGCGCGTCTACCTGCAGGTCGACGCGGCGAACCCGACCGCGCTCGAGGTCTACCAGCGGCTCGGCTGCACCGTGCACCACGGCTACCGCTACGCGGCGGCGAGCTGACCGCCTCCCGGCGCGTCCCCGGTCTGCGGCGGGCCGCTTGTGCTGCTCGCGGATAGGGGACCGCGGCTGCGGCGCTAGCCGGGTTGAGCCGCGCAGATCACCCGGTCCTCCGGGATATAGCGCGTGGTCATCGAGTCCTGCTTGACCAGCTCTCCCGAGCCGGCGCGCCGAATGGTGCGCGTCACCGTCACTGTGAAGCCTGGCACCGGGCTCTGCGCGATGCAGGTCGGCTTCGGGTCGTAGATCGTCTTCGGCTCCACGAGGGCGCTGCGGGGGCTCTTCACCGAGGTCACGTCGAACTGCTTGGTGCTCCACACCCGCCCGTGCACGGCATTGCCGGAGACGTAGAGCTGGATGAGCACGCCGTACTGGGTGTTGTTGCGGAACTTGTTGTCGACGTCGGGCCAGTTCACCGTCGCCTCCCGCCCCTCGGGATAGCGCGAGATGTAGAACATGTGCGCGGTGTGCTCGACGAGCTCGAGACCGGCGAAGTAGGAGAGGTTGAGCAGCACCGTGGACACCTGGCTGATCCCGCCACCGACGCCCGGCACCAGCCGCCCCTGGACGATGGTGTTCGCCTCGCCGTAGCCCTTGGCCACCGTGCGCTGCCCGAGGATGCCGTTCATGCTGAAGGTCTCACCGGGCTTGAGCAGCGTGCCATTGATCGTCTTGCATGCGGTCATGATGTTCTGGGTGCGCGGGCCGTCGTTGGGGAAGGCCGAGTCGAAGGACGCGACCACCTCCTTGACGCCCAGGGCCTGCGCCTGCTCGGTGGTGAGGGCCGGCTTGGCCACCGTCGTCGGCAGGATCAGCTTGCGGTCGGCGCTGGTGAAGGCGGCGAGCATGAGGTCGGCGGCATTGGTCGTGTCGGTCGTGACACCGTCGACGCTCGGGCTGATCGAGGGCCGGCCGTCGACGAGGGTGATCCGAGCGTCGACCGGTGCGGCTCCGAAGCCAACGGTCGCCTCGACCACCTTGGCCTTGAGCGCCTCCTTGTCGACGACCGGCACGAGCTTGCCGCCCTCGGGCTTCATGCCCAGGGCCGCGGCGAACTGAGCGGGCGCGATGGTCGAGGTTCGGTCTCCGACGACGACGGTGACCGGTCCGGACATCGCCGGTGTGGCGAAGCTGCGCAGCGCCTCGTCGAGCGCGGCCTGGCCGACGGCCGGCTCGGTCACCTGGGCCTTGGCGGTGACGAACGGCTGCCGGGGCCAGCTCGCGACGACCCGGTCGACGGCGTCGTTGACGTCGAGTGCCACCCCGGGCTTGGGCGCCGTGGTCGTGAGTGCACCGCCGGCGAAGCTCACCGCTGCCTCGACCGGCGTGGTGCGCACGGCGGCGGCCTTCTCGGTGACGACGGCGTCGAGCTTGGCCCGGTCGACGCTGATGAGCACCGGCCGGTCGACCGTGCCGGTGAGGTGCGACCACACCTTGACCGGGTCGAGCGTGAATCCGGACAGCCCGTCGAGGGTGGCCGGGATGTCGAGGGCCAGACCCGCGGCGGCCGGGTCGACGGTGATGCTCGTGCCCGTGTCGCCGAGCTTGACCTGCACCGGCGCGGCAGCCTTCGCCGCCAGCTCCTTGGCCAGCCGCTCACGCGCCTGCTCCGGGGACAGGCCCCCGACCTGCACGCCTTCGACGGAGGCCGAGGACGGCACCCGCGTCGAGGACCACCAGGCGAGCCCGAGGTAGGCCCCGACGAGGACGACGACGCCGATCAGCGCACGCAGGCCGCTCCGCCGCCAGTCCCGCTCCCCGCCCATGCCGCTCCTCGTCGGTCACCTGCTGCACGCCGTGACCCGCCGGTGTCGGCGGGCCGAGGACAACGGTAACCCGAAGCGACCTCGATCCCGTGCAGCGGCTGCCGAAGCCGGCTAGCAGCCGGGGGCACCGACCGGCTCGGTCGTCCCCTCGCCGAGCAGCCCACGCTGCCACTCCCCCGCCCGCTCGGCAGGCAGCCGGACGCCGGTGGCCGGGTCCAGCCGCACGAAGGCCTCGCGGCCGGCGAGCCGGTGGGCGATGTCGTTGGACAGTGCGTAGTAGCCGTCGAAGACGCTGACCTGGGTGCGGTGCGCGGCGAGGGCATGCGCCTGCCGCCCGCGAGCCGCGTCGTCGATGACGACGTGGGTCACCACCTCGTCGGGCACGACGCTCACGGCATAGGGCTCGTCGAGCGTCGGCACGTGCAGCCCGGAGTCGGCCGGCACGTGCTGGGCCAGCCACTCACGGTCCTCGCGCGCCCAAGACTGCGGAGTGACGATCTCGTAGACCCGGCTCGGTCGCTCGGGCTCGGCCAGCCCGGCGATGGCGGCGAGCGCGACCCGACGGGTCTGGACGTGGTCCGGATGGCCGTATCCGCCTCCCGCGTCGTAGGTCACCACGACGTCCGGCCGCTCCGCGCGCAGGTATGCCGCGACGCGCGCCGCGGCGTCGTCCACGTCCGCGGCAGCGAAGGCGCGAGGGTGGCTCGCCGCGGGCGAGCCGGCCATCCCGCTGTCCCGGTAGCGCGGCATACCGTCGGGGCCCTCGCCGTCGGCGAGGAGCCGGTGGCCGACGCCGAGGCGGGCCATGGCTGCGGCCAGCTCCCCGCGCCGGAACTGCCCGAGCATGTCGTCGCGGTCCGCGGTGAGGTGCGCCAGCTCGGCCGGGATGACCTCGCCCTCGTCGCCGAGCGTCGCGGTGAGCACCTCGACGCTGTGACAGCGCGAGACGTAGTGGCCGAGCGCCACCCCGGTCGCGAGCGTCTCGTCGTCGGGGTGGGCGTGCGCGAAGAGCAGTCTGGCCATGCTCAGTCCGCCAGGATGGCGCGCTCCTCGGGGAAGTGGCAGGCCACCCGGTGTCCGGGGGCGACCTCCTGCGGCAACGGCACCTCCTCCGCGCAGCGGTCCTGCGCCTTGGGGCAGCGGGTGCGGAACACACAGCCACTCGGCGGGTTCTGCGGGCTGGGCAGGTCGCCCTTGAGCAGGATCCGGGTCTTGTCCTCGCCCTTGCGCGGGTCCGGGATCGGCACCGCGGACAGCAGGGCGTGGGTGTAGGGGTGCTGCGGGTGCTCGTAGAGCTCGTCCCGGTCGGCTTCCTCCATGACCTTGCCGAGGTACATGACGACGACCCGGTCGGAGATGTGCCGCACGACCGAGAGGTCGTGGGCGATGAAGACATAGGCGAGCTGCTGCTCCTCCTGGATGTCCTCGAGGAGGTTGACGACCTGGGCCTGGATGGACACGTCGAGGGCCGACACCGGCTCGTCGCAGACGACGAGCTTGGGCTTGAGGGCGATCGCGCGGGCGACGCCGATCCGCTGGCGCTGGCCTCCGGAGAACTCGTGCGGATAGCGGTTGTAGTGCTCCGGGTTGAGCCCGACCCGCTCCATGAGCTCCTGGACCGTCTTGCGGGTGCCGCCCTCGGGCTTGATCCGCTGGATGTCGAAGGGCGCGGCGATGATCGACCCGATCGTCTGGCGCGGGTTGAGCGAGCCGTAGGGGTCCTGGAAGATCATCTGCATCTCGCGGCGCAGCATGCGCAGCTCCGCGCCGCCGATGTGGGTGATGTCCCGGCCGTCGAACTCGATCGTGCCGGAGGTGGGCTCGAGCAGCCGCAGCAGGGTGCGGCCGGCGGTCGACTTGCCGCAGCCGGACTCGCCGACCAAGCCGACGGTCTGCCCGCGACGCACCGCGAAGCTGATCCCGTCGACCGCCTTGATCGGGTTCTCCGGCCGCTTGATGAGGGTCTGCCGGAACTGCGCGAAGTGCTTGACGAGGTCACGGACCTCGAGCAGCGGGGCCTGGCCGGCGTCCTGGGTGGGCCTCACCTGGGCGGTGTCGGTCATCGCACGCTCCTCACAGCAGCGGCTTGATCTGCTCGGCGAACAGCTCGGCCCGTCGTGGGCCCGGGATGTGGCAGCGGGCCAGGTGGTTCGGTCCGGCGTCGTCGAGCCCGGGCACCTCGGTCCGGCAGGCCGGGCCGGGGACCTCGCCGGTGAACCGGCAGCGCGGGTGGAAGGCGCAGCCCGGCGGCACGTTGATGAGTGAGGGCGGGTTGCCGGCGACCGGCTTGAGCCGCTCCTGGCGCACCCGGTCCAGTCGGGGCATCGAGGAGAGCAGGCCCCAGGTGTAGGGGTGCTCGGGCTCGTAGAAGACGTCGTCGACCGGGCCGTGCTCGACGGCCTTGCCGGCATACATGACGAGGATCTCGTCGGCCATCTCGGCGACCACGCCGAGGTCGTGGGTGATCATGATGATCGCCGAGTTGAACTCGCGCTGCAGGTCGCGCATGAGGTCGAGGATCTGGGCCTGCACGGTGACGTCGAGGGCCGTCGTGGGCTCGTCGGCGATGAGCAGGCTCGGGTTGTTGGCCAGGGCCATGGCGATCATCGCGCGCTGGCGCATTCCGCCGGAGAACTCGTGCGGGTACTGGTCGACCCGGCGCTGCGGGTTGGGGATGCCGACCCGGCCGAGCAGGTCGACGGCGTGCGCCTTGGCCGATTGCTTGGACCGGCTCGAGTCGTGCACGCGGACGGCCTCGACGATCTGGGTGCCCACCGTGTAGTAGGGGTGCAGCGCCGAGAGCGGGTCCTGGAAGATCATCGCCATCTTGCTGCCCCGCAGCTCGCGGATCCGCTCGTCGGTGACCGTCATGAGGTCCTCGCCGTCGAGCCAGATCTGGCCGGAGGCCTTGGCCCGGGTCCGGCGATGCAGGCCGAGGATTCCCTGGCTGGTCACCGACTTGCCCGACCCGGACTCGCCGACGATGCCGATGGTCTCGCCGCGCTCGATCGCGAAGGAGAGCCCGTCGACCGCCTTGACCAGTCCGTCGTCGGTCGGGAAGTGCACCTTGAGGTCGCGCACGTCGAGGTAGGCGACCGGCCCTGCGGGGAGCGCGTCGCCAGTCGTGGTGGAGGTTGTCGTCGTCATGTCGTCCTCAGCTCAGCCGGACCCGCGGGTCGATGACCCCGTAGAGGACGTCGACGACGAGGTTGGCCAGCACGATGAAGGTCGCGGCGACGATGACGATGCCGACGATGACCGGCAGGTCGGTCGCGAGGATGGCGTTGACCGCGGTGCGGCCGAGGCCGTTGAAGTCGGAGAAGACCTGCTCGGTGATGACCGCCCCGCCGAGCAGTCCGCCGAGATCGAGGCCCGCAGCGGTGACGATGGGGGTCAGCGCCGCGCGCAGGCCATGCCGGCGGACCACGGCGGACTCGGCGACGCCCTTGGCCCGCGCGGTGCGGATGTAGTCCTCGGACATCGTCTCGAGCATGTAGGCGCGGGTGAGCCGGACGTAGGAGGCCGCGAAGATGCAGGCGAGGGTCACGGCGGGCAGGACCAGCCCCTGCGCCCAGAGCCCGGGGTTGGTCGTGATCGAGGTGTACTGCGGTCTCGGCACGATCTGCCATTCGTACGCGACGAAGTTGAGCAGGATGAGACCGATGAAGAAGCTCGGCAGCGAGAAGCCGATGAGGGCCAGACCGACGATGATCCGGTCGATCCACGATCCGCGGTTGAGCGCGGCCAGGATGCCGCCCGTGACGCCGACGATCATCCACAGCACGAACGCGGCGATCGCGATCGACGCAGTGATGGGCAGCGCGTCCTTGACGATGTCGGTCACCGACTTGTTCGCGATCCGGGAGTAGCCCAGGCAGGGTGCCTCGCAGCGCACGACGAGCTGGGGCGCCGCGGCCTGCAGGGCCGGGTCCTCCGGGTAGGTGCGGCCGACGGCGATGCCCTTGAGGAAGCTGAGGTACTGCACCGGCAGCGGCTTGTCGTAGCCGAGGGCCTTGCGGTTGCCCTCGACGACGGCCGGGGTGCAGCTCTTGGCGCAGGTGAGCCGGGCCGGGTCCTCGGGGGTGGCGAAGAAGAGGACGAAGGTCGTCATGCTGACGATGACGAGCATGACGATGACGGAGATGAGGCGTCGCAGGATGTAGAAGAGCATCGAGTCGGTCCCGGGTCGGGACGCTCACCTCCTTGGCGGGTATGCCGCGTGGCTGGTCGGGTGCCTCGCCACGTGCTGCCCGCCCCGCAGGGCGGGGCGGGCAGCACCGGCGTGAGCGATAGAGCTACTTGACCGCGATGGTCGCCAGGTCGACGTAGCCGCCGAGCAGCGAGTTGGTCTGGAAGCCCTTCACGTTCGATCCGTAGAGGAACGTGAACTTCTGGTTCACCAGCGGGATGACGCCACCCTTCTTGGCGATCATCTCGTCGATGTCGCCCCAGGCCTTCTCCCGCGCCGTGGCGTCGGTGATCAGGTAGGCGGCGTCGATGGCCTTGTTGACGTCGGGGTCGTTGAAGTAGCCGTAGTCCTGACCCGAACCGCCGGCGCTGATGTTGACCCTGCCGTCCATCAGGGCCGGGATGACCGTCGAGCCCGACGGCCAGTCAGCACCCCAGCCGGCCCAGAAGGCGTCCTTGGTCGCCATCGCTGGGCCCTGGATGGTCGAGTAGTAACCCTGCGACTTCAGCGGCTCAAGGGTCACCTCGAAGCCACCCTTGTCCCAGGACTCCTTGAGCGCCGCCATCGCCTTGGGCAGGTCACCACGGTCCCGGAAGGGAACGGTGACCTTGACCGGCATCGCGACGCCGGCCTCGGCGAGGAGCTTCTTCGCACCCTCGGCGTCGCCGGTGGTCGGGGCCTTGGTGACGTTGAAGTCCTTGTAGCAGGCCAGCTCCTTGTTGCACAGCGCGTACGACGGGCTCATGACCGTCGGGCCACCGAAGGCCGTGACGTAGGCCTCGCGGTTGGTCGCCATGGCGAAGGCAAGGCGGACCTTCTCGTTGCTGAAGACCGCGCTCTTGACGTTCGGCTGGATGTAGTCGACGTAGGGAGCAGGTCCGTTGTACATGCGCTTCTGTGCCTCGGGGCTGCCGGCGATCTGGGCGAGCGCGGCGGACGGGGCGGACAGCGCGGTCACGGCGTTCTTGTCGTCGCCGGAGTCGGCGATGAGTCGGGCGTAGGCGTCCTGCGAGGTGATGCCCTCGGTCACCTGGATGACGTCGGGGTAGGCCTTGCGCAGCGTGTCCGAGGCCTCCGACCAGTTGGTGTTGCGGACGAACTTGCCGCCCTTGTCCTTGTCGTAGGCGCCCTCGAGCTTGTAGGGGCCGTTGGAGAAGACCGCGTAGTCGGACTCGGCGCCCTTGTCCTTGTCCTGGCGGAAGCCGCCGAAGGCCGGGAAGGTGGCCGCCTGGTTGAAGTCGGTCCAGGGGGTCTTGAACTTGAAGGTGATCGTCTTGCCCTCGCAGGTCACGGCCTTGTCGTAGAGCTCCTGGCCGACCTTGGTGTAGGGACCCTCATAGGCCGAGACGTCGTTGCCCTTGGCGTCCTTCTTGGTCGGGACGTCGAGGAAGGTGATGATGTAGTTCGGGCCACCCGTGATGACGTCCTGCGCGAAGGTGCGCGAGATGCCGTACTTGATGTCCTCGCACTTGACGTCCTGGCCGTCCTCCCACTTGACGCCGTCGCGGAGGGTGAACTTCCACGTCTTGCCGCCGTCGGAGACGGTGCCGGTGTCGGTGGCGAGGTCGGCGACGAGCTTGGGGGTCTTCTCCGCGCTGAACGTCGTCAGGGTGCGGGTGAAGACGCGGCTGGCGAACTCGATGTCCGCGCCGATGTACATGCGCTGCGGGTCCCAGTGCTCCTTGGGACCGGTGCTGAGCATGTAGAGGGTGCCGCCCTTCTGGCCTGCGGCGGCACCGGCTCCCGTCCCGGTCGAGCCGCTCGAGGCGGCAGGGGTCGACCCGCCGCTGCTGCAGGCCGCGGCGGTCAGTGCGACCACAGCCCCCAGCGTCACGCCGAGCGCGCCCTTCTTCGTGCGCATCATGCAATCTCCTTGGGTGCACTTGCCCCCGCGTGGCACGCGGGGGTGTCCTTCCGCAGCGGGTGCTGCGGGAAGCTGGTGGTGGCCGGCTCCGGGCGCCGGCATGCCGCGTGGCCGCGGCTCATCGCCGACCGGCCTTGGGGTCGAGCGCGTCGCGCAGGCCGTCGCCGAGCAGGTTGAACGACAGGACCATGAGGAACACGACCATGCCGGGGAACATGAAGTAGGCCGGGTCGACCCGGGCGAAGTTCACCGAGTCGTTGAGGATCTGGCCCAGCGAGGCCATCGGCGGGGGGACGCCGACGCCGAGGAAGCCGAGCGCGGCCTCGGCGGCGATGTTCTGCGGCAGCACGAGCGTCGTGTAGACGAGGATCGGCGCCCACAGGTGCGGGAGCAGCTCCTTGAAGTAGATCCGGCCGCGCTGAGCCCCGAGCGAGGTGGCGGCCTCGATGAACTCACGCTCGCGCAGCGACAGCACCTGGCCGCGGATGATCCGGGCGAAGAAGGGGAAGCCGAAGAAGCCGAGCACGACCGCCATGAAGACGATCTTGGGCTTGGGGTCGGCGTCGGCGGTGCCCATCATCGAGGCGATCCGGCTGACGAGGACCGGGGCGAGCGAGAGCAGCATGAGGGTGCTCGGGAAGGACAGCACGAGGTCCATGAAGCGGCTGATCAGCCAGTCGACCCGGCCGCGGGCGAAGCCGGCGACGATGCCGAGGACGGTGCCGACAACGACGGCGAAGATCGTGGCGAGCAGCGCGACGGTGAGCGAGACGGTCATCCCGGTGACCACCCGGGCGAAGAGGTCCCGCCCGGTGCCGGGCTCGACCCCGAACCAGTGCTGAGCCGACACCCCGCCCCACATGCCCGTCGGCATCGAGCCGATGCCCTTGACCAGGTCGGGATTGGTCTTGTCCGGCTCGAGCCACCCGGCCATCCGCAGGAACGGAGCGGCCACGGCGAGCAGGACGAAGAAGATCGAGGAGACGAAGGCGACCATGGTGACCTTGTCCCGCCGGAGCCTGGCCCGGACGATCTCCCACGGCGAGCGGCCCTTGATGGCAACCGAGTGGTCGTCGACGACCTCGATCGTCTCGAGGACGGCCTCGTCCGTGGACTCGGGCTGACCGGGGGCGATGGTCATCTGCCGCGTCCTCCTTGACCTCGCTCGTCGGGCACCGTCTCGGCAGGTGGGCCGAGGCGGTCGCGGTCCGTGATGTGTCGTGTCCCACACTCCCAGGGACCTGCCATACCCTAGACCCCCGCCTACCGAACCGTTAACACCCCAGAGCCGCATTTTGCGGTTTCGTGACCGACCCGAGACGCGACGACCGCAGATCCTTCAGCGCCGGACCCCGATGACCGCCAGATCGGGCCAGCCGCCAAGCAGCACGGAGTCGGCGTATGCCGTCACCCCCGCGCCGTGCATGAGCAGCCGACGCCGCTCGGCGAGGGCGATGTAGCCCCCGAGCCGGGCGATCTGCTGGTCGACCTGGGCCCAGGCCGCGGTCCGGGCATCCGGGTCGCCGGTGGCGGCGGCCGCCTCCAGGGCCTGGTTGACGGTGTCGTCGTTGAACGAGCCCACGTCCTGC
>DAOTIG010000051.1:0-18793 GCA_035448065.1 Dermatophilaceae bacterium
CGGGGCGGCGCTCAAGGCGCAAGGTGTCGCTGCGGTGTTCACGCCGAAGGACTTCGGGCTCAACGACATCATGGGGCGCTTCGTCGAGATCATCCGTGAGTCGCGCGGATTGGCGTCGCGGGAGCGCGTGGACGCCTGAGTCGCTGCGGGTTTCGGGGTCTGGACAGGTCAGCCGGTCGCCGACAGGTCGACCTCGACCCTCAGCTCGGGCGGAAGCGTCCAGACGTGCCACCCCGGCAGTGCCGGCGGTGGATGGCTGGTGTAGCTGGCGCCGGTCGGCGTGGTCGTCGTGATGCTCGGTGGGCTGGTTTCGTCTGGGCCCGGGACAGTGGTGGCCCGCCACCCGGGTGCCGCCTTGGCCTGGTGGCAGCGCTCGCAGAGCCCTTGGTCGTTGCCGGGAGCGCTGGGCCCCCGTCGGCGAAGGCGGTGACATGGTCGGTGTGTCGGATCGGCGCACCGCACCACGGCGTGCGGCACAGCTGGTCGCGTGCGACGACGAGCTCGCGGCTCGCGGTCGGGAATCGGCGTCGTCGCCGGTCGAGCTGGATCACCGATCCGGTGACCGGGTCGGTGTAGAGCCGTCGGATCCAGAGCTGAGCAGTTGCGGCGGCCGGGTCGGCGCTGACCGGGGCCGAGCGCAGCAGGGTGCGGGCCGGGACCGCCGAGATCGGTCCATAGTGACGCAGGTATGCCGCCTCGTGCGGCCCGCGCTCGGCCGGGGTGTCGCCGGCCTTGCGCAGCGCGGCATAGCAGGCGACCGCCTGGGCCACCGGAAGCAGGGCGGTGAGGTAGGCCATGGCGTCCGGTGCTGGGCGGATCGTGACGCAGCGGTCTGCGGCGGCGCGAGCTTGCCGCTGGACGACCGATGCCCGGTCGAGCTCGGCGGTGATCGCCCGGGCGGCCTGTTCGACGGCTCGGTCGCTCATCGTCGCCCAGCGCGGCGCCAGCCGGGCCTCGACGGCGCCGCGGTCTGCGGGGGAGAGGCAGGCCGTGACCTTGGCGATGAGGGTGGAAGGCCACTCGGTGAGCACCCCCGCGCTCAGCGCGGCCGCGGTGAGCGGCAGCTCGGTGGCAAGGGCCTGAGCCAAGCCGAGGTGCCGGGAGCTCCGGCTGGGTGACTCGCGCCGGGCCAGTGCCACCTGCTCGGCGATGCCCTTGCCGACCTGCTCACGTGGCGTGCCGGTCGCGACCTGGGCGGCCCGCTGGGATGCGGCAAAGGCCACCGACACCCGAGCCTGCGCGGCCGCTGCCGCCGCCTTGACCGACTCGAGCAGACCGAGCTGCGCACTCGCTCGGCATCGTCGACGGCGACGTCGAGGGTGGCCAGTCGCGCCACCCAGCCTGCACGCTCAGCGGTCGTCAAGACCTGAGCCGTCGGCAAGGCACCGGACGGTGACGCAGCAACGGCTGCGTCACGGGTCACGGTGCTCCTCGTCATGAGGGCATTCTCGTCGAACACACATTCGATTGCAAGTCCAATCGCAGTGCACTGCAATCTTTTTGGCGAGTTCAGGCCCCGACGCGCGGGCGTCGGCTCAGCCCGCTCCTGGGCGCAGCTCCCTGGAACCTGACTGTGCTCGATCGGTCAACCGAGCCCGCCGTCCGGCGCGATCGCCGGCGTGCCGGGCGGCCTCGGAGTAGCCGCCTCGTTGGCGCTGCTCGCCGCGCCAGGTCGTGCGCACCCGCTGGCGGATCTTCTCCGACTCGAAGAAGTCGGCGACTTCCTGGCTCTTCTCGGCCAGGACGAGGGCGACCGAGACCGGCAGGAGGCGCCGCTGGCCGCTGTCCGACCGGGATCCACCGTTGATCTCAGCATGGGCCACCGCGGCGTCGGCCTCGGCCTGGGCGGCCGCCGCCGCCTCCTCCCGCGCCGCCCGCAACCGCTCGTGCACCCGGGCGGTGAACCCGATGTGGAACTCGCGCCGGGCGGTCTTGCCGTGCATCGGCTTGGCCACCCACCGACCGAGCCGCGAGTCGTAGCTCACCGCCACCTCCTCTCGGTGCCGACCCGAGCGCAGGTAGGCGTCGGAGGCCGAGACCATCTGCACGACGAGCGAGGCGTACAGCGCGCGGCATACCTCGATGTCGCTGGGGAAGCCATAGGCGAAGACGCGTGCGGAGTCGGTGGTGATGAGACAGTGCACGTCGTTGACCTCGGCGACCGCGAGGAAGAGCCGGGTCAGCTGGGCCAGGCCGGGCGTGCCGGGCTCGCCGATGGTCACCCCCTGCTCCTCGGGGCGCTCGCGCTGCTCGGCCCGCGCGGAGGCCGCGCGCGCGACGGCCAGGTCGATGCTCCACCGGGTGGCCAGCGTCTGGGCACGGGCCATGAAGGCCTGCGCCTCGCTCTCGTAGGTCGTCGACTCGGCCTGGCGCAGGAGCTTGGCCAGCAGGTCGAGCCGCTGCTCGTCATGTGGTGGCGCCGTGCTCATGCCGACACCCGGGTCGGCGCCGGCGGCAAGCCCGCGTCGGTGAAGGCGATGACCGCCAGATGGGCGAGCACGGGGTGGTTCGTCGTCTCGAGGAGGTCGACGAGGGTGCGCCGGAACGCCGGTCCATGCGGATCGTCGGCCGGCGGCGCGAGGTGATGGGCCAGCTCGTGCAGCACGACGAGCTCCTGCAGCGCCCAGCTGCCGCCGATCTCGGCCGGCGGAACCGCGATGGCCGGCTCAGGTGTCGCCTCGTAGTGCGCCCGGGTCGCCCCGCGTCGGGCCCGGACCCGCACCGGGCTCGGGTGGCCCAGGTGGTCGAGCACGCGCTGCACGTATGCCGCTGCGTCGTCCACCGATCCGAAGCGCGCCAAGGGCTCGGGGTGCCAGATCGAGCCGAACACGCTCACCCCGCCGTGTCGCCCGGCCAGGTCCGCCCAGCGTTGGATCCGGTCCTCCGCGGCATACACCGCCCGGTCCTGCGCCATGCCCGCTCCTCGTCCTGCCTGCGCCCGCCGGCGCTCGCAGCCACCCCGCTGGAGTGGCCTCCGCTGCTGCCGGACACGCTAACCCGGCGGGCTGACAGGGGGCGCTGGTGGCTCGTCCCGGCGGGCGCGCCGGCTATGCCACCGCGGCACCAGCCGGGCGGACAGGGCGCCGACGCCGGCCAGGATGACCCACGGGTAGGAGCGGGTGACCGTCCAGACCGCCATGCCGATGACGAAGAGTGCCGAGCCGCCCAGCTGCCAGGCGGTCTCGGCTGTCTCGAGCGCCTGCCGCCGCTGGATCACCCTCGGGTCGGTGGTCAGCTCCCGGTGCTGCTCGATGAAGGCGTCCTCGTCATCGACGATCGGCACGCCTGCCAGGGCCAGCGCCCAGACGGCCCCTGATGGGTCGACCGCTCGCAGGCGCAGCCCGTCGACCAGCACCCCGGCGAGCGACCTTGAGTCCCGGACGGAGACGTCAGTGACCTTGCCGTGGGCCAACCACCGCAGCTGGGGCATCCGACGGGGGGTGCGGAGCACCAGGGTGAGGTTGGGTGGCAGGATCGCCGGGCCGGACGCGAGGTAGGGCAGGACAACCGGCCGCGCAGCCACCCAGCCGCGCGCGTCGGCGTCGTCGTCCCAGTCGTCCTTCCAGTCGTCGTCCCAGTCGTCGTCCGCGTCCGCGTCCGACGCCTCGAGCCGAGCCGACAGCGGCGGCAGCGGGCCGACCACGGCAACGGCCGACGCGGGAATGCGCAGCTCTCCGTCGCGCAGCAGCCGGGGCAGCTGCAGCACGAGGTCCGGACCGTCGACGGTGATCGCCGGCTCCCCACCCAGCACCGCGCTCTCCCAGGGCAGCTCGGCCAGCGGTATCTGCACACCACGCCGTGACCGGCCCCGGTGTCGGATCTGCTCGACGGTGGCGCCCACGAGACCGACCAGCGCTGCGAGGACCCAGCAGCCAAGGGAGACGGCCAGGAAGCCCTGCGCGGAGCCGGCCACCCCTCGCCAGGTGTCGATTGAGCGGTCGACGACGCCCTTGGCGACCACCGAGCCCAGGATGCACACCCCGACGAGCACCAGCGAGCCGAGGAACAGCGCCCGCCAGCCACGGCGTCGGGACAGCAGCAGCGACGCGGTCCCCGCAACCGTCAGCACCGAGGCGACAGCGATGACGGTGTAGTCCGGCCAGGTATCCGGGGCGTAGAGACCGACTGGCGTCACGGCATACAGCCCGAAGGCGAGGACGCTCACGCCGTAGCCGATGAGGCGCCGTCCGCGAGCCAGTCCACGCACCACGCGCCAAGGCTAGGGCCCGCCGCGACCTCACCCCACGGCGGTCGCCGACTCGCGTCTGGGATCTGCGGCGGCGCTCAGCCCGCCTCGGGTGTCCCGCTGGGCCGCGCCGACCCCGCCGAAGTACATCGACAGCGGCGGATGCACCACCACCGACAGCCCGCTCTCGGCGGCGGCCCGCGCCATGTCGTCGTCCTGCTCGTGCTCGACCCGGCAGGTCACCTCGCGCGGGCTGCCGTCGTCGTGCGGCGGGCCGACCGGCTCGACCTTGACGTGCAGCCGCGGTCGCTCGATGGCCTGCGCGAGCGGCATGCCCATGAGGCAGTGTCGGGCGAGCACCTGCATGAGGGCAGTGGTGATCCGGTCGGCACCCGGCGACCCGATCGCCAGCGCCCGGCCATCGGTGGCGCGCCCGACGGTGGGCGCCATGTTCGACGCCAGCCGGGTGCCTGACGGCAGCGCATGCACACCACGACGGTTGAGCTCGGGCTCGCCGAGACAGTTGTTGAGCATCAGGCCCGTGCCGGGAACCGTTGCGCCAGAGCCGTATCCGCTGGAGCAGGTGATCGCGCACGCCATGCCGTCGGCGTCGACGACGGACACGTGCGCGGTCGACGGCGACGTCGGCAAGGGCAGCGCGCCGAGCCCCTCGCTGGCCACCGCGTCGAGCAGCGTGTAGCCGTCCTCCTCGAGGTCCTCGCTGTAGTCGTGGACCTGGCGCCGATAGCTCAGCACCCGCCGCTGGATCTCGATGACCTCGGCCCACGAGCGCCCCTCACGTGCCGCCAGCTCGCCGAGCATGACGGTGAGCAGCGGTCCGCCGATCGACGGCGGCGGATTGGTGGCGAAGTCCCACGCGCCGAGCCCGAAGCGCAGCGCCGGCCGCACGATCGCCTGGTATGCCGCGAGGTCGGCCTCCGTGACCAGCCCCTCGCGGGCCTGCATGTCCGCCACGATCACGGCCGCGAGCTCGCCGGTGTAGAGATCGGCCCACCCCCGTGCAGCGACCTGCGCGAGCGCATCACCGAGCGCCGGATCGTGCAGCGTCGCCCCGGCCTTCCACGGCTGCCCGTCGCCGTCGAGCAGCAGCGCCGCGGTCTGCGGGTCCCACGCGAAGAGCGTCGTGCCGGTGATCGCGAGGTAGGACGCGGCCGAGCGACCGAGCGGATAGCCGTCGCGGCATACCGACACTGCCGGGGCGAGCACGTCGGCCCACGGCACCCGGCCGTGCCGCTCGTGCGCGAGCCCGAAGGCCGCGAAGGCGCCCGGCGTGGCCACCGAGCCGTGCCCGGCCTGCATGTGCAGCCCGCCGCCGTACGCCACGTCGATCTCGCGCAGCCCGGTGCCGAGACGCTCGACGGGCAGCCCACGCCCCGGCATCTCGACGTTGCCGTCGATTGTCTCGGGCTCGGCGTCGACCGGCCACACGGTGACGAAGCCGCCGCCGAGGGGGGTGACGATGCCCGGCTCGCTCGACATCGCGACGACCATCGCAGCGATGGCCGCGTCGACCGCGCTGCCACCCGCGGCGGCGACCCGCACGGCCGCCTCGGTGCAGGCGGAGTTGGGTGCGGCGACGGCGACAGCCATGCCCGCAGTATGCCGCGGACGCGGCATACTCGATCGGCATGAGCGACCTGCACTGCCCAGCGCGCGTGTTCGTCGCGCGGCACGGTGAGGCGGACTATGCCGTCACCGGCGTGCTCACCGACGACGACGGCTGGCTGACCGAGCGCGGCGAGCGGCAGGCGGCGCAGCTCGCGGCAGAGCTGCGCGATGAGCGGCTCGCGGCCGTCTACACCAGTCCCTTGCAGCGCGCGGTGAGCACCGGCCAGATCGTCGCCGACGCGCTCGGGCTGCCGACGCGCGGCCTGCCTGGCCTGCGCGAGTTCCGGATCGGTGACCTCGCCGGCCAGCCCCCCGAGGCCGCCGACGCCTTCATGGCCACCTGGCTCAGGGGTGATCCCGACGCGCTGATCCCGGGTGGCGAGAGCGGCACGGTGCTGCTCGACCGGGTCCGAGCCGCGCTCGACGAGATCGCCGATGCCCACCGCGGCGAGGCCGTGCTCGTGGTGACCCACGGCGGTGCGATGTCCTTCTGCCTGCCTCGGCTCGCGGCCAACGGCGGCCCGCTGCGTGCCGCCCCGTCCCCACTGGCCAACTGCGCGGTCGTCGCGATGGAGCAGGACGGCGACGGATGGCGGCTGGTCCGCCCCTGGCCGGGGTCTGCCTGACAACCGCTAGGGGCCGGTCGTCGTCTTCGATGCCGGTGCCACTGCGGGAGTCGGCCCGGGGAAGGTGAGACCGGCGCAGGCCGCCACCGCTTGAACGGCCAGGGGGTCCGTGGGGTAGCCGGCGGCTCGGCCCGCAGACATGCATTGCGCTGCGACGTCGACCCGTGCCGTGTCGGCCGACGCAGCCGCTGCCGTCGTCTCGGACGCTCCACTCGCTGTTGCGGAGAGGGTCGGCACGTAACGGGCGCAGGCCGGGTCGGAGCGGCTGTCCTTGCACTTGGCGACCAGGTCGATGCGCGCTCGCTCGCCGGCGCTGTAGTAGGCGAGGCCGAACAGCAGCACGAGCGAGACCCCGGCGATCATGGGGGCGAGGACGAGTCGCGGCCAGGAGAGGGCCCGCGAGGCACGATCCTCGAGCACCCACAGCGCGGCGGATCCCGCGATCTCGTCATATCGGTCCATGAGGTAGCGGGCCTCGTCGAGCTTCCGTTGCCGCTTCTCGGCATTGCTCTCCGTCGAGGCGGCGTCCTCCATCTGGCCGGCCTTCTTCTCCAGGTTCGCCAGATCAGGCACGTTCGCCGGCTTCGGAGCTTGGGCGAACAGCGCGATGACGCCCTTGCGCTCCCTCTCGTCCAGGGTGTCTCGATCCTCCTCCGGGGACGTGTGCGGCGACAGCAGCGATGCATTGAAGGCGATCCGCCGCGTGGGCCGGTAGAAGTTGGCGACCAGCCACGAGGTGGCGAAGACACAGGACAGCACGAGGCCGACGGCAACCCACAACAAGCGATCGTCAGGCACGGGCATCATCGTGCTGAACGCGGCGTAGCCGAAGCCGGACACGAGCGCAGTGCCGATCGCGCCGAGCGCCGCGGCATACGCCCTGAGACTGTCCCGGATCTTCTGGAAGCCCTCGGCCTGTATGGCCAGGCGTCCCTGGACGGCAGTGACGGCGGGCTTCTCCGCAGGCGTGTCGGCCGGTTTCTCGGCCGGCTCCTGGACCTGCATGACGCGGATCGTCGGGGTCAGGGCGCGTAGCCACTTCGGGATCGTCACGGCGGCCTCCTGGGGAGCAGGATCGGTTGGCCCCACCCTGGCAGCATCCCTGCGGATCCGGGCCAAAACGGCGGAATCTCAGGGGGAAGAGCGCTCAGCCGTCCCGCTCCCACGGCCCAGGAGCGACCCGCACCAGCCCATCCGGTATGCCGCGTGGCGGCGTGCCGTCGACGACGAGTCGCGCTGTGCGCCAAGGCTGCTCATGCTCGAGGAAGGGGTCCTCGGCACGCGCCCACTCGTCCCAGAACGCCTCGGCCGCTGCCGGAGTGCGGCCCAGCTCGACATCACGAGCCACCCCACGCCGCCGCGCCTCACGCGGGTCCGAGCGCACCCACACGACGAGATCGGCGAGCCGTGCCAGCTCGGCTCGGCCCACTCCGACGCCCTCGACGACGAGGGCCGGTCGCCCCTCCAGGACGCGGATCGAGCCGGTGCGCCCGAGCCGGTCCCACGCCGGTGGCCGATAGTGGACGGCCGCGCCGCGCCGCCACGGCGCGAGGACTCCGTCGATGAGCAGGTCGGTCCAGGCCGTCGGGTCGTGGTGCCACGCGAGGTCGTCGGTGTGCACGACTGCGGCATCGAGCGCTGCCGCGGCGCGGCCCGCGAAGGTCGTCTTGCCGCTCCCGGACCGTCCGTCGACGAGCACGAGCGCACTCGCGGCCGGGCCGGTCAAGGAGCGGAGCATCGCGCCGAGGGCGTCGGCATCGACCGCCGACCAGCCCTGCGCCGCACCGCTGCTCGCAGTCGCGTCGCGGTTCGAGCGCGTCTCGGTCACCGGCGGGCGACCGCGGGCGCGACCTCGGCGGCGACGAGCTCGAGGTGCTCCCCGTCGGCCAGGTCGAGGACCTGCAGGTAGACCCGCTCGACCCCGATCGCGGCATAGCGCCGCAACGTCTCGACGCACTCGGCCGGCGTGCCGGCGCAGCCGTTGGCGCGCAGCTCGCCGGGCTCGCGGCCGATCGCTGCAGCCCGGCGCTCCACCTCCGCCTCGTCGCGACCGCAGCAGAGCGCGAGCGCGACCGACCAGACCATCGAGTCGGGCGTGCGGCCGACCGCCGCCATCGCCTCGCGCACCCGAGCGAACTGAGCGGCCACCTCGTCGGCGGGGGTAAAGGGCACGTTGAACTCCGCGGCATACCTCGCGGCCAGGGCGGGGGTGCGCTTGGCGCCCTTGCCGCCCATGACGATCGGTGGTCCGCCCGGCTGGGCCGGCTTGGGCAGCGCGGGGGAGTCGACCACGAGGTAGTGCTCGCCGGCATACGAGAAGCGCTCTCCCGCAGGCGTGTTCCACATGCCGGTGACGATCGCGAGCTGCTCCTCGAGACGGTCGAAGCGCTCGCGCACGCCCGGGAAGGCGATCCCGTATGCCGTGTGCTCGGCCTCGAACCAGCCCGCGCCGAGCCCGAGCTCCACCCGGCCACCGGACATCTCGTCGACCTGCGCGACCGAGACGGCGAGCGGCCCCGGCAGCCGGAAGGTCGCCGACGACACGAGCGTGCCCAGCCGGATCGTGCTCGTCTCGCGGGCCAGCCCGGCAAGCGTCACCCACGAGTCGGTCGGCCCCGGCAACCCGTCGGTGCCCATCGCGAGGAAGTGGTCGGAGCGGAAGAAGGCCGAGTAGCCGCACGCCTCGGCGGTCCGAGCGATCGACAGCTGGTCGGCATACGAGGCCCCCTGCTGGGGCTCGACAAAGATGCGCAGATCCATGGCCCAGACGCTAGCCGCTATCGCGCTCAGAACAGCCGCGACTCCGCGTCGTCGATCCCGCGCAGTGCGTCATAGTCGAGGGTGACGCAGCGAATCCCCCTGTCCTGGGCCAGGGTTCGCGCCTGCGGCTTGATCTCCTGGGCTGCGAAGACCCCGGTGACGGGCCGCAGCAGGGGATCGCGGTTCATCAGCTCGAGATAGCGGGTGAGCTGCTCGACCCCGTCGATCTCGCCGCGCCGCTTGATCTCGATCGCGACGTGTCGGCGGTCGTGGTCGCGGGCGAGGATGTCGACCGGCCCGATCGCCGTCATGTGCTCGCGGCGCACGAGCGTCCAGCCCTCGCCGAGGGTGTGGATGTGCTCGGCGAGCAGCGCCTGCAGGTGCGCCTCGACGCCCTCCTTGACCAGCCCGGGGTCGGTGCCGAGCTCGTGCGAGCTGTCGTGCAGCACCTCGTGGATATGCACCCGCAGCGCGTCTCCGGACTTGGTATGCCGCACCACCCAGACCGCGCGAACGCCGGCCGCCGCCTCGGTCTCGTCCGGCTCCAGCTCGGCGAGCGCGCACGGCGGAGACATCCAGTTGAGCGGCTTGTAGGAGCCGCCGTCGCTGTGCACGAGCACCGAGCCGTCGGCCTTGACGAGCAGCAATCGGGTCGCGAGGGGCAGGTGGGCCTGCAGTCGGCCCTCGTAGTCAACCGAGCACCGGGCGATGACCAGACGCATCCGGGAAGCGTACGACGCGCCCGGCGCAGGCGGCATACCACCAAGAGCGCGGTGGTGACGAAGGTCCCCTCGGGTCGGGACACGCTGCCGCAATACTTCGATCCGACGTTCTGTGAACGGACTGTGAAGAACAGGCAAAGGAGCCGAAGGACATGGTGACTCAGGCATGAACTCCGTGCTCGTCCTCGCGACCGTCGCCATCGTCCTGGTGGTGGTCTTCGACTACACCAACGGCTTCCACGACGCGTCGAACATCATCGCGACGACGATCGCCAGCCGCGCGATGACCCCGGTCCAGGCGGTCATCATCGTCGCGACCTTCGAGTTCCTCGGGCCGATCCTCGGTGGCACCGCCGTGGCGAACACGATCGGCAAGTTCATCGACGTTGGACCCCTGCCGGCCCAGCAGGCCATGCTCATCGTGCTCGCGGGCATCGTCGGGGCGATCACGTGGAACCTCGGCACCTGATGGTTCGGCATCCCCTCGTCGTCCTCGCACGCGCTCGTGGGCGGCCTCGTCGGTGCCGTCCTCGTCGCCGCCGGAGCCGGCTACGTCAAGTGGGGCTTCGTCGAGCTCGCCCACGGCAAGGTCGACGGCGTGGCGAAGATCCTCATCGGGCTGATCGTCTCGCCCCTCGTCGGGTTCGCCGTCGGCTGGCTCATCCAGAAGACGATGATGACGCTGCTGCGACGGGCCAAGCCCAGAGCCAACACCTGGCTGCGCCGCGCTCAGTTCCTCACCTCGGCCGGCCTCGCCTTCTCGCACGGCGCCAACGACGCCCAGAAGTCGATGGGCATCATCACCCTCGTGCTCGTCCTCTCCGGCCAGCTCACGAGCTTCTCGGTGCCGTTCTGGGTCATCCTCACCTGTGCGAGCGCCATCACCCTGGGCATCCTGTCCGGTGGCTGGCGGATCGTGCGCACCGTCGGCTTCGGGATCTACAAGGTCCGCCCGTTGCACGCCCTCGACACCCAGCTCACCTCGGCGGCCGTCATCTTCGGCGCCTCGGTGCTCGGCGCGCCGGTGTCGACGACCCACGTCGTGAGCTCGGCGATCATGGGCATCGGCTCGGCCGAGCACGCCAAGTCGGTGCGCTGGGCCAAGGCTCAGGAGATCGTCTCGACCTGGCTCATCACCATCCCCGGCGCCGGCCTGGTCGGGGTCCTCGCCTACCTCATCGCCTCGATCTTCGTCCGGTGACCCCCTTGTCATCACCCAGGAAGGACCACTCATGAGCGGCAGCAGCAACAACCCCCTGTCCAAGGTCGTCGGCCGCGTCTTCCCCAAGCAGGCCGACTTCTTCGGGCTGATCGCCGAGCAGTCCGCCCTCGCGGTCGCGTCGACGACCGCGCTCGCGGCCTACATGGACTCCGGCAGCGACGAGGACGCCCAGCGGGTGCTCGACCTGGAGAAGGAGGGCGACGCGCTCAAGGACCGCAACCTCGACACCCTCAACCAGGCCTTCTCGACGCCGATGGACCGCGAGGAGCTCTACCGCGCCATCGTCACCATCGACCACGTGCTCAACTACGCCAAGACGACGGTCCGCGAGATGCAGGTCCTTGGGGTCGCGCCGGACAACGTCACCCGCGAGATGGCTGGCCTGCTGCATGACGGCGCCGAGGCGCTGCACGCCGGGTACACCGCGCTGAAGACCGCGCCGTCGGGCGCCGAAGGGCACGCCCAGGCCGCCCGCAAGTCCGAGCGCAACATCGAGAAGGCGTACCGCCGCGCGCTCGCCGACCTCTTCGACGTCGAGCAGCAGGCGGCCGCGCTTGAGGCGACCTCGGGCACGCCGACCGGCGGGCAGGCGCTGCGCCAGGTGATGGAGGTCTTCAAGAAGCGCGAGGTCTACCGGCACATGTCCAACGCCGGCGACCGGGTCGCCCGAGCCGGAGAGGTGCTGCGCGACATCGTCGTCAAGCTCGTGTGACGTCCGTCGCGTCGGTTGGTCCTACCCACCGGTAGGGCCCGACTGAAAGACTCCGAGAATGGCACGCGAGTTCACCACAGTCGGAGTCATCGGCCTGGGCACCATGGGTGCCGGCATCGCGGAGGTCTTCGCTCGCAACGGCATCGACGTCGTCGCGGTCGAGGTCGACGAGGTGGCCCTCGAGCGCGGCAAGGGGGTGTTGGCGAAGTCCACGGCCCGTGCCGTGAGCCGGGGCAAGCTCACGGAGGACGACGCAGCCGCGCTGCACGGTCGGGTCACCTACGCCACCGACCTGCAGGCCCTGGCCGCCTGTCAGCTCGTCGTCGAGGCGGTGCCTGAGAAGCTCGCCCTCAAGAAGCAGATCTTTGCGGCGCTCGACGCCGTCGTCGCCCCGGATGCCATCCTCGCCACGAACACCTCCTCGCTGCCGGTGACCGAGATCGCGGTCGCCACGAAGGCCCCGTCCCGGGTCGTCGGCCTGCACTTCTTCAACCCCGCCCCGGTGCAGCAGCTCGTCGAGGTGATCCGCACCGTGGTCACCGCCCCCGACGTCCTCGAGGACGTCCAGGCGCTGGCCGCCAGGCTCGAGAAGAAGCCGGTCGTCATCGGCGACAAGGCCGGCTTCATCGCCAACGCACTGCTCTTCGGCTATCTCAACCACGCCGTCTCGATGTACGAGAGCCGCTACGCCACCCGCGAGGACATCGACGCCGCCATGCGCTTCGGCTGTGGCCTGCCGATGGGCCCGCTCGCCCTGATGGACCTCATCGGCCTCGACACGGCATACGAGATCCTCGACACGATGTACCACCAGGGCCGCGACCGGCTGCACGCGCCCACCCCGATCATCAAGCAGATGGTCAACGCCGGCCTCAAGGGCCGCAAGTCCGGACGGGGCTTCTACACGTATGCCGCGCCCGGCTCCTCCGAGGTCGTCGCCGACGCCCAGTCGCCGGCCGCCGCGGGAGCGGCGGGAGAGGGGCTGCGCCCGATCGCCTCGGTCGGCGTCGTCGGCTCCGGCACGATGGCAACCGGCATCGTCGAGGTCTTCGCCAAGTCGGGCTACGCGGTCACCTACGTCGCCCGCGGCCAGGACAAGGTCGACGGCGTCGTCGCGATGATCACCAAGGGTCAGGCCCGCCAGATCGAGCGCGGCAAGCTCACCCAGGAGGCCGCCGACGAGGTCCTCGGCCGGATCACCGGCTCGACGTCCCGCGAGGACCTCAAGGACGTCGACATCGTCGTCGAGGCGATCGCCGAGGACCTCGAGATCAAGCAGGAGCTGTTCCGCGACCTGGACCGGATCTGCAAGCCGGGCGCGATCCTCGCGACGACGACCTCCTCGCTGCCGATCATCCAGTGCGCCAACGTGACCAGCCGTCCGCAGGACGTCATCGGCATGCACTTCTTCAACCCGGCCCAGGTGATGCGGCTCGTCGAGGTCGTGCACACCGTGGCCACGGCGCCCGACGTCGTCGCGACGACCGTCGAGCTCACCCGCAAGGTCGGCAAGCACCCGGTGCTGTGCGGCGACCGGTCGGGCTTCATCGTCAACGCCCTGCTGTTCCCCTACCTCAACGACGCGGTCAAGATGCTTGAGGCGCACTACGCGACCGCCGACGACATCGACACGGCGATGAAGGGGGGCTGCGGCTACCCGATGGGCCCCTTCGAGCTGCTCGACGTCGTCGGCCTCGACGTGTCGCTCGCCATCCAGCGCGAGCTCTACCTCGAGTTCCGCGAGCCCGGCTTCGCGCCGGCCCCGATGCTCGAGCACCTCGTCACCGCGGGCTACCTCGGCCGCAAGACCAAGCGAGGCTTCCGCACCTACTGACGCCGGCGACGGTCCGGGTCGCGCGGCCCGGGCCGCACAATGGTGGCATGGGCCGGGCCAATCGACGTCGTGACGATCGCGTGCCGCTCGACCTCACCCGGGTGCGCGGCGGCATCCCGACACGCACCCGGTATGCCGGTGGCGAGTGGTTGGTGCGCGCCGTCACCGGGTCGGGTGCGGACCGCGGCTATCGCTGCCCGGGGTGTCAGCAGGAGATCGCGGCCGGTGTCCCGCACGTCGTCGCCTGGCCGGTCGACGGCCTCGGCGGAGTCGACCAGCGCCGGCACTGGCACACCGGCTGCTGGGCGCACCGCGAGACCCGCCCGCCGCAGGGGTCGTTCCGCTAGGCCTCGCGGGCCGAGACCTGACCCCGCTCAGCTGGCCAGTCGCTTGAGCGTCACGCTGCCGCGACCGCCCTTGGCCCCCATCTCGGCGACCTGGCCGAGATAGAGCTCGGCACAGGCGATGGCGTCGACGAGCGCCTCGTGGGCCCGGTAGACGGGCAGGCCGTAGCGCTCGCGAGCGGTCCACAGCCGCAGCGACAGTCGCATCGGCTCCTGGCCCCACCCGACGATGAGCCGGCGCTGCAGCTCGAGGGTGTCGATCCGGGCCACCGGCATCCGTGATCCGTAGAGCCGCTCGCAGGCGGCCGAGAGGAAGCGCTCCTCGATGTCGGTGTAGTGGGCGAGCAGGACCCGACCACGCAGCGCGGCGAGGACCTCGGGCAGCACCTGCTCGAGCGGCATACCGGCCGCGATGGCGTCGTCGGTGAGGCCGTGGATCGTCGCGCTCTGGCCGACCTCGGCGGTCGAGCGCACGACGAAGCGGCGGGCCCCTGACAGGTCGATGCTCAGCCCGTCGACCGGCACGAAGCCGACCGACAGGACGTGGTCGTTCTTGGGGTGCAGCCCGGTGGTCTCGAGGTCGACGGCCAGCAGCCGCAAGGACTCGACGGGGGTGGCCGGATCGGGCAGCGGCGTGGCGAGATAGTCGGCCAGCGGGCCGGGGGAGACGCCACGAAGTGCCTTGGCGCGCAAGGCATCCGGGCTCGATCGGCGGCCGAAGATCACGAGACGAAGCTCGACGAGTGACGGTGGCCGAGGGCGGACTGAGCCGACCGCACGATCCCGAAGGCCTCGCGCAGGTGGCGCTTCTCGAAGGAGCTGAGATCGTCGGGGGAGACGTGGTTGTCGGTCGGCAGACCGGCGCGGACCTGGGCCGCCTGATGGCGCAGCCGCACGTAGGAGATGAACTCGAAGGCGTCCCGCAGGTCCTGGCCACGCTCGGCCGAGAGCGCGCCGCGGTCGACGGCCGCCGCGATCCGGGCCTGGGTGTTGATCGCCCGGGATCCCGCCGCCAGCGCGTAGACGCGGGCGATCTCGACGACCGAGCCGATGCCGCCGCGCTTGATGTCGAGGGTGTCCTTGTGCTCGCCGGCCTTCTCGAGGACGAAGCCGCGGAAGAAGCCGACCGGCGGCTCGTTCTCGGTCGCGCGCTTGGCGAGGTGGGCGAGGAAGCGCTTGGCGTCGGGGGTGAGCTTGAGGATGTGCTTGCGCAGCTTGTGGAACAGCCGCGGGTCGCCGTAGACCGGCCGCATGTCGAAGAAGATGCTGGCTCGCAGGACGGCATCGGGCACCGGCTCGGTGATCCAGCGGGTGAACTCGATCTTCCACTGCGCCAACGGAGCTCGCCACCGAGGGTTGGTGGCCATGATGTCGCCGGGGCACAGCTTGTAGCCGCAGGTGACCAGGTCGGCGCAGACCTGCTCGGCCAGCGCCGTGAAGTAGGCCGCGTGCTCGGGGTCGGCCGGGTCGACGCTGTTGTCGATGACGATCGCGTTGTCCTGGTCGGCGGCGAGCGCCTGCTCCTGCCGGGCCCGTGAGCCGAGCGCGACCCAGCAGTAGGGCACCGGGGGCGGGCCGAGGCGCTCCTCGGCGAGACCGAGCAGTCGTCGCTCCACCGCATCGCCGACCGCGGTGACGACCCGACCGATGTCGTCGGCGGAGGCGTCCTGGGAGACGAGAGCCTCGACGACCCCGGCGAGCCGGCTGCTGACCTGGGCGATGGTCGCGACGTCGGGTGCCTTGGTGATGTCGCCGACGAGGTAGACCGGGTTGCTCTGCTCCAGTCGCATCAGGTCGGTCGTCGTGACGATGCCGATCGGCTCGCCGTGGTGCAGCACCGGCAGGTGGTGGATGTTCCGGGAGGTCATCTCCATGAGCAGCTCGAAGGCCAGGCACTCGGTCGTCGCGGTGACCGGGTCGGGGGTCATGATCGTCGCGACCGAGTCCTCGTAGCTGCGGCCCTCGGCGATGACCCGGTTGCGCAGGTCGCGGTCGGTGACGATGCCGGCCAGTCCACCGTCGGCGTCGAGCAGCAGCAACGAGGAGACCCCGCCCTGTGACATGGTGAGCGCCGCCTCGCGGATCGAGGCGGTCGTCGGCGCGGTGATCGGCGCGCGGCCGACGAGGTCGGTGACCTTGGTCTTGAGGATGGCCCCGCCGGAGGCCGAGATCTGCAGCGAGGCAACCGCGCCGCGCATCCGGCTGGTGCGCTGCAGGTCGAAGAAGGCCGCGAAGGTGGGGTGGGCCGCGGTGAGCTGGTGGAACACCTCGGCGGGCACGACGAGGCACAGGGAGTCCTCGATGGCGGTCGCCGAGAAGCTCGCCGGGCCACCCTGCACCAGCGCGAGCGAGCCGAACGAGGTGCCCACCTCGCACCGGTCGAGGAAGCCGTCGCGCTCGTCGCGCAGCTCGACGGCGCCCGAGCGGATGACGTAGAGCGAGCGGCTCTCCCGGCCCAGCGTGATGATCGTGCTGCCCCGCCGGAAGTACTCGACCCGCAGCTGACCGGGCAGCCGGTCGAGCAGCGGCTCGGGCAGGTCGTCGAAGGGATGGTGCTGGGCGAGGAAGTCGCGGATCTCGGTCAGCTCGACGTCCTGGGCCATGGCGGCATACTCGCAAATCCGGGTATGCCGCGCCTACGGACGTTCGTCACGCCGCGCCGAGCGCGGGTCCCCCGCCGCCGGACGGTCAGCTGGTGCGCGATGCCGGCATGGTGAGGACGATGCGCATGGAATACCGATGTCGAGGAGAAGGTGGACCACCATGGATGACTACTTCGCCCAGGCCTGCGCGGCCACCATCGCCGGGCTGCGGGCCCGCGACGGGGGCCCCTTCGGCGCCACCTTGGTCCGCCACGGCGAGATCGTCTGCGCCGTGGGGAACACCGTCATCCGGGACACCGACATCTCCGGTCACGCCGAGATGGTCGCGGTCCGCGAGGGCTGCCGGGTGCTCGGCACGCTCGACCTCTCCGACTGTGTCATGTATGCCACCTGCGAGCCCTGCCCGATGTGCGTCGGGGTGATGATGTGGGCCGGCATCAGGACCTGCTATTACGCCTCGACGAGCGACGTCGCCGCGGCTCATGGCTTCTCGGACCTGCACCTGCGCCGCTTCCTCGACGGCTCGGACACCTCACCCCTGGCTCTCGTGCACGTCGCGGAGGGGCGGGCGGACTGCGCCGAGATCTGGACCGAGTTCGAGCGGCTGACCCGGGGCTAGGTGCAGTGCCGGTCGCGGCGAGTGATGGACGAGCTCACCACGAGGTGTGCAGCGGCCGCCCCTCGGCGAAGCCGGCGGTGCTCTGGATGCCGACGACGGCCCGCTCGGCGAACTCGGCGAGCGTGGCCGCGCCGGCATACGTGCACGACGACCGAACGCCGGCGACGATCGTGTCGAGGAGGTCCTCGACGCCTGGTCGGGCCGGGTCAAGGAACATCCGCGAGGTGGAGATGCCCTCCTCGAAGAGCCCCTTGCGGGCCCGCTCGTAGGCCGACTCGCCGTGCGTCCGGTTGCGCACCGCGCGGGCCGAGGCCATGCCGAAGGACTCCTTGTAGGAGCGCCCGTCGGGGGCCACGTGCAGGTCGCCGGGCGACTCGTAGGTGCCGGCGAACCACGAGCCGATCATCACGTTGGACGCGCCGGCGGCCAATGCGAGCGCGACGTCGCGGGGGTGCCGAACCCCGCCGTCAGCCCAGACATGCGCACCGAGCTCCCTTGCGGCAGCGGCACATTCGAGGACGGCGGAGAACTGCGGTCGGCCGACGCCGGTCATCATCCGGGTCGTGCACATTGCGCCCGGGCCTACGCCGACCTTGACGATGTCGGCACCGGCCTCGACGAGGTCGCGCACCCCGGCGGCGGCCACGACATTGCCCGCGACGACCGGGATCTCGATGCCGGCGGCCCGCACGGCACGCAGGGCGTCGAGCATCCGCTCCTGATGGCCGTGCGCGGTGTCCAGGACGAGGACGTCGATGCCGGCCTCGACCAGTCGAGCGGCCCGATCGGCGACATCGCCGTTGACCCCGGAGGCGGCGGCGATCCGCAGCCGGCCGGCGTCGTCGAGGGCGGGGGAGTAGAGCGTGGCGCGCAGGGCTCCGCGCCGGGTGAGCAGGCCGACCAACCGGCCCTCGGCGTCGACGACCGGCGCGAGCCGGTGGTGGACCTCGCCCAGGCGCTCGAAGGCGGCCTCGGGGTCGACGCCGTCGGTGAGGCTGAGCAGCTCGCGGGTCATCACCCGGCCGACCTGGGTGAACCGGTCGACGCCCTCGAGGTCGGCCTGGGTGACGATGCCGATCGGCCGCCGGTCGGCATCGATGACGACGGCTGCCCCGTGGGATCGCTTGGGCAGCAATCCGATCGCGTCGCCGACGGTGGCGGTCTCGGCGAGGGTGACCGGGGTGTCGTGGACGAGGTGGCTCGCCTTCACCGTGGCGACGACGTCGGCGACGACCTCGTGCGGGATGTCCTGGGGGATCACCGCGATCCCGCCGCGCCGGGCGACCGTCTCGGCCATCCGGCGTCCGCTCACGGCGGTCATGTTCGCGACGACGATGGGGATGGTCGTTCCGCTGCCGTCGCTCGTCGACAGGTCGACGTCCTGGCGCGAGCCGATGCCCGAGCGGGCCGGCACCATGAAGACGTCGTCGTAGGACAGGTCGAAGATCGGCTGCAGCCCGTTGAGGAAGCGCATCGCGCCACCCTAGGCGTCCCAGGCCGCGCCGGCGAGTGAGGGACGAGCGAGTCGGCCGAAAG
>DAOTIG010000051.1:18893-20727 GCA_035448065.1 Dermatophilaceae bacterium
GACGAGCGAGTCGGCCGAAAGCGGCCGGTTCGGGACGCCGACGTGTGTCACAGCCCTAGGCGTCCCAGGCCGCGCCGGCGAGTGAGGGACGAGCGAGTCGGCCGAAAGCGGCCGGTTCGGGACGCCGACGTGTGTCACAGCCACCTCGGTCAGCGGCGCGCCTGACGGGGGACGAGGACCTCCTCGTAGATGAGCAGCAGGCCGGCGGCGGTGGGGATGGCGAGCAGGGCGCCCAGCACGCCGGCGAGCGTGCCGCCCGCGAGGGCGGCGATGATCGTGATGCCGGCGGGCACGGCGACGGTGCGCTGCATGACCTTCGGGGCGACGAGGTAGTTCTCGAGCTGCTGGTAGACGAGGAACCAGGCGAGCATGACGATGGCGTCGCGCGGGTCGTTGGTGAGCGCGACGAGGGCCACGACGGCCGCGCCGAGGGTCGCGCCGACGAGCGGGATGAGGCCGAGGAAGCCGACGACGACGGCGAGCACCGCGGCATACGGGACGCCGACGATCTTCATGACGACGTAGGAGAGACAGGCGTTGATCGTCGCGACGAGCAGCTGCCCGATCGCGTAGCCGCCGACCCGGCGCATGATCTCCTCGGCCAGCGAGATGACCCGCACCCGGCGCGAGGCGGGCACCATGGCATAGGCGGACTGCTTGACCGTGGGCAGGGTGGCCAGCAGGTAGAGCGTGAGGACGAGCACGGTGACGGCGGACAGGATGCCGGTGAACAGCGCCCGCCCGACGCCGAGGACGCCACCGAAGACCTGGCCGAGGAAGCCGCCGTCGGAGAGCCGGCGCATCAGCTCCTGCTGCGCCTTGTCGACGAAGTGGAAGGACTGGTCCAGCTCGTGGATCCAGGGCACCTGGAGCAGGCCCTCGAGATAGCGCGGAGCGTTGCGCGACAGGTCTCCTGACTGCTGCACGACCGGGGGGATGACGACCAGCCCGATGAGCACGAAGGCGACGAGGACGAGCGCGAACACCACGGCGACCGCCCTCTGCCGCGACAGCCCGGCCCGCAGCAGCCGCTCGACGACCGGGTTGAGCGCCAGGGTGAGGAAGACCGAGACGACGACGAGGGTGAGCACGGTGTCGAGGGCGAGCAGCGTCTGCCCGACCGCGTAGGCCGCGAGCAGCCCGAGGCCCAGCCCGAGCCCGAGGGCGAAGGGACCGCGCGAGGACAGCGGGAGGCGAGCGGGCGGCATACCGAGACTGTAGTTGCCGCCCGCTCGTCGGCTCACTCGACGTCGAAGCGGTGCGGCTCGGCCCGCGGTGTCGTGTGCACGTCGCCCTCGGGCAGGTGCGGGTGCGGCAGCGCGACCGGCTCGGGCGCCGTGGCGCCGAGGCCGAAGTCGGGGGCGCCGACGAGCACCGCCATGTTCCCGTGCGGGTGCTTGTTCCGATACATGAGGTCGTGGGCGACCGGGATCTCGTCGTAGCTGAACGCCCGCGACAGGCACGGGTCGAGCTTGCCGGCCAGGGCGAGCTCGTTCATCTGGTTGGACTGCACGTCGTTGGCGAAGTGCGAGCCCTGCAGCCGCTTCTGGCGCATCCACAGGTAGCGCAGGTCGACGGTCGCGTTGAAGCCGGTCGTGCCCGCGCAGACGACGACCATGCCGCCGGTGTCGCAGACGAAGATCGAGGTCGGGATGGTGCTCTCGCCCGGGTGCTCGAAGACGACGTTGGGGGCCTTGCGCTCGCCGAGGACCTCCCAGATCGCAGCGCCGAACGTGCGTGCGCCCTTGGCCCACGTGGCATACGCCTCGTCGTCCTTCCAGTGCGGCAGCATGCCCCAGTGGTCGAAGTCGTTGCGGTTGATGCAGCCCTTGGC
>DAOTIG010000052.1:0-20625 GCA_035448065.1 Dermatophilaceae bacterium
TTCTCGCCGCGCGCTGACCGACGGCATACGGTTGGGGCTGAGGCGACCCCCGACGAAGGAGACCTGCCGTGTACGGCGCGGTGCGTGAGCAGCTGACCCAGACCCTGACCGAGATCCGCGATGCCGGGCTGTTCAAGTCCGAGCGCGAGATCACCTCACCGCAGTCGGCCCACGTTGGGGTGTCCGCGAGCTCCACGGGCGACGCCTCCCGGGTGCTGAACTTCTGCGCGAACAACTACCTCGGCTTCGCCGACCACCCCGCCGTCGTCGGGGCGGCTCGAGATGCCTTGCAGCAGTGGGGTTTCGGCATGGCGTCGGTGCGCTTCATCTGCGGCACCCAGACCCAGCACAAGCAGCTCGAGCGCCGGATCGCGGACTTCCTCGGCACCGACGACACGATCCTCTACTCCTCCTGCTTCGACGCCAACGGCGGAGTCTTCGAGGTGCTCTTCGACGAGCAGGACGCAATCATCAGCGACGAGCTCAACCACGCGTCGATCATCGACGGGGTCCGGCTGTCCAAGGCGGCGCGCTACCGCTATCGCAATGCCGACCTCGACGATCTGCGGGCTCAGCTCGAGGCGGCATCCGGAGCACGTCGGCGGGTCGTCGTCACCGACGGCGTCTTCTCGATGGACGGCTCCTACGCCCCGCTCGACCGGATCTGCGATCTTGCCGAGGAGTATGCCGCCCTCGTGCTCGTTGACGACTCGCACGCCGTCGGCTTCGTCGGCGCTGGTGGGCGTGGCACGCCCGAGCTCTTCGGGGTGGCCGACCGGGTCGACATCGTCACCGGCACGCTCGGCAAGGCGCTCGGCGGGGCGAGTGGCGGCTACGTCGCTGCGCACCAGGAGATCGTCGACCTGCTGCGCCAGCGGTCCCGGCCGTATCTCTTCTCCAACTCGGTCGCGCCGTCGGTCGTCGCCGGCTCGCTTGCCGCGCTCGACCTCGTTGCATCGTCAGGCGAGGCGCGAGAGACGCTGCGCCGCCACACTGCTCTGTTCCGACAGCTGATGACCGAGGCCAGCTTCGACCTGCTCGGCGACGACGCCAACCCGCATCCGATCACCCCGGTGATGTTCCCGGGCGCCGACGGCGCGCGGCTCGCGACCCAGATCGCCGACCACATGCTCGCCGAGGGGGTCTACGTCATCGCCTTCTCCTACCCCGTCGTGCCCAAGGGCAAGGCCCGGATCCGCGTCCAGCTGTCGGCCGCCCACTCCGAGGACGACGTGCGCGCCTGCGTCGCCGCGTTCAGGGCCGCGCGCTCGGCTAGCGTCCGGTGATGACGCGCGCGGCCTGCTCGACGGTGTCGACGAGGTGCAGTGCCCGGCCCATCGGTCGACCCGCACCGAGGGTCTGCAGCAGCGGCCAGGCCGGCAGGGTGCGCGTCCAGTGCTCGACGCCGACGAGCACGAGCGGCGGCAACGGCTCGCGGAGCGCGAGCAGCGCGTCGCCGACGCCCATCCGCTCGTAGAACAGCCGGGTCGAGACCTGGAAGATCTCCTGCACCGTGCCGGCGGCCCCGGGCAGCGCGACGATCCCGGCCGTGCACCGGGCGAGCAGCTGGTCCTCGCGGAGCGCATTGGAGAAGTACTTCGCGATGAGCTGGCCGAAGACGTTGGGCGGCTCGTGCCCGTAGAACCACGTCGGGATGCCCACCGACCGCAGCGGATCGTCGGCGCCACGCACCCCGAGCGCCTCGCGGGCCGCGAATCCCGCTGTCGCCCAAGCGGATACGTTCGGGACGAAGGACGGGGCCTCGGCCAACGTCCGCAGAGCACGATCGAGACCGCTTGGGTATGCCGCGTAGGCGCCGAGGTTGGCAGCCTCCATCGCGCCGGGCCCGCCGCCGGTGAGCACGACCAGCCCGGCATCGGCGAGGGTGAGCCCGAGGCGAGCGGCCGCGGCATACACGATGCTGCCGCGCTGGGCCTGATGCCCGCCCATGACGCCGACGACCCGCCGGCCGCGCAGCACCTCGTCGAGCGCATCGGTGATCGACTCGTCGTGGATGGCGCGCAGCATCGTCGCGTAGGCGTCCGCCCCGGCGGCGTGATCAAGCGTCCACTCGTACGCGCGACCGTCCGGAGTGCCGGCGTAGCCGTCGGCCAGCCCGGCATAGAGCTCGTCGGCGGTGTAGAGGCGGCTGCGGTAGACGTCGAGGGGCGCCTTCGGGTCGCTCGGGAAGACGATGGCGCCGTGCCGGACGAGATGGTCGGTGAGCGCCGGTGAGAGCCGCCCGCCGAGGACGACGAGGTCGGTGAGGTCGGTCCGGTCGAGCAGCTCCGGCTCGACGGTGTGCAGGTCGAGATCCTGCAGGCGCAGGCCGGACAGCGGCGCATGCGGGGTCGCGAGCACCGCGCGCAGCAGCTCGAGCCGGTCGATCTCCACGCGTGCATGCTGCCAGACGACCGCTCGTCGCAGGCAGCGACCGACCGGCGCACGTGCCCGGCGGCCCGTCCGACGTCACACGCGCCAGGGTGGCGCGCGGGCGGCATACGGGTGCATTGTGCTCGTCATGAGCAACGGCGCCTACCGCAGCACCTACGACGCGAGCATCGCGGACCCGGAGGCCTTCTGGGGCGCGGCCGCGCAGGACATCGACTGGATCCGCAGGCCCACGCAGGTCCTCGACGACAGCAACCCGCCCTTCTATCGATGGTTCCCCGACGGCACGCTCAACACCTGCTTCAACGCGCTCGACCGGCACGTCGAGGGCGGGCGTGGCGAGCAGGTGGCGATCCACTACGACTCGCCGGTCACCGGGGTCAAGCGCTCCTTCACGTATGCCGCGGTGCTGGCCGAGGTGCGCCGGCTCGCCGGTGCGCTGGCCGGGGCCGGCGTGGTCAAGGGCGACCGGGTCCTCGTCTATATGCCGATGGTGCCCGAGGCGGCCTTCGCGATGCTCGCCTGCGCCCGGATCGGGGCGATCCACTCGGTGGTCTTCGGCGGCTTCGCGCCGGCCGAGGTGCAGGCCCGGATCGACGACGCCAAGCCCAAGGTCATCCTCACCGCGTCGTGCGGCATCGAGCCGAGCCGGGTCGTGCCCTATCAGCCCTTCCTCTCCGAGGGCATCTCGCGCTCGGAGCACAAGCCCGAGCGCGTCGTCATGCTGCAGCGCGAGGCGCTGGCGGCCGAGCTGCTCGACGGCTGGGTCGACTGGCGCGAGTTCGTCGGCGGCCCGGCCGGCGACGCGGGGGCCGAGTGCGTCGAGGTCGCGGCGACCGACCCGCTCTACATCCTCTACACCTCAGGCACGACCGGGAAGCCCAAGGGCATCTACCGGGACAACGGCGGTCACGCGGTGGCGCTGCGCTGGTCGATGCGCAACATCTACGACGTGCAGCCGGGCGAGACGATGTTCACCGCCTCCGACGTCGGCTGGGTCGTCGGCCACTCCTACATCGTCTACGCGCCGCTGCTCACCGGTGCCACGACGATCCTCTACGAGGGCAAGCCGGTCGGCACCCCCGACGCCGGCGCCTTCTGGCGGATCATCGAGGAGTACGGCGCGGTGACCATGTTCACCGCCCCGACCGCCTTCCGCGCCATCAAGAAGGAGGACCCGGAGGCGAGCAAGCTTGCCGGACACGACCTCTCGCACTTCAAGCACCTCTTCCTCGCGGGGGAGCGGCTGGACCCCGACACCTACCACTGGGCGACCGACCGGCTCGGCAAGCCGGTCATCGACAACTGGTGGCAGACCGAGACCGGCTGGCCGATCGCGGCGAACTGCGTCGGCCTCGAGGCGCTGCCGATCAAACCGGGCTCGCCCTCGGTCGCCGTGCCGGGCTACCAGGTGCAGATCCTCGACCCCACCGGCGAGCAGCTGCCGGCCGGTGAGGACGGTGCGATCGCGATCAAGCTGCCGCTGCCGCCGGGCACCTTCCCGACGCTGTGGCACGACGACGAGCGCTACGTCTCGAGCTACCTGTCGGCCTATCCCGGCTACTACCTCACCGGCGACGGCGGCAACATCGACGCCGACGGCTACATCTACGTCATGGGCCGCACCGACGACGTGCTCAACGTCGCCGGCCACCGGCTCTCGACCGGCTCGATCGAGGCGGCCCTCGCGGGTCACCCGTCGGTCGCCGAGTGTGCGGTCATCGGCGTCCACGACGACTTCAAGGGCCAGATCCCGCGGGCGCTCGTCGTGCTCAAGACCGGGATCGACGCCGACTCCGAGGGCGCGCGGATCTGCAAGGAGCTCGTCCAGCGGGTGCGTGACGAGGTCGGTGCGGTCGCCGCCCTGCGTCAGGTCGACATCGTCGGCGCCCTGCCGAAGACCCGCTCGGGCAAGATCCTGCGCAAGACGATGCGCGAGATCGCCGACGGCCACACGCCGGCCGTGCCGGCGACGATCGAGGACGTCACCGTGCTCGATCGGCTGAAGCCGGTGCTGCACCCGGAGGAGTAGTTTCCGCCTGTGGGCGGAGTGCTGCAGGGCTTCTCGACGATCGTCGTCGTGGTGGCCGTCGGCTCGCTGCTGGGCCACCTGCGGATCCTCGACCTCGCCGGTGCGCGGGTGCTCGCCGACCTCGCGTTCTTCGTCGCGTCACCAGCCTTGCTCATCGTCGTGCTCTCGAACGCTCCTGTGGCGCAAGTGTTCTCGCTGCCGTTGGTGGTCGCGTTCAGCAGTGCGCTCGCGGTCATGCTCGCGGCCGCGGCATACGCGCGCTGGCGGTGGCGGGCCGGCCTCGGCGACGCCACCATGGCGGCGCTCGCTGCCGGCTACGTCAACTCGGGCAACCTCGGGCTCCCGGTCGCGCAGTACGTCCTGGGCGACATCGCGTATGCCGCGCCGGTGCTGCTCATGCAGCTGCTCGTCTTCACCCCGGCGTCGATGTCGATGCTCGACTCGCGCGTGCCGGGGGCGCGGCGGGGGATCGGCCCGCGGCTGATCAGCCTGCTGCGCAACCCCATCACGGTCGGCGCGCTCGTCGGGCTGGTCATGTCGCTCACCGGCTGGCGGCTGCCCGATCTGCTGCTCGCCCCGGTGACCCTCGTCGGCAACCTCGCGGTGCCGTGCATGCTGGTGGCCTTCGGGGTGGCGCTGCGGCTGGGGGAGCGGCCGGGCGGTGACCTGGGTCGGGTCGTGCCCCTCGTCGCGCTCAAGTCGGCAGTGCAGCCGGTGCTCGCCGCGACGCTCGGCGCGGCGCTCGGCCTGCAGGGGCACGAGCAGTTCGCGTGCGTCGTGCTCGCCGCGCTGCCCACGGCGCAGAACATCTTCACCTACGCGCTGCGCTACCAACGCGAGATCACCTTGGTCCGGGACGTCGTCTTCGTGACCACCCTGCTGGCTCTGCCGGTGATCTTCGTCGTCGCCGTGCTGTTCCACGTCTAGCCCGGTGGACCCTCAGTGGCCGGTCAGCGCGCCGAGAGCGCGCCCGAGCAGCGCCGGCCGGCCGGTGATGCGCTCCTCCCGGTCGGCCCACTCCGCGACTCGCAGCCCGGCCGTCACGCCGAGCCATCGCAGCGGCTCGGGCTCCCAATCTGGTGGGCGGTGTCCGACCCACGGCAGTTGGGCGAGCGAGGAGCGCCGTCCGACAACGAGATCGGCGAGCGTCCGCCCGGCGAGGTTGCTCGCGGCAACCCCGTCGCCGACGTAGCCGCCGGCCCACCCGAGCCGAGCCACCGGGTCGTAGCCGACGGACGGATGCCAGTCGCGCGGGATGCCGAGCGGCCCACCCCACCGGTGCGTCACGGCATACCCGTCGAGCACGGGGAAGAGCTCGCGCACGGTGTCCCACAGCATGTCGAAGACCCGTGGCTCGGCATCGAAGACGGGCTCGATCCGCGAGCCCCAGTGGTAGGGCGCGCCCCGCCCGCCGAAGACGAGCCGATCGCCGTCGGTGCGCTGCCCGTAGACGACGACGTGCCGGTGGTCGGCGAAGACCTCGCGCTCGGCCAGCCCGATCTGAGCCCAAACCCCTTGCGGGAGCGGCTCGGTCGCGATGATGAGCGAGTACACGGGGGCGAGCCGGCGGCGCAGCCCGGGCAGCCGAGCCGTGTAGGCCTCGGTCGCCCGGACGGTATGCCGCGTCCGCACCACCGCGCCCGACGCCAGCCGCACGGCGCCCGGCTCCGCACCCACGACCCGAGCCCCCTCGCAGATCACCCCGCCGAGCCGGCGCACGGCGGCGGCCAGCCCGTCGACGAGCCGCCGAGGCTGCACCCTGGCGCAATGCGGGTTGTAGGACGCGCCGAGCAGCTCTGTCGCGCAGAGCCGTTCGCGTGCCTCGGCCAGGTCGAGCCAGACCGTGCCGTCCCCCCAGCGGGCACCCGCCGCGGCAGCCGAGCGCGCTCGGGCCACCTGCGCCGGCGACCGCGCGGCGAGCACCATGCCACCCTTGACGTAGTCGCACGCGATGCCCTCGGCCGCGGCGACCGCCCCGACCTCGTCGACGGTCTCACGCAGCGCGGCAAGCATCGATCGAGTCGGACCCTCGCCGACCTCGGCGGCCAGCGTGTCCGCCGACACCGGCCACAGCGCCGACACCCAGCCGCCGTTGCGCCCGCTCGTGCCGAAGCCCACCTGCTCGGCCTCGAGGACGCACACCGACAGCGATGGGTGCTGTCCCAGTAGGTAGTACGCAGTCCACAGGCCGGTGTCGCCGCCGACGATGCACACGTCGACCTCCCCGGGCGGCATACCGGTCCGGTATGCCGCCCGCTCACCTCCCGCGAGTCCCTCTGCCCAGAGGGCGTGGGTCACAGGTGCTTCTCGGCGTCCTGCAGGACCGAGCGCAGCCGGGCGGCGATGTCGGTGAACTCCTCCGGGCCGATGATGAGCGGCGGGGCGAGCTGCACGACCGGGTCGCCACGGTCGTCGGCCCGGCAGTAGAGACCGGCGTCGAAGAGCGCCTTGGAGAGATAGCCGCGCAGCAGCCGCTCGCACTCGGCGTCGTCGAAGGTCTCACGGGTCGTCTTGTCCTTGACCAGCTCGATCCCGTAGAAGTAGCCCTCGCCGCGGACGTCGCCGACGATCGGCAGGTCGAGCAGCCCCTCGAGGGCGGTCCGGAACAGCGGCGCGTTGGTGCGCACGTGCTCGTTGAGCCCCTCCGTCTCGAAGATGTCGAGGTTGGCCATCGCCACCGCGCACGACACCGGGTGCCCGCCGAAGGTGTACCCGTGCGGGAAGTAGGTCGTGTCCTTGCGGAAGGGCTCGAAGAGCCGGTCGCTGACGATCATGCAGCCGAGCGGCGCCCTTCTTCACCTCCTTCATCCTGCGCACGATTGCCTGGCGGCAGATCCTCGCTGACGACGGCCCGATCGCCTCGACCCTCAACGGCCTGCACCTGCTGCCCGGCGGGCACATCACCGAGACCTGGGTCGCGGTCGTCGCCGGTCTCACCTACAACTTCCTGCCGTTCATGGTGCTGCCGATCTACGCCTCACTCGAGCGGGCCGACCCCAAGGTCATCGAGGCCGGCGGCGACCTCTACGCCAACGGCTTCACGACCTTCCGCACGGTGACCCTGCCGATGTCGATGCCGGGTGTCCTGGCCGGCACCTTGCTCACCTTCATCCCCGCCGCCGGCGACTACGTCAACGCCGAGCTGCTCGGCTCGGACATCTCGACGAAGATGGTCGGCAACGGCATCGAGAGCCAGTTCTTCAAGGTGGTCGACGGCTATCCGACCGCTGCCGCGTTGAGCTTCACGCTCATGGCGATGATCCTGGCGCTCGTCTTCCTCTACGTGCGCAAGTACGGGACGGAGGAGCTGCTGTGAGCACCGGCAAGCGGATCCGCTACTGGCTGGCCGACCACGTCGCGATCATCATCGCGGTCCTCGTGCTGGGCTACCTCTTCCTGCCGGTCGCCTACACCTTCGTCTTCTCCTTCAACAACTACCGCAAGTCCAACATCTCGTGGAACCCGGAGGGCTCGCCCACGCTCGATCACTGGAAGAACCCCTGCGGGCCGGCGGGGATCTGCGACGCGCTCGTCACCTCCCTGCAGATCGGCGCGATCGCCACGCTCGTCGCGACCGTCCTCGGCACGATGCTCGCCTTCGCGCTGGTACGGCACTCGTTCCGGGGCAAGGCCGCCGGCAACCTGCTCGTCTTCCTGCCGATGGCGACCCCTGAGATCGTGCTCGGTGCCTCGCTGCTGACGATCTTCGTGCAGGGCTTCAACCGCTTCGGGCTGGACCTCGGCTTCTGGACGATCACCATCGCGCACATCATGTTCTGCCTGAGCTTCGTCGTCGTCACGGTCAAGGCCCGCCTGCAGAGCCTCGATCCGCGACTCGAGGAGGCTGCGCAGGATCTGTATGCCGGCCCGGGGAGCACCTTCTGGCGGGTCACCTTCCCGCTCGTGCTGCCCGGCATCGTCTCGGCGGCGCTGCTCGCCTTCTCGCTGTCCTTCGACGACTTCATCATCACCAACTTCGTCTCCGGAGACGCGACGACCTTCCCGAAGTTCGTCTACGTCTCCTACCTGCGCGGCATCCCCGCGGAGGCCAACGTCATCGGCTTCTCGTTGTTCGTCGTCGCCGTCCTGCTCGTCATCATCGGACAGGTCATCGGCTCCCGCCGACGCCCTGCGGTCTGAAAGCAGCTGATAGCCCTTGCGGATACTCATGATCGGCGCCGGCGGCGTCGGCGACGCCGTCGCGCGGATCGCCGTCGAGCGCGACTTCTTCGAGCGGCTCGTCGTCGCCGACTACGACCTGGCGCGAGCCGAGGCCACGGTCGCGGCGGCGAGTGCGAGGCGACCCGGCGAGCGGCGGCTCACGGCGGCATACGTCAATGCGGCCGACCCCGCGGAGGTGACGGCGCTGGCCCGCGAGCATGGAGCGACCCACGTGCTCAACGCCGTCGACCCGCGCTTCGTCATGTCCATCTTCGAGGGTGCGCGCGCCGCCGGCGCGTGCTACCTCGACATGGCAATGTCGCTGTCGCGCAAGCACGCCGAGCAGCCCTATGCCCTTGTCGGGGTCAAGCTCGGCGACGCGCAGTTCGAGCAGGCCGACAAGTGGCAGCATGACGGGCTGTTGGCCCTCGTCGGAATCGGCGTCGAGCCGGGGCTGTCCGACGTCTTCGCCCGGTATGCCGCGGATCACCTCTTCTCGTCGATCGACGAGCTGGGCACCCGCGACGGCGCCAACCTCGTCGTCCGCGACGAGACCGGGCAGGAGATCTTCGCGCCGGGCTTCTCGATCTGGACGGTCATCGAGGAGTGCCTCAACCCGCCGGTCGTGTGGGAGCGGGACAAGGGCTGGTTCACCCTGCCGCCGTTCAGCGAGCCGGAGATCTTCGAATTCCCCGACGGGATCGGTCCGGTCGAGTGCGTGCACGTCGAGCACGAGGAGGTGCTCCTCATGCCGCGGTGGGTCGACGCCCGGCGGGTGACCTTCAAGTACGGACTCGGTGAGCAGATGATCGGCACCCTGCGGACCCTGCACGACCTCGGTCTCGACGCGACCGAGAAGGTCCGGGTCAAGGGGGTGGAGGTCTCGCCGCGGGATGTCGTCGCCGCCTGCCTGCCGGATCCTGCGACGATCGGGCCACGGATGACCGGCAAGACGTGTGCCGGGTTGTGGGTCAACGGAATCGGCCGCGACGGGGCGCCGCGTGCGGTCTACCTCTATCACGTCACCGACAACGAGTGGTCGATGGCCGAGTACGGTGCGCAGTGCGTCGTCTGGCAGACCGCGGTCAACCCGGTCGTCGCGCTCGAGCTGCTCGCCACCGGTGTGTGGCAGGGCACCGGCGTGCTCGGCCCGGAGGCGTTCGACGCCGTGCCCTTCCTCGAGCTGCTCGCGGCGCCGAAGCCGGCCGGGTACGGCTCGCCGTGGGGGATGGAGGAGCGCAGCCCCGTGCCGGTCGCGACGGACGGTGCGGCCTAGGGTGGGTCGATGAGCCGCTACGGTGCGCAGTTCGGGCCGGACGTCACCTTCCTCGGGGTGCCACCGTGCGATCTCGAGGACCTCGACTCGTATGCCGGCGTCGACGTCGTCATCGTCGGTGCGCCTTTCGATGGGGGCACGTCGCACCGGCCGGGGACGCGCTTCGGGCCGATGGCGATCCGGACGACGGACTACTTGGGACACAACGGTTCTCGACCCTCGCTGGCCCTGCGGACCGACGGGCTGCGCGATCTGCGAGTTCTCGACGCCGGCGACGTCGAGATGACCCCGGGCGACATCGTCGCCTCGTTGGGCCGGCTCGAGGCGGCGGTCGAGGCGGTCGCGCGCGCAGGGGCGATCCCGGTCGTTCTCGGCGGCGATCACTCGATCGCCTATGCCGACGCGCGGGGCGTCGCCAACGTCCTGGGCCAGGGGCGGGTGTCGATGCTGCACTTCGACGCGCACGCCGACACCGGAGAGATCGAGTTCGGCTCGCTGTGGGGTCACGGCCAGCCGATGCGCCGGCTCATCGAGTCGGGGGCGCTGCGCGGTGACCGCTTCCTGCAGATCGGTCTGCGCGGCTACTGGCCCGGACCGGAGACCCTCGACTGGATGGCCGCTCAGCGGATGCGGTCCTACGAGATGACCGAGATCGGGGTCCGCGGACTGGAGGTGTGTCTCACCGAGGCCTTCGCCATGGCGACCGACGACTGCGACGGAGTCTTCCTCTCGGTCGACATCGACGTGTGCGACCCCGGGCACGCGCCGGGCACCGGCACCCCCGAGCCGGGCGGGCTCACGGCTCGGCAGCTGCTCGACGCGGTGCGTCGGATCTGCCTCGAGCTGCCGGTCGCGGGCATCGACGTCGTCGAGGTGAGCCCACATTACGACCATGCCGACATCACCGCGGCACTCGCCAACCGCGTTGTCCTGGAAGCGCTCTCGGCCATCGCGCGGCGGCGGCGCGACGCGGCATACGGGACCGTCTGGGACCCGAGCGTCCCCCTGCTGGCCGGACGAGATGAGGAGCAGCACCGATGAGCCCAGAGTCGAGCGCACAGCCGACCCCACCCGTCAGCATCGAGCAGCGCCGGATCCTGCGCACCGCGGTCCCCGGCCCGCTGTCGCAGGCCATGCAAGCGCGCAAGACCGCCGCCGTGTCGGCCGGCGTGAGCACCGGGCTGCCGGCCTACATCGAGCGTGGCGAGGCCGGCATCCTCGTCGACGCCGACGGCAACCAGCTCATCGACTTCGGCTCGGGCATCGCCGTGACGAGCGTCGGCAATGGCTCGCCCAAGGTGGTCGAGGCGGTGCAGCGCCAGATCGCCGAGCTCACCCACACCTGCTTCATGGTGACGCCCTACGAGGAGTACGTCGCGGTGTGCGAGCGGCTCAACGCGCTCACCCCAGGCGATCACGACAAGCGCTCGGCCCTGTTCAACTCCGGCGCCGAGGCGATCGAGAACGCGGTCAAGGTGGCCCGGCACTACACGGGCAGGGACGGCATCGTCGCCTTCGACCACGCCTACCACGGCCGCACCAACCTCACCCTCGCGATGACCGCGAAGAACATGCCCTACAAGCATCGCTTCGGGCCCTTCGCGAGCGAGCTCTATCGGGTGCCGATGGCCTACCCCTACCGGTGGCCGGGCGGCCCGGAGCATTGCGCCGCAGAGGCGTTCGACTACATCACCGACCAGATCCACGCCCAGATCGGCGAGGAGAACTGCGCCGCCGTCATCATCGAGCCGATCCAGGGGGAGGGTGGCTTCGTCGTGCCGCCGCGGGGCTTCCTGCCCGCGCTCGCGCAGTGGTGTCGCGACCACGACATCCTCTTCATCGCCGACGAGGTGCAGTCCGGCTTCTGTCGCACGGGGGACTGGTTCGCGTGCGACGACGAGGGCGTCGTGCCGGATCTCGTGACGACCGCCAAGGGCATCGCCGGCGGTATGCCGCTGTCCGGGCTGACCGGGCGAGCGGACATCATGGACTCGATCCACCCGGGAGGGCTGGGCGGCACCTACGGCGGCAACCCTGTGGCCTGTGCGGCGGCGCTCGCGTCGATCGAGACGATGGAGCAGCTCGACCTGTGCGGGCGAGCGCGGGGGATCGAGGCGATCCTCACCGAGGGGCTGGGCCGGCTCGCGCAGACCTACCCGCAGATCGGCGAGATCCGTGGCCGGGGCGCGATGATCGCGATGGAGCTGGTCACCGACCGCGAGACCAAGGAGCCGGCCGCCGCGCTGACCGGCGCGATCAACAAGGCCTGTCACGCCCAGGGGCTCGTGACGCTCACCTGCGGCACGCTGGGCAACGTCTTCCGGTTCCTGCCGCCGCTGACCATCAGCGACGAGCTGCTGCGCGAGGGGCTGGAGATCCTGGCCGACGCCTTCGCGGCGTCGGTGTGACCAGGGTGACCACGCGGCATACCGGCTTCAATGTGTTGTCTCACAGAGAGATTCGTAGATGGCTGTGACACAGAGGTCCCTGCTCGACTCGGTGCCCAAGGGGCTGTTCATCGGCGGGCGGTGGCGTGACGCGTCCGACGGGGCAATGCTGCCGGTTGAGGACCCGGCCACCGGTCGGGTGCTCGCCCACGTCGCCTCGGCGACCGTCGAGGACGGCCGGGCGGCGCTCGATGCCGCGGTCGCCGCTCAGCCGGCCTGGGCCGCAGTGGCTCCTCGGGAGCGGGGCGAGATCCTGCGGCGGGCGTTCGAGGCGATCACCGCGCGGGCCGACGAGTTCGCGCTGCTCATGACCCTCGAGATGGGCAAGCCGGTCGCCGAGGCCCGCGGCGAGGTGGCCTACGGGGCTGAGTTCTTCCGCTGGTTCAGCGAGGAGGCGGTCCGGATCCACGGCCGCTACGCCGTCGCCCCGAACGGCCTCACCCGGCTCGTGACGACCAAGCAGCCGGTCGGCCCGACGCTCATGATCACGCCGTGGAACTTCCCGCTCGCCATGGGCACCCGCAAGATCGGGCCGGCCATCGCGGCGGGCTGCACGATGGTCGTCAAGCCGGCGGCCCAGACGCCGTTGACCATGCTGCTGCTCGCCGAGCTGCTGCGCGAGTGCGGCGTGCCTGACGGAGTGCTCAACGTCGTCACGACCGCGCATGCCGGCGCCGTCATGGAGCCGCTCATCCGAGACCCCCGGCTGCGCAAGCTCACCTTCACCGGCTCGACCGACATCGGTCGGCGGCTGGTCGAGCAGTCCGCCGAGGGGCTGTTGCGGGTGTCGATGGAGCTCGGCGGCAATGCGCCCTTCGTCGTCTTCGAGGACGCCGATCTCGACCGCGCGATCGACGGGGCGATGCTCGCGAAGATGCGCAACATCGGCGAGGCCTGCACCGCGGCCAATCGCTTTCTCGTGCACGAGTCTGTCGCAACGGAGTTCGCCGAACGCTTCGCCGCGCGCATGTCGGCCCTGACGGTCGGGAAGGGCACGGTCAAGGGCGTCGAGGTCGGGCCACTCATCGACGCCGCGGCTCGGGCCGGGGTGGACGGGCTCGTCCAGGAGGCGGTGGCCGCCGGAGCGCGGGTGCTCACCGGCGGCGGCCGGGTCGACGGCAAGGGCTACTTCTACGCCCCGACGGTGCTCGCCGACGTCCCGTCCTCGTGCCGGATCTGCGTCGAGGAGATCTTCGGCCCGGTCGCCCCCATCTCGACCTTCACGACGGAGGCCGAGGCGATCGCGCGGGCCAACGACACGGCATACGGGCTGGTCGGCTATCTGTTCACGCGCGACCTGGCCCGTGCGCTGCGGGTGAGCGAGGCGCTGGAGTTCGGCATGGTCGGCGTCAACCAGGGCATCGTCTCCAACCCTGCCGCGCCCTTCGGTGGCGTCAAGGCGTCGGGCTTCGGCCGCGAGGGCGGCTTCGAGGGCATCGACGAGTACCTCGAGACGAAGTACGTCGGAATCGCCCTGTAGCTCAAGCCGATCCGGTATGCCGCGTGATCCCGTGCCGACCACCGGCGTCCCGAACCGGCCGGCGCGGCCTGGCACGCCTTAGCCACGCGGCAGCGTTGCCAGCGCGTCGGCGAAGATCTCGTGGTGCCGGTCGACGTCGGCCACGGTCGTCGTCGGGCACATGAGTGCCATGTTGTGGAAGGGCGTGAGCAGGATGCCGCGGTTGGCGAGGTAGAGGTGCAGGTAGTCCTCGAGCTCGCCGTCAGCGCTGCGGGCGGCCTCGGTGCCGGTGCGCGGATAGGGCGTGGCGAAGCGGTACTCGCCGCGGGCGCCGAGCTGGTTGATCGCCCAGGGCAGCTCGTGCCGCGCGATGAGTGAGCGAACTCCGTCGACGAAATGCGTTGCCACCTCGATCATCCCGGCGAAGGCGTCGTCGGTGAGGACCTGCTCGAGGGTCGCGCGCATCGCGGCGACGGAGAGCGGATTGCCGGCGAGGGTGCCGCCGACGCCGCCCATGTCGACGAGGTCGAGGTCGGTGCGCGACAGCACTCGCTCGGCGATCTCGGCGGACAACCCGTAGGCGCCGGTGGGGATGCCGCCGCCGATCGCCTTGCCGATGACGAGGACATCGGGGGAGAGGTGGTCGCGCCGGGTCATGCCCCCGGGACCGGCCGAGAAGGTGTGCGTCTCGTCGATGATGAGCAGCGTGCCGTGCGCGCGGGTGACCTCGCGAACGGCATCGAGGTAGCCGGGGTCGGGCAGCACGATCCCGATGTTGGTGAGCGCCGGCTCCATGAGCACGGCGGCGACATCGCCATGGGCGAGCTGCTTCTCGAGGCCCTCGAGGTCGTTGAACTCGGCGACCCGGCTGGTGAGCGTGACATCGACCGGCGAGCCGACGTTGCCCGGCCGGCTGGCGCCCTCGCCGTCCTCGCCGACGACGATGAGCGACTCGTCGACCGAGCCGTGGTAGCAGTAGCTGTTGACGAGGATCCTCGGTCGACCGGTCAGGGCGCGGACCAGCCGGATCGCCCACCGGTTGGCGTCGGTCGCGGTGAGGGAGAAACTCCACACGTCCAGGCCGAAGCGCCGACTGAGCTCAGCACCCACCCACTCGGCGTCCTCGGTGGGCAGCATCGTCGTCAGCCCGCCGAGCTCGTCCACCCGTCTGCGGATCGCAGCGACGACCGGCGCGGGGGAATGCCCCGCCATCGCGCCGGTGTCGCCGAGCGCAAAGTCGAGGTACTCGTGCCCGTCGAGGTCCCACACCCGATTGCCGCGGCCGCGCTCGAAGTAGATGGGGAATCCGCCGGCCTTCTTGTTCATCCAGGTCATCGGCACCCGCCCGAAGAGATGACTCGCCGACTCGTATGCCGCCCGCGCGCGTGGGTGCGTCGCGGCGAAGCGCTGTTGCTCGCCGGCCATCAGCCGGGAGAGGGCCACGCGATCGAGACGGGGGTCGAGGGCGGCAGGAGAGGTGCCGTGCGGAGTGGTCACGAGGACCCATCCTGCCGGTCAGCAGCGTTCTGCGACAGGGGTGTTCGCGATCAGGTGCCTCTTGCCATACCGGGACCGCGGGATCGCCGCCGTGGCGGCGATCCCGCTCAGTGGCGGCGAACCTTCGCCGCCACTGGTCAGCCTGACCGCCATGGCGGCCACGGTGCAGACCCAGCGACGCGGCATACCGGAAGGACCATGAGATCTGTGGTCAGCGGGATAACCATCCGAACGGTGGTGGTGGCGCCCCCGCACCCACGGTTCACTCGACAACCATGAGTGATCTCCCCGTGCTGAGCGCGCCGACGGCTGGGCCGTCGCACCCTCCGCTGCCCGCCTCCGTGCTCGCCGAGCTGGAGGCGGCCATGCCCGCTCCGGCTCCTCCGACACCCGCTCCGGCACCGGCGGCAGCTCCCGCTCCCGCGTCGACCCACGCTGCGGCTCCGGCGGCGGCTCCGGCTCCGGCCGCCGCCCCCAAGGCACCGAGCAACCCGATCGGCCGCTCGGCCTCGATGGCCAGTCTCGCCGACGTCCTCGCCGAGGCCGACGAGCGGATGCGCTCGGGTGCCCGCGTCGGCGCCGCGGTGTGGCAGACCGGCTTCGACCCGCTCGACGCGCACCTCTCCGGCGGCCTGCGCGGCGGTGAGCTGTGTCTGCTCGGCGGCCCGCAGGGCAGCGGCAAGACGACGATGGCCCTGCAGATGGTGCGGCATACCGTCGCCAGCGGCGGCAGTGCCGTCGTCTTCTCCTACGAGCTGGACGCCCGCACGCTCGTCGAGCGGATGCTCATGCTCGAGATTGGCGTGCTCACCGGCCGCGGCGCCGCCACCCACAAGGACGTCCGCGCCGCCTTCGAGAACCGCGAGCACGGCCCGACCACCCTCGAGGACCGGGTCGCCACCATCCCCGGCGGGGTCGAGGCGCTCTATGCCCTCAAGCACTACGGCAAGCGGCTGCACATCCACGAGTCGAGCGGCCAGCACACCGACCTGGCCAAGATCCGGGACACCGTCGCCGACCTCAAGGAGCGCGGGGTCGAGCCGCTCGTCATGGTCGACTACCTGCAGAAGATCCCGGTGATCGGCAGCCAGCACGTCGAGGAGGAGCGGGTCACCCACAACGTCGAGGGCCTCAAGGACCTCGCGCTCGCCGCCGATGTGCCGGTGCTGTCCATCGTCGCCGCCGAGAAGCAGGCGCTCGTCGCCGGCCGGCGGATGCGGCTGTATGACCTGCGTGGCTCGTCGGCCCTCGCCTACGAGGCCGACATCGCGCTCATCCTCAACCGCAAGTACGACGTCATCGCCCGGCACCACCTGATGTACGACCTCACCGCGGCCGAGCGCTACAAGAACTTCGTGGTCGTGTCGATCGAGAAGAACCGCAGCGGCCTGGCCGACATCGTCCTCGAGTTCGAGAAGCGCTTCCAGGAGGGTCGCTTCGAGACCAAGGGCCGGATGGTGCAGGAGCAGCTCGTCGAGGAGCGCGTCTTCACCGAGTGACCGGTATGCCGCGTGGCCGGCCACGCGGCATACCTGGCCGTCGTCGTCGGGCCGCGGCGTGGGTGTCGGGGGTGACAATGGAGGGGTGCCCCCGACCCAGCCGATGACCCGCGCGCAGCGGCAGACCTGGCAGCTCGTCGGGGTCGCCCTGCTCGTCCTGGCGATCGTCGTGGTCGCGCTGTGGCTGCGGGGCAGTGGCGGCAGCGCTGGCACGGCTCCGGCCGCACCGGCACCGTCGGCCGCGGCAGGCCCGTCGCGTGGGGCCTCCGCCGGCGGGGCGACCGATCCCGCGAGCGGGCTGCGCTGGGTCGACGAGTCGGCGCTGCCGGCCCAGGCCCGCGAGACCCTCGCGCTGATCCGCAAGGGCGGGCCCTATCCCTATCCGCGCAACGACGACCAGACCTTCGGCAACCGCGAGGGCATCCTGCCCAAGCAGCCGTCCGGGTTCTACAAGGAGTACACCGTGGTGACCCCCGGCTCGGCCGACCGGGGGGAGCGACGGATCATCGTCGGCAAGGACGGGGCCAAGTACTACACCGACGACCACTACGACAGCTTCCGGCGGATCCGGGAGGACCGATGAGGATCCTCGAGCCCGGCGACCGGGCGTCGCTGGGTGAGCTCGTCGAGCGGGAGCAAGAGGCAGGCCGCGCGGTCGTCCTCGTCGGCAGCGGGGTCGACCGGCACTCGGTCCTCGCCGCCTTCGCCGAGGCGCTGGGCGTGCGGCGCGCGCGCGGCATCCGCAATCTCGATGCGCTCGCCGACACGCTGCGCGAGCTCGACGCCTCCGAGGGCACGACCCTGGTGTGGGAGGCCACGCGGGTGCACGACACCGATCCCCGGACCTATGCCGCGGTCGCGGGCCTGCTCGCCGACCTCGAGGCCGAGTGCCCCGACCTGCGCATCGTCGTCGACCTGCGCTGACCCCGCCGGGGAGATGGCGGACAATGGGGGGGTGACCCGGCCCCGCATCCCCGCATGAGCGAGCCCCGCTCCGTCGCCATCCTCGGCTCGACCGGCTCGATCGGCACCCAGGCGATCGAGGTCGTGCAGGCCGCGCCGGAGCGCTTCCGGGTCACCGCGCTCACCGCCGGCGGCGCCCAGCTCGGGCTGCTCGCCGAGCAGGCGGTCGCGCTGCAGGTGCCCACGGTCGCCGCCGCCTCGGCCACCGAGGCCGATCTGCGCGCCGCGATCGGCGAGGCGGCCTGGGCGGCCGGGCGGGCGGCATACACGCCCCGAGTGCTCACCGGCCCCGAGGCCACCGCGACGGTCGCCGCCGAGCCGGTCGACGTCGTCCTCAACGGGATCACCGGCTCGATCGGCCTCGCGCCGACCCTCGCCGCCCTCGAGGCGGGCACCACCCTCGCCCTGGCCAACAAGGAGTCGCTCATCGTCGGCGGCCCCCTCGTGCAGGCCGCCCGCCGCCGCGCCGACCAGATCGTCCCGGTCGACTCCGAGCACAGCGCGATCGCCCAGTGTCTGCGCGCCGGCCGCGCCAACGAGGTCCGCCGGCTCGTGCTCACCGCCAGTGGCGGCCCCTTCCGCGGTATGCCGCGCGCTCGGCTGCACGACGTCACCCCGGCCCAGGCGCTCGCCCACCCGACGTGGGACATGGGCCGGGTCGTCACGACCAACTCCGCGACCCTGGTCAACAAGGGGCTCGAGGTCATCGAGGCGCACCTGCTCTTCGAGCTGCCCTTCGAGGCGATCGCCGTCGTCGTGCACCCGCAGTCGGTGGTCCACTCGATGGTCGAGTTCGTCGACGGCTCGACGATCGCCCAGGCCAGCCCGCCGGACATGCGGCTGCCGATCGCGCTCGGCCTCGGCTGGCCGGACCGGGTGCCCGGTGCCGCCGCGGCCTGCGCCTGGACCACCGCAGCGACCTGGGAGTTCCTCCCGCTCGACGACGACGCCTTCCCGGCCGTCCGGCTGGCCCGCGCGGCCGGCGCCGGCGGCGGCACCCTCCCAGCGGTCTACAACGCGGCCAACGAGGTCTGCGTCGACGCCTTCCACGACGGCGCGATCCGCTTCACCGACATCGTCGACACCATCGAGCGCGTGCTCACGCGGCATACTGAGGGTGACGCCGAGCAGGTATGCCGCGGGGGCACCGGGAGCGAAAGCCTCCCGTTGAGCGTTGCGAGCGTGTTGCGGGCCGACGCCTGGGCCCGCGCCGAGGCCGAGCGGGTGCTCGGCACGCGGCATACCGACTGACCGCAGGACCACCGAGGAGCTTCGTGGATCTCGCACTGACCGTGCTCGGCTGGCTGCTCATCGCCGCCGGGATCGGGCTGTCCATCGCCGTGCACGAGCTGGGCCATCTCATCCCGGCCAAGCGCTTCGGCGTCAAGTGCACGCAGTACATGATCGGCTTCGGCAACACCGTCGCCTCGTGGAAGCGCGGCGAGACCGAGTACGGCATCAAGGCGGTGCCGCTCGGCGGCTACGTCCGGATGATCGGGATGATCCCGCCCCGGCCCGGCGACACCCCCGGCATGGTCCGGGACACCTCGACCAGCCGGATCGGCACGCTCATCGACCAGGCCCGCGAGGAGGCCCTCGTCGAGGTCGAGCCGGGCGACGAGGATCGGGTGTTCTACAAGCTGTCGGTGCCGAGGAAGATCGCGGTGATGTTCGGTGGGCCGTTCATGAACCTCGTCCTCGCCACCGTGCTCCTCGTCATCATGCTCTGCGGCATCGGCAAGCCGGCCCAGGTCGCGACCCTGTCGGCGATCACCCCCTGCGCCCCGACGGCCGGCCCCAGCGCCGACCGGGTGCTCGCCGAGTGTGCGCCGGGCGACCCGGTCGCCCCGTCGGTCGCTGCCGGTCTGCGGGTCGGTGACCGGATCGTCGAGGTCGGCGGCACGCCGGTGCAGCTGTGGAGCGAGGCGACGCCGCTGATCCGCGACGCGGCGGGCAAGCCGCTCACCCTCGTCGTCGAGCGTGCCGGGCAGCGGATGACCGTCACCGCCCAGATCGCGACGGTGACCCGCGCGATCCTCACCGACGACGGCAAGCTCAAGCGCAACCCCGACGGCAGCATCGCCACCGAGAAGGTCGGCTTCCTCGGTGCCGCCCCCAGCCTCGACTACCTCGTGCAGCCGATCAGCACGGTGCCCGCTGAGCTCGGCGCGACCCTCGCCAAGACCGGTCAGGTGCTCGTGCAGGTGCCGCAGAAGATGGTCGGCATCGTCGAGACGGTGACCGGTCAGCGTGAGCGGGACCAGGAGAGCCCCATCTCGGTGGTCGGCGTCGCCCGGGCCGGCGGCGAGATCGTCTCGGCCGACGGTCTGGACGTCAAGGGCAAGATCCTCTTCGTCCTTGGGCTGCTCTTCGGGATCAACCTCGCGCTGTTCCTCTTCAACCTCATCCCGCTCGTCCCGCTCGACGGCGGCCAGATCGCCGGCGCGGTGTGGGAGGGCGTCAAGCGCCGTGGGGCCCGGCTGCTCGGGCGACCGGACCCGGGCTACGTCGACGTCGCCAAGGGACTGCCCCTGGCGTATGCCGTGTCGAGCCTGTTCATCGTGATGACCCTGCTGCTCGTCTTCGCCGACCTGGTCAAGCCGATCAAGGTCATCTGACCTGGCCGCCCCACCCGGGCGACGCGACGCGCGCCGCCCGGGCTCCCGAACCTCCGCCGGCGACCCCCGCCCTCCCCTCCGCCCCCGCCCTCCCTCCGCGAAACGACGCCATGGCGTCGTTTCGACTGGGTGGCGTCGGTATATCGCCGCCATCCACCCCGAACGACGCCATGGCGTCGTTTCGAAGGGGGTGGCCGGGGTGGCCGGGGGTGGCCGGGGGTGGCCGGGGGTGGCCGAGGCTGGCGGGGGCTGGCGGGGGTGGCCGGGGCTGCTGGGGGCGGG
>DAOTIG010000053.1:0-20567 GCA_035448065.1 Dermatophilaceae bacterium
AGGAACGAACAACCATGGAAACCGCCGTTTACACCGTTCCTGTTACAGACCCGCTCGATCGACTGGCTGGTCGCGACCACCCCGGATGACGGCATCGTCGGCTTCGCCTACGCGGCCAAGCATCGGGAGCGCGCGGCATACCGATGGGCATGCGACACGAGCGTCTACCTCGCTCCCGTCGCCCAGGGCCACGGCCTCGGTCGGGCGCTCTACGCCGCCCTCATCGAGCGCCTGGCCGCTCGCGGCTATCGCATGCTCTGCGCCGGAGTGGCGCTGCCCAACGACGCGAGCGTCGGCCTGCACCGCGCGGTCGGCTTCGTCGACGTCGGCACCTACCGCGCCATCGGCTTCAAGGACGGGCGCTGGGTCGACACGCTGTGGCTGCAGCGACCCCTCGGCGGCGACGGCCCGCCGACCCGCGAGCCCGGCTGAGCATCACCCCAGCCGGGTCTTCTGCACCTTGCCCATCTCGTTGCGCGGCAACGACTCCACGAACCGGACCTCCCGCGGCCGCTTGTGCACCGACAGCTCGCGCACGACGAGGTCGACGAGCTCCGGCTCGGCCACGTCCGCGCCGGCGCGTGCCACGACGAAGGCCACGATCCGTTGACCGAGGTCGTCGTCCGGCACGCCCACCACCGCGCACTCGGCCACGCCGGGATGCCCGAGCAGCACCGACTCGATCTCGCCCGCCCCGATCCGATAGCCGCCGCTCTTGATGAGGTCGACCGACGCGCGTCCGACGATCCGGTGCGTCCCGTCCGGAGCGACGGTCGCGACATCGCCGGTCCGGAACCAGCCGCCGCTCGTGTATGCCGCGGCCGTTGCCTCCTCGCGCCCCAGGTAGCCGTCGAACAGCGTTGCGCCACAGACCTGCAGCTCACCGATCGACTCACCGTCCGCAGCCACCGGTAGGCCGTCCTCACCCACCACCCGGGTCTGCACCCCGGCGATCGGCACCCCCACCCAGCCCGCTCGCGCCGGCCGGTCCGCCCGCGTGGCGACCGTGATCAGGGTCTCGGTCATCCCGTAGCGCTCGCGCACCTCGTGACCGGTGAGCTCGCGCAGCCGCTCGAAGACCGGCACAGGCAGCGCAGCGCTGCCCGAGACAAGCAGTCGAGCCGACGCGAGCTGCGCTGCCGCAGTGGGTGATTCGGCGATCCGCGACCAGATCGTCGGCACCCCGAAGAACATCGTGGCCCCCTCGTGAGCGGCCGCGGCATACGCCTCGGGCGTGGGGCTGCCCACGTGCACGAGGCCCGACCCCAGCCGCAGCGCCCCCAGCACGCCGAGCACGAGGCCGTGCACGTGGAAGAGCGGCAACCCATGAGCGAGCACGTCGTGGGCAGTCCACCCCCACGCCTCCGCCAGCCCGTCCAACCCGGCCGCAATCGCCGTGCGAGAGAGCACGACTCCCTTGGGCAAGCCGGTCGTCCCCGAGGTGTAGAGGATGAGCGCGGGGCAGGCCGGATCCGGCTCCGCGAGCCCGTCCAGCGGGTCGTCCGGGCCGCCGCCGGCGGCCTCGAACGACGGCAGGCCGCTGTCGTCTCCGGGCGGCCGGCCACCACCCCAGGCCTGGACGCCCGAATCGCGCAGGATGTGCGACCGCTCGCCGGGCCCCGCGTCCGCGGGCACCGGCACCACCGTCACACCGGCGAGCACAGCCCCGACGACGGTGAGCACGGTCGCCATCGTCGGGGTCGCGTTCACCGCAACCCGCTCCAGTCCTGCGGCCCGCATGCCGACGCCGAGGGCACCCGCGCGGTCGCGCAGCGCGGCATACGTCATCGTCTCGCCGGCGACCGAGACCGTCGCCGCGGATCCGGCCTGTCCCTCGACCAGACCACGCAGCAGGGCGTCAGTCATCGCCCACCCCCAGCGGGATGGTGGCGACCGTCTCATGCCGTGGCCGGCCGCTCGGCCCCTCGCCCAGGTGCGAGGCCACCAGCTCGATCTCGTCGACGACCCACTCGGGCGAGCGATAGGTGTCGAGCACCCGCAGCCAGCGGGTCGCCTCGATCGGCCGGCGCAGCCGCGCCACGGTGACGTGGGGGGTGAAGCGCTTCCCGTCGGGCGCCGCACCGACCTTGCCGAGCGCCGCCCGGGCCCCCATCGCCAGCCGACCGAGCACCTCGCCGTCGCCCGCGACCGGCAGATCGAGCCAGAGCACCTGGGCCTTGGCCGGGTTGGGGAAGGCACCCGCACCCGAGAGGTATGCCGCGAACGCCCGCCGCTTCGCCGCCTTGACCTGCAACCGATCGACGAGCTCGTCGACCCGGTGCTCAGGGACGCCGGCGCTGAACGCCAAGGTGAGATGCCACTGCTCGGCGGCGATCCACGGCATACCCTCACGTGGCTCGAGGAAGTCGGCGAGGGAGTCGCGAACCGGCTCCGGCGGCCGGATCGCGACGAACATCCGTTGCCCCATGCCGCTCAGCCTGCCACCTGAGACTCCCGGGGACGCCCTAGCCTTGGCCCATGGGCTTCCCCGAGAGTGTCCTCGCCGGCGGCGAGAAGGTCGTCCGCAGCCTGCACCCCCACTGGCTGTCCGTGCTCGGGCCGACCGTCGTCGGCCTCATCCTCGCGGCGATCGCCGGCGTGACGGCGTGGGCCACCCCCGACGACGAGGCGGGCAACCGGATCCAGTGGATCGCGATCGCGGTCCTCGTGCTGGTCGCGCTGCCGCTCGTGCTCGTGCCCTTCCTCGCCTGGCGCACGACCCACTACGTCGTGACCACCCACCGGGTCATGGTGCGCCGCGGCATCCTGTCCAAGCACGGCAAGGACATCACCCTGTCGAAGATCACCGACGTGTCCTTCCACCAGAGCCTGCTCGACCGGATCATCCGCTCGGGCACCCTCACCATCGAGTCTGCGGGTGACTCTGCCGACGAGCTGCTGCGCAACATCCCGCGCAGCGACGAGGTGCAGCAGCTCATCAACCGGCTCATCGACGAGGACGCCAACCGACGCGCAGGGCGCATCGTCGAACGGATCGAGGAGCGTCTGCCCCGCGCCGAGCGACCGCGACTGGCCGAGTAGCCGCCGTCCCCGCCGCCCGCACCCTCGTCCAGCTGACGGGTCGGATGCCGGTAAGGTATCCGCGGCATCCTCGCCCACGTTCAGTACAGGGAGGCACAACGTGAGCACCACTCCGTCGGATCCCAACCAGCCCGGCGTCCCGCAGGGCCAGACCCCGCCCCCGCCCCCGCCGCCGGCGGCCCAGGGCGGTCCGTACCAGCCGCAGCCGGGCGCTCCCGTGCCGCCGCCGGCTGGTGCCCCGGCCGGCCCGTATCCGCAGGGCGGTGCGCCCTACCAGCCGGCGCCGGCGAAGAAGGAGCGGCCGGCCTGGGTGCGCACGGTGCTGGGCATCGTTGCCGCGCTGGTCGTCTTCGCGCTGGTCCGGATGGTGCCCTCGATCCTGTCCGCCAACGGCGCGCCCAAGGTTGGCGAGTGCGTCAAGGCCAAGGGGAGCAACGCGATCGAGGTCGTCAAGTGTGACGACAAGACCGCGGAGTACAAGGTCGTTGGCATCGTCGAGAACCAGAAGCAGGCCGACTTCGACGCCGACCGCTCCTGCACCGCCTACCCCACGGCTGACGCCAGCTACTGGGAGGGCCGCGGCAAGGGCGGCAACGCGACCGGTTGGGTCGCCTGCCTCGAGCCGCTCAAGTAGCACCAGTCACCACGCGTACGGGGTCAGCGCAGCGCCGGTAGGAGCTGCGCGGCCCCGTACGTCGTCATGCTCACGGTCGCCGCGAGCGCCGTCCCCCACGCCATGTCGATCGGCACGATCGAGGCTGGGAAGCCCTGCAGGACAGCCAGATTGGTGAGGTCCCAGGTCGCATAGGTGACGAAGCCGAAGAACGCGCCGGCGACGAGGGCCTTGAGCCACGAGCCCTCGGCGACGGCCGGGTGGATGACGAAGTAGACCAGCCCGGCGAGGAAGATCGCGTAGAACGCGACCGCCGCCCCGAGGTTCGCCTTGGGCGCGAGCAGCGACCCGAGGTGCGCGGCATACAGGTCCTTGGCGACCGTGCCGAGCCACAGCACGTCGAGCACACAGAAGACGACGGCGGCCACGAGGTACTGCCCGATCCACGACATGGGCCTCACCTTAAGCCCTGGGACAATCGAGCATGACCACCGCGCCGCCCCCGGTCGTGGGCATCGTGCTCGCCGCCGGTGCCGGCTCTCGGCTCGGCACCCCGAAGGCCTTGGTGCGCTCTGCCGACGGCGCGCCCTTGGTGGCCCGCGCGGTCGCGGCCCTCGCCGACGGCGGCTGCGCCCGCATCGTCGTCGTGCTCGGCGCCGAGGCGATGGCTGCCCAGCGGCTGCTCCTCGGCGGGCCGCGGGTCGAGGTCGTCGTGGCGTCGGACTGGGCGCAGGGGATGGGCTTCTCGCTGCGCGCCGGGCTCGATGCCACCCGGGCGGCGGTCGCCGAGGAGGCCCGCGCCGCGCTCGAGGGTATGCCGCCCGAGCGGGTCGGCGTCGCGCAGCCGGACCCGCCCGCGCCGCCGGTGGCGGTCGTCGTCACCCTCGTCGACCTCCCGGATGTCGGGGCGGACGTCGTGCGCCGGCTCGCCGACCAGGCGCGGGCCGGCGGGCCGACGACGCTGGCGCGCGCGGCATACCAGGGCCGGCCCGGGCATCCGGTCGTGCTCGGGCGCGCCTACTGGGCCGCTGCGGCGGTCGCGGCCGACGGGGACCGGGGCGCGCGGGTGCTGCTCGCCAACCCGCGAACCGTCCTCGTCGAGTGCGGTGATCTCGCGACCGGCCGGGACCTCGACACCGGGGACGACCTGGCCGACTGGCACGAGGGTCGCTGGTGACTACCCGTCGGGGCCCGGTGTCCAGCATGCTGGGCTGATGGATCCGCGGGACGCCTTCGCCGACCCGGCCGCGCTCGCGGCTGCGCTGGCCGACACCGGCTACGTCAGCGACGAGGGGCTCGCGACGGTGAGCTGGCTGGCGCTTCGCCTGGCCCGGCCGCTGCTGCTCGAGGGGGAGCCCGGCACCGGCAAGACCGCCCTCGCCGAGGCCCTCGCCGCGACGCTCGACGTGCCGGTCGTCCGGCTGCAGTGCTATGAGGGCATCGACGCGACCCAGGCCCTCTACGACTGGGACTTCCCCCGCCAGATCCTCCACCTTCGAGCCCTGGAAGCCGTTGCCGGACAGCCGGACTCCGGCGACCAGCGAGCGCTCGAGCAGGTCGAGGACGAGCTCTTCGCCGAGCGCTTCCTGCTCGCCCGACCGGTGCTGCGCGCGCTGCGGGAGGCGCCGGTCGTGCTGCTCGTCGACGAGATCGACCGGGCCGACGACGAGTTCGAGGCATTCCTGCTCGAGGTGCTCTCCACCTGGGCGGTGACCATCCCCGAGGTGGGCACGATCACCGCCGCACCGCGCCGGTCGCGATCCTCACCTCCAACCGGACCCGCGAGCTGCACGACGCGCTCAAGCGGCGCTGCCTCTACCACTGGATCGACCACCCGTCCTTCGCGCGCGAGCTCGCCGTGCTGCGCTCGCGGACCCCTGAGGTCCCCGCCGCCCTCGCCGAGCAGCTCGTGACGGTGGTCCAGCAGGTCCGCTCACAGCCCGGTCTGGTCAAGCCACCCGGGCTGGCCGAGACCCTCGACTGGGCTCGTGCGTTGCATGCCCTCGGCGCTCAGGAGCTCGACCTGCCTACTGCCGCAGCGACGTTGGGGGCCGCGGTCAAGCACCGCGAGGACGCCGACAAGGTGCGCGCTGCGCTCGATCGGATCCTCGCCCGATGACGGTCACGCCCGTCACGCCGATGCGCGTCGGCGCCGACGAGATCCTCCTCGGCTTCGCGCGGGCGCTGCGGTCCGCGGGGGGCGGGGTCACGCCCGATCGCGAGCTCGCCTTCCTCCGGTGCGCCGCCGAGGTCGGTCTCGGCTCGCGCGAGGGGGTCTACTGGGCCGGGCGAGCGACCATGTGCAGCACCCCGCCGGACCTCGAGCGCTACGACCGCGTGTATGCCGCGTGGTTCGGCGGCGAGCGCGGCGTCTCGTCCGCGCCGTCCGCCCGGCCGCGGCCGGTCGTGCAGGCCGACCTGACGGGCGCCTCGGATGCTGCAGCGGGCGGCGACGGGGGACCGCCGCCGATCGTGCGGGCCGTGGCGAGCGAGGTCGAGGTGCTGCGGCACCGGGACATCGCGGCCCTGTCTGCGGGCGAGCGCGCCCACCTGGCAGCGCTGTTCGCGAGCCTGCGGCCACGCGCGCCCCGGCGCCGGGCACGGCGGCATACCACGAGTGCGAGGGGGCGGGTCGACGCGCGAGCGACCTTGCGCGAGCAGCTGCGCCGGATGGGTGAGCCGGGTCAGGTGCGCTGGCGCCGCCGTGGTCGGCGGCCCCGCCGGGTCGTGCTGCTCGTCGACGTGTCGGGATCGATGAGCGCCTATGCCGACGCGCTGCTGCGGCTCGGGCACCGGATGCTCGCGAGCGGCGCCCCGGTCGAGGTCTTCACCATGGGCACCCGCCTCACCCACGTCACTCGCGCTCTGGCCCACCGGGATCCGGAGCGGGCGCTGGTCGCGGCCGGTCAGGTCGTGCCCGACTGGTCCGGAGGCACCCGGCTCGGCGAGGCGATCGAGGTCTTCCTCGCCCGGTGGGGTCGACGGGGCATGGCGCGCGGCGCCGTCGTCGTCGTGTGCTCCGACGGCTGGGAGCGCGAGCGGCCGGAGGCGCTCGGCGAGCAGGTGCGCCGACTGCGCGCCCTGGCCCACCGGGTCGTGTGGGTCAACCCCCATGTCGGTCGGGCCGACTATGCGCCGGTGCAGGCGGGGATCGTCGCCGCCCTGCCGCATTGCGATGCCCTCGTGTCGGGCCATTCCATGACAGCCTTCGAGAGTCTGCTCGAGGTGATCGCCGATGCGTGAGGTGCACGATGCGTGAGGTGCTGGGCGAGCTGCTGCGCTGGTGGGAGGCCGGTGAGACGGTCGGGATGGGCACGGTGGTCGCGACCTGGCGCTCGGCGCCGCGGCCCGCCGGTGCGTCGATGCTCGTCGGCCCGGGGGGCGAGGCGGTCGGCTCGGTGTCCGGGGGCTGTGTCGAGGGGGCGCTCTACGAGCTGTGCGAGCAGGTCGTCGCCTCCGGCGAGCCGGTGCTGCAGCGTTACGGCGTGAGCGACGACGACGCCTTCGCGGTGGGACTCACCTGTGGCGGCATCCTCGATGTCTTCGTCGAGTCGGTCTCGCGTGCGACCTTCCCCGAGCTGGCCGAGGTCGCCGCTGACGTCGAGGCCGGCCGGCCGGTCGCCGTCGCGACCGTCGTCGAGCACCCCGACCCCGGCTGGGTAGGCCGCCGGCTCGTGGTCCGGACCGACCGGCATACCGGATCGCTGGCATCGGGGCGGGCGGACGCGGCGGTGGCCGACGACGCCCGCGGACTGTTGGCCGCCGGTCGATCCGAGACGCTGACCTACGGTCCGGACGGCGAGCGGCGGGGCGAGGGGATGCGGGTCTTCGTCGCGACCTACGCGCCTCGCCCGCGGATGCTCGTCTTCGGTGCCATCGACTTCGCCGCGGCCGTCGCCCGGGTGGGCAGCTTCCTCGGCTATCGGGTGACGGTGTGCGACGCGCGGCCGGTCTTCGCCACCCACTCGCGCTTCCCGGACGCCGACGAGGTCATCGTCCGCTGGCCGCACGACTACCTCGACGAGCAGGTCGCCGCCGGTGCGATCGACGAGCGCACCGTCATCTGCGTGCTGACCCACGACCCCAAGTTCGACGTGCCGGTGCTCACCCGCGCGCTGCGTCTCGACCAGGTCGCCTACATCGGCGCGATGGGCTCGCGGCGCACCCACGAGGACCGGCTGACCCGGCTTCGCGAGGCCGGCGTGGGCGAGCCCGAGCTGGCCCGACTCTCCAGCCCGATCGGCCTCGACCTCGGCGCGCGCACGCCCGAGGAGACGGCGGTCTCCATCGCCGCCGAGATCATCGCGCTGCGCTGGGGCGGTGCGGGCGAACGCCTGTCGGGCACGAGCGGCCCGATCCACCACGACTCATCGAGCGACCCGTCGCCCCTTGCCTTGTGACCCAGGTCACGACAGGATCACGGGATACGGCGTCGCCGGCACGACGGGGTGTCGCGCGCGCTGCGGGAGGAAGGCGCTCCAAGACCCAGATCCGCGTGACCGTCGACGGGATCGCCTACAGCGACGACGTCGAGCCGCGAACCCTGCTCGTCCACTACCTGCGCGAGATCCTCGGCAAGACCGGCACGGTCGTCGGCTGCGACACGAGCAACTGCGGCGCGTGCACGGTCCACCTCGACGGCCGCTCGGTCAAGTCGTGCAACGTGCTGGCCGTGCAGGCCGACGGGCACGCGGTGACGACGATCGAGGGGCTGGCCGCGTCGGTCGGCAGGTCCGGTGACGAGCTGCACCCGATGCAGCAGGCCTTCCACGACTGCCACGCCCTGCAGTGCGGCTTCTGCACGCCGGGCATGATCATGCAGGCCTGCGACCTGATCGCCGAGAACCCGAGCCCGACCGAGGAGCAGGTGCGCGAGGGTCTCGAGGGCAACCTGTGCCGGTGCACGGGCTACCACAACATCGTCAAGGCCGTCCTGCAGGCCGCCGGCAGCGCGAAGGACGGTGAGTGAGCATGTCGATCAACCCGGACGCCGTCGAGGAGCTCATCGAGGAGGAGGCACCTCCGGCGCCGCCGTCCGACTCGCACGAGGTCGGTATGCCGCGCAAGCGCAAGGAGGATCGCCGGCTCATCACCGGGCGCACCAAGTGGACCGACAACATCCAGCTGCCCGGGATGTTGCACGTCGCCATGGTCCGCAGCCCCTATGCGCACGCGAGGATCACGAACGTCGATGTCTCGCAGGCAAAGTCGGCCGACGGCGTGATCGCCGTGCTCACCGGCGCGGACGTCAAGGACAGTCAAGGGTCGCTCCCGTGCGCATGGCCGATCACCCCGGACCAGAAGGCTCCCGCGCACCCGTCGATCGCCGTCGACCGGGTCGCCTTCGCCGGCGAGATCGTCGCGGCCGTCATCGCCCGCTCTCCCGCGGCGGCCCGTGACGCGGCCGAGCTCGTCGACGTCGACTACGACGAGCTGCCCGCGGTCCTCGACCTGCGCGACGCCGCAGCCGGCGGCGACAAGGCGCACCCCGACCTGGACTCCAACGTCAGCGCGCACTGGGTCTTCGACTCGGCCGAGGCCGGCACCGGCGGCAACGTCGAGGACGAGATCGCGATGGCCCGCGAGGGCGGCATCGTCATCGAGCGCGACTACCGCCAACAGCGGCTCATCCCGGCCTTCATGGAGCCCCGCTCGGTCGTCTGTGACCCCACCGGCGAGCAGATCACCCTGTGGTCGGCGACCCAGGTGCCGCACATCCTGCGGATCATGCTCGCGCTCACCCTCTCCATCCCGGAGAGCAAGCTGCGGGTGATCGCCCCCGACGTCGGTGGCGGCTTCGGCGGCAAGCTGCAGGTCACGCCGGAGGAGGTCATCACGGTCCTGGCCGCGCGGCATACCGGAAAGCCGTGCAAGTGGACCGAGACCCGGTCCGAGTCGCTGCTGTCGGCCACCACGGGCGCGACCAGTGGCAACGGCTCACCCTCGCCGCCGACCGCAACGGTCAGGTGCGGGCCCTCAAGGTGCAGCTGCTCGCCGACATGGGGGCCTACCTCGGCCTGGTGACGCCCGGCGTGCCGGTGCTGGGGGCCTTCATGTTCAACGCCATCTACACCTTCCCGGCCTACCGCTTCGAGTGCACCAACGTCTTCACGAACAAGACGTGGACCGACGCCTATCGCGGTGCCGGCCGGCCGGAGGCGACCTTCGCGATCGAGCGGCTCATGGACGAGCTCGCCGTCGAGGTCGGGGTCGACCCGCTGGAGATCCGGGAGCGGAACTGGATCACGCACGACCAGTTCCCCTTCACGAGCGTCTGCGGTCTCGAGTACGACTCGGGCAACTACGAGGCCGCCACCGCCAAGGCCAAGGAGATGTTCGACTACGACGGGTTGCGGGCCGAGCAGGCGCGACGCCGCGAGGCCGGCGACCCGGTGCAGCTCGGCATCGGCATCTCGACCTTCACCGAGATGTGCGGCCTGGCCCCCTCACGGGTGCTGGGCTCGCTGTCCTACGGCGCGGGCGGCTGGGAGCACGCGGCGATCCGGATGCTGCCCACCGGCAAGGTGGAGGTGGTCACCGGCTCGAGTGCCCACGGGCAGGGCCACGAGACGGCGTGGAGCCAGATCGTCGCCGACAAGCTCGGCATCCCCTTCGACGACGTCGAGGTGCTGCACGGCGACACCCAGATCAGCCACAAGGGCCTGGACACCTACGGCAGCCGGTCGCTCGTCGTCGGCGGCCAGGCGGTGCTCAAGGCGGCCGACAAGGTCATCGAGAAGGCCAAGCCCCTTGCGGCGCATGTGTTGGAGGCCAACCCTGACGACCTCGAATGGGCCGAGGGTCAGTGGCGGGTCAAGGGCACCGAGGCCGGCAAGGGCCTGGCCGAGCTGGCGCTCGCGACCTTCGCGGCGCACAACCTGCCCGACGGGATGGAGCCGAGCCTGGACGCGGACGCGACCTTCGACCCGGTGAACTTCTCCTTCCCGCACGTCACTCACCTGTGCGCGGTCGAGGTCGACACCGAGACCGGCGCCACCCGGCTGCGCAAGTACGTCGCGGTCGACGACGTCGGCACGATCGTCAACCCGCTCATCGTCGAGGGCCAGGTCCACGGCGGCATCGTCCAGGGCATCGCCCAGGCGCTCTGGGAGGAGGCCGTCCACGACGAGGCCGGCACGCTCGTGTCGGGGTCCTTCGTCGACTACACGCTGCCGACGAGCGCCGACACGATCTCCTTCGACACCTTCAACACGGTGTCGCCGTCGACGACGAACGACCTGGGCGCCAAGGGCGTCGGCGAGGCGGGATGCATCGCCTCGACGCCGGCGGTCGTCAATGCGGTCATCGACGCGGTGCGGCACCTCGGGGTGTCGGACATCCGGATGCCGTGCACGCCGGAGCGGGTGTGGCGGGCCATCCAGGACGCCTCTTCCGACGGCGGCGAGACGACCCCGGCCAGCCAACCGCACTTCGAGGGAGGGGAGGCCTGATGCTTCCGTCGAGCTTCGACTATGTCGCCCCGACCACGGTCGACGAGGCGCTCGCGGCACTCGCCGAGGCCGGCGAGGACGGCAAGGTCCTCGGCGGCGGGCAGTCGCTGCTGCCGGTGCTGCGAATGCGGCTCAACTCGCCGTCGGTCGTCGTCGACCTCGGCCGGATCGAGGGCCTGCGTGGCATCCGGGATGCCGGCGATCACCTCGACATCGGCGCGATGACGACCCATCAGGACGTCCTCGACAGCGACGCGGTGCGTGCGAGCGCGGCGCTGCTCACGAAAGCCGTTGCCACCATTGCCGATCCGCAGATCCGGCACCGGGGCACGATCGGTGGCTCGGCGATGCACGCCGACCCGGCCGGCGACATCGGCGCACCGCTGCTCGCGCTCGAGGCGAGCATGGTGATCCGCGGGTCCGGCGGCGAGCGGACCGTGGCGGCGGGGGACTTCTTCGAGGACCTCTTCCAGACGGCAGTGGGTGACGGCGAGCTGCTTACGGCGATCCGCATCCCCAAGCACGACGGCTGGGGCGCGCACTACGAGAAGTTCGTCCGCGTCAGCCACCAGTGGGCGATCGTCGCGGTCGCCGCGACGGTCCGCCTCGACGGCGGCAGGATCGCCGAGGCTCGGATCGGGCTCACCAACATGGGCTCGACTCCGTTGCGCGCCAAGGCGGTCGAGGCGGCACTGGTGGGCGGCTCGACGAGCGAGGATGCCGTGCGCGCCGCCTGTGCCGCCGCAGCCGAGGGCACCAACCCGCCCTCGGACCTCAACGGCGACGCGGCATACCGCACTCATCTGGCGACCGTCCTCACCCGGCGTGCCGTCCTCGCGGCGGCAGGCTGAGCCATGGAGCTGAGCCACACCTTCACCGTCGCCTCCGGCGTCGACGCGACCTGGGCGCACTTCATGGACCTCGAGAAGGTCGGTGGCTGCTTCCCCGGGGCGACGGTCACCGACGTGTCCGGCGACGAGTTCGCGGGCACGGTGAAGGTCAAGCTCGGCCCGATCGCCCTGGTGTATGCCGGCACCGGCCGCTTCGTCGACCGCGACGACGCCGCCCACCGGGCGGTGCTGGAGGCCAAGGGCAAGGACAAGCGCGGCAATGGCACGGCCGGTGCGACGGTGACCATCACCCTGTCGCCGGAGGGCACCGGCACGCGGGCCGAGGTGGTCACCGATCTCGCGGTCACCGGCAAGCCGGCGCAGTTCGGGCGCGGGGTCATGCAGGACGTCTCCGACAAGCTGCTCGGGGTGTTCCTCGAATGCCTCGAGCACCAGCTCGCCGGAGACTTCGACGACGAGCCCGCCGCAGACGATGCCGCGGCGGAGTCCGCCGAGTCGGCTGAGGCGGTCGCCCCGGCCACCGCGATCGCCGAGCCGGCAGCGCCGGCCGTCGCCGCTGCGAGCCCAGCTCCGACGCCGGCCCCGGCCCTCACGCCCTCGAACGCTGCGGCCACCGCTGGGTCGTCCGGCCCGCCGCAGCGTTCGAGACCGGCCTACCAGCCGCCCTCTGACGACGCGGTCGACCTCGGCGCCGCCGTGCTGCCGGTGCTCGCCAAGACCTACGGCCCCTATCTGCTCTCCGCCCTCGCCGGCTTCCTCATCGGCGTGGCGATCCGCCGGCGCGGGTGAGCGCGCAGCGCAGCAGCGTCTGTCACTGAGAGCGCCGTGTCCCAGGTTTAGCCTCACTTAGCTGATAGGTGAGGGCACTGATCGCCAGGGCCCTCACTTCGCTGGGGGTAGCGTGAGCCAATGAGCGCCGACCTGACCACCGGCCCCACACCCGGCCCCGTGAGCGCGCCGCCCGAGCTGCGCAGCCTCGGCGAGCTGCGCGCCAGCAGCCACCCGGCCAGGACGCCCCGCGGGGTGCACGCCGAGATCCGCGCCAATCTGCTCGCGGCGCTCGCTGCCGGGCGTGACCCGTGGCCGGGCCTGCACGGCTTCGCCGGCACGGTGCTGCCGCAGTTGGAGCGGGCGCTCATCGCCGGGCACGACGTCGTGCTGCTCGGCGAGCGGGGACAGGGTAAGACGCGGCTGCTGCGCACCCTCGTCGGGCTGCTCGACGAGTGGACTCCGGTCATCGCCGGTGCCGAGCTCGGTGAGCACCCCGAGGAGCCGATCACGACCGAGTCGACTCGGCGGGTGGCCGAGCTCGGCGACGATCTGCCGATCGCCTGGCGGCATCGCAGTGAGCGCTATGCCGAGAAGCTCGCCACCCCCGACACGTCAGTCGCCGACCTCATCGGCGACGTCGACCCGATGAAGGTCGCGGCCGGTCGCCATCTCGGTGACCCGGAGACGATCCACTTCGGGCTCATCCCGCGCAGCCACCGTGGCATCGTCGCGATCAACGAGCTGCCCGACCTCGCCGAGCGCATCCAGGTCGCGATGCTCAACGTCATGGAGGAGCGGGATGTGCAGATCCGTGGCTATGTGCTGCGGCTGCCGCTCGATGTTCTCGTCGTCGCCTCGGCCAATCCCGAGGACTACACCAACCGCGGCCGGATCATCACCCCGCTCAAGGACCGCTTCGGCGCCGAGATCCGCACCCACTACCCGGTCGAGCTCGGCGACGAGATCGCGGTCATCCGGCAGGAGGCCGCGCTGGTCGCGGACGTGCCGGACGCGCTCGTCGAGATCCTCGCCCGGTTCACCCGGGCGCTGCGCGAGTCGACCGCCGTCGACCAACGCTCAGGTGTGTCAGCCCGATTCGCGATCGCTGCGGCCGAGACGGTCGCTGCCGCTGCGCTGCACCGGGCCACCGCGCAGGGCGAGCCGCAGCCGGTCGCGCGGGTCGTCGACCTCGGGGCCGCGGTCGACGTGCTCGGCGGCAAGGTCGAGTTCGAGTCCGGCGAGGAGGGCCGCGAGCGGGCTGTCCTCGACCACCTGCTGCGGGTGGCCACCGCCGACACCTGCCGCGAGCACTTCCGCGGCCTCGATCTCGGGCCGCTCGTCACTGCCCTCGGAGAGGGGGTGCAGGTGACGACCGGAGAGCAGGTGACCGCCGCCGCACTGCTTGCCGCGCTGCCGGCACTCGGGGCCGGCCCGGCGTCATCGGGCGGCGGCCTCTACGACGAGGTCGCGGCGCGCTTCGGCGCGCAGACTCCCGGCGAGCGGGCCAGCGCGATCGAGCTGGCCCTCGAGGGGCTCTATCTCGCGCGGAAGATCGGCAAGGAATCTGCTTCCGGCGCAACGGTCTACGGCTGAGTGGGCGACATGCACTCCACGTACGGCCGGTATGGCGGTGGGCCGGATCCGCTCGCCCCACCCGTCGATCTCGCGGAGGCGCTCGAGCAGATCGGCGAGCAGGTCATGGGTGGCACGTCGCCGGAGCGGGCCCTGCGCGAGTACCTGCGCCGCGGCGGAGAGCAGCAGCGCGGGCTGGACGAGCTCGCCGCCCAGGTGGCGCGACGGCGCCGCGAGCTGCTGGCCACCCACCGGCTCGACGGCACCCTCGACCAGGTCCGGCAGCTGCTCGACGAGGCCGTGCTCGCCGAGCGCAAGCAGCTGGCCCGCGACCTCGACGACGACGCCCGATTCGCCGAGCTGCGGCTCGCCGAGCTTCCCCCGTCCACCGCCGCCGCGGTCTCCTCGCTCGCCGACTACCGGTGGCGCAGCAGCGACGCGCGGGCGGCATACGAGCAGATCAAGGACCTGCTCGGTCGCGAGCTGCTGGACCAGCGCTTCGCCGGCATGAAGCAGGCCCTCGAGGGAGCCACCGACGAGGACCGACAGCGGATCTCCGACATGCTCGGCGACCTCAACGACCTGCTCGCCGCGCACGCCCGGGGCGAGGACACCGCAGCGCAGTTCGCCGACCTCATGGACCGGCACGGCGACCTCTTCCCCGAGCGTCCTGGCTCGGTCGAGGAGCTCATCGACGCGCTCGCGCAGCGGGCCGCGGCCGCGCAGCGGATGCTCAACTCGCTCAGCCCCGAGCAGCGCGCCGAGCTCATGGCCCTGTCGCAGCAGGCCTTCGGATCGCCCGAGCTGATGGACCGGCTCACCGCCCTCGACGGACGCCTGCGGGCCATGCGGCCGGGTCAGGACTGGGATGGCTCGGCCGGCTTCCGGGGCGACGACGGCGTCGGGCTCGGCGACGGCACCGGGCTGCTGCAGGATCTCGCCGATCTTGACGGGCTGAGCGAGCAGCTCTCCCAGTCGTATTCGGGGGCGCGGCTCGAGGACGTCGACCTCGACGCGCTGCGTCGACAGCTCGGCGAGGAGGCCGCTGTCGATGCCCGCACGCTGCGTGAGCTCGAGCGGGCACTGCGCGACAGCGGGCTGCTCACCCGCGGCTCGGACGGCACGCTGCGGCTCTCACCGCGCGCGATGCGTCAGCTCGGCAAGACGCTCCTCGGCGACGTCGCCCGACGCCTCTCCTCGCGCGGCGGCCAGCGGGACACGCGGTATGCCGGCGCGGCCGGCGAGCGCTCCGGCGCGACGCGGGCGTGGGAGTTCGGGGACACCGAGCCGTGGGACGTCACCGCCACCGTCGGCAATGCGGTCCGCCGTGCCGTCACCGAGGGCGATGACCCGCGCGATGCGCGCGATCCGCGAGATCCGTTGCGCGGCATACGGATCGACATGCGCGACGTCGAGGTGACCGAGACCGAGGCGCGCACCCGGGCGGCCGTCGCGCTGCTCGTCGACACGTCCTTCTCGATGGCGATGGACGGCCGGTGGGTGCCGATGAAGCGCACAGCCCTGGCCTTGCACCACCTCGTCTCGACCCGATTCCGCGGCGACCACCTGCAGATCATCGGCTTCGGCCGACATGCCCAGGTCATGGACATCGCCGAGCTGACCGCCCTGGATGCCTTGTGGGACAAGGGAACCAACCTGCACCACGGGCTGCTGCTCGCGAACCGCTTCTTCCGCAAGCACCCCGGAGAGCAGCCAGTCCTGCTCGTCGTCACCGACGGGGAGCCCACCGCCCACCTCGCGAGCAGCGGCGAGACGGTGTTCTGCTACCCGCCGCTGCCGCGCACCATCGCGCTGACCAGCCGCGAGCTCGAGGCAGCCGGCCGGCTCGGCGCGCAGGTCACCTTCTTCCGGCTCGGCGAGGATCCGGGCCTCGCCCGCTTCGTCGACAGCCTGGCCCGCAGCGTCGACGGCCGGGTCGTCGCGCCCGAGCTCGACGACCTCGGCGCCGCCGTCGTCGGCTCCTACCTCGGCAGTCGATTCGGTATGCCGCGGGGCGGCGCCGCGGCCTACCGGGACGACACGTGGTGGGGAGGGCGCGGCTGGTGGGTCGGGGGCTAGGGCGGGGACGGATGTTCTGGGGCGGCCGCGCGTCTCCGCTGCCCGAGGCTGACTCCCGCGGAGGCCAGTGGTGGGCGGGTCGCCCCGCCGGGGCTGGCAACGTCGGTGATGTCTCCCCGGATACCCGCTGGTGGGCCCCTCCACCAGTTGCGCTGGTGGGCCCCTCCACCAGTTGCGCTGGTGGGCCCCTCCACCAGCGCGTAACGGCGCCCCCACCAAGGTCGACGCTCTTCACCGCTCCTGACCTTGCGCTACTCACCCGACCGGCCAGCGGTGACCGGAAGTCCACACTCGGGCGACTACCGGTCGTGAGTGTCGGCCCCTGGTGACCGGAAGTCCGCACTCGAGCCACTATCGGTCGCGGCCCGGGCCACGCTCCCGTTCACCGAGCAGGAGCTAGCCGCTGGCGGTGCCCGAGGCGCTCAGCGCTCCAGCGGCCGGCCACCGCTGTCGGCGAGATGCCCCGCGGCATACGCCTCGTGGGTCCGGACGGACACCTGATCCTGTGACCTCGACGCGGACCGGATCACCGCGACGACCAGGCCGACCGCGAGGCCGGCCAGCAGCAGCGCCCAGAGCACGAGGAACGCCCGCACGACAGCCCCCTTCCCGAGCGTGGTGGGGACTAAAGGTCCGCTACCTCACCGTCACCGTTCGTACACTTCCTGGACATGGACGACCTGCCCCTGGCAGTGCGATTGGCCATCATTCTGCTGCTCGTCGCCGGAAATGCCTTCTTCGTCGGCTCAGAGATCGCGATCTCGTCGGCGCGCCGCAGCCGGATCCGCCAGCTCGCCGAGGACGGCAACGGCAAGGCCAAGACGGTGCGCTTGCTGCACGAGGAGCCGGAGCGCTTCTACTCGGTCACCCAGATCGGCATCACCCTCGTGTCGCTCGGCCTCGGCGCCGTTGGCATGGAGACCCTGCACACCGTCATCGACCCCTACGTCGTCGACATCTTCACCGCGCTCGGCGACCACGATGCGCTGCACCACACCGCGCACCTCGTGTCCTACGCCCTGGGCTTCATCATCGTGTCGTTCGTGCACATCGTCGGCGGTGAGCTGGCGCCCAAGGTGCTCGCCTTCCACAAGGCCGAGCGGATCTCCCTCGGCGTCGGCCGGCTCATCAACGTCCTCTACCTCACCTTCCGCCCGCTCATCGCGGTGATGAAGTGGGCCTCCGACCTGCTGCTGCGCCTGTCCGGCCAGCGTGACATCGGCGGCCACGGCGAGAGCCACTTCACGATGAGCGTCGAGGAGATCCGGATGATCCTCGAGGCCAGCGAGAAGGACGGCACCCTCGACCGGGACGAGACCGAGATGATCCGTGGCGTCTTCGAGCTCGACGAGCAGAGCGTCCGGGATGCCATGGTCCCGCGCACCGAGATCCGCGCGCTCACCGGCGACACCACCCTCATCGAGGCGCTGCGCTACTTCAAGGACATCCCGCACGCCCGCTTCCCGGTCTACACGGAGAACCTCGACCGGATCACCGGCGTCGTCGCGATCAAGGACCTGCTCGTCATCCTCGCCGAGAGCACCCAGAAGAACTTCGAGAAGGTCAGCACCCAGCCGGTCGCCGAGCTGGCCAAGCCGCCTTTCTTCGTGCCCGACAGCAAGCCGCTCAACGACCTGCTCAAGGACTTCCAGCGCACCCGCCAACAGCTCGCCGTCGTCATCGACGAATACGGCGGCACCGAGGGGATCATCACCCTCGAGGACATCCTCGAGGAGATCGTCGGCGACTACGAGGACGAGTGGACCCGCCAGGCCCGCCGGGTCAAGAAGCTCGAGGGCAGTCGGTGGGAGATCGACGCCTCGATGCGGGTCGCCGACCTCGAGGACCACCTCGCCTTCCCGTTCCCCGAGGACGACGACTACGTCACCCTCGGCGGCCTCTTCTACAAGCGCTACGGCAGCGTGCCGGCGATCGGCGACTCGGTCGCCCTCGACGGCGGCCGGCTCAGCGTCCTCGAGATGGACAACCACCGGATCACCCTGCTGCTCTTCGAGGACACCGCCGTCGGACCCGACGGGCAGACCCGGCTGGTCGAGACGGAGAGCCCCGCCGACTGACTCGCTCGCCGGCCGCTCGCCGCGACGTATGCCGCGTGGCGGGCCGCGCGGGATACCCTTCCCTGGATGTCTCGGTCCTGGTCCTCCGACCCGGCCGGTCCGTGGTTCCGGATCGGCCGGCTCGACGTGTCGACGACGGTCCTCGTGCTGCTCGGCTGCGCGGTCACCTCGCTCGCTTGGGTGGTGCTGCCGAGCTCGATCCAGATCTTCGCGCTCAACCCCGCCCGGGTCATGCGCGGCTTCGTCTGGCAGCTGTTCACCTGGCCCCTCGGCGGCAGCCTGATCAGCCTCATGGGCATCCTCTCGGCGGCGATGTTCTGGTACTTCGGCACCCGGATCGAGGAGCAGATCGGCCGGATGCGGATGGCCTGGCTGCTCGGCATCACGGTCGGCGCGATGGGCGTCCTCGGCGTCCTGGCCAGCCTGTCGATCGGGCTGCCCGACGCCCCGGTGCTCGGCGGCATCGACCTGCTCGCCACGCTCGTGCTGCTGCTCTTCATTGCCGAATACCCCAACGCCCCCTTCTTCTTCGGCATCCCGGCGTGGGTCGTCGGCGTCGTCATCGTCGGCATCAACGTCCTGCAGTACCTCGCCTTCCGGCAGTTCGTCGCGCTGCTGACCCTGCTCGCCGGGCTGGCCGTGTCGGCGCTGGTCGCCCGCTCCTACGGCCTGCTCACCGACTACGCCTGGATCCCGCGGATCGGCAGTCCGCGCTCGCCCCGACAGGGTCGGCCCAAGCGGAGCAAGGCCGCTCGCGAGCACAAGCACTTCGACCCGGACCGCCCGACCGTCGTCCCCTTCGGCACCCCGCAGACCCCAGAGCAGCGTGAGCTCGACGCCCTGCTCGACAAGATCAGCGCGACCGGCCTGGCCTCGCTCACCGACAAGGAGCGGGCCCGGCTGCAGGAGCTCTCGCGCCGGCTGCGCGGACAGTAGGACCCGTGAGCCCGCGGCTGTCGACCCGAGGGGCGGTCGAGCCCTTCCACGTCATGGAGGTCATCAAGGCGGCTGCCGCCCGCCAGGTGACACATGGCGATGTCATCTCGCTGTGCGCTGGGCAGCCCTCGACGCCCGCCCCGCGCGCCGTGCGCGAGGCGGCCGTCGCCGCCCTGGGGGACCAGGTGCTCGGCTACACCGAGGCGGTCGGGACCCGCGCGCTGCGTGAGGCGATCGCGGGGCACTACCACGCGGCATACCGGATCGATGTCGACCCGGACGACGTGGTCGTGACGACCGGCTCGTCCGGCGGCTTCACGGCGCTCTTCCTCGCGGCCTTCGACGCCGGCGACACGGTGGCGATGAGCCGACCCGGCTACCCGGCATACCGGAACACCTTGCAGGCCATGGGGTGTCGCGTCGTCGAGCTCGACTGCGGGCCGGAGACGCGCTTCCAGCCGAGCGTCGCGATGCTCGAGGAGTATGCCGCGCGCGCCGGCGCCGCGCCGGCCGGACTCATCGTCGCGTCGCCCTCGAACCCGACCGGCACGATCATCGACCCGGCCGAGCTCGCCGCGATCGCCCGCTGGTGCGACGAGCACGGCACGCTGCTGGTGAGCGACGAGATCTACCACGGCATCTCCTACGGCCGACCGTGCGCGAGCGCGTGGGAGACCTCGCGGCAGGCCGTGCTCGTCGGGTCGCTGTCGAAGTACTGGTCGATGACCGGGTGGCGGGTGGGCTGGCTGGTGCTGCCGCGGCACCTCGTCCGGCCGGTCGAGCTGCTCGTCGGCAACCTGACGATCTGCCCGCCGGCGGTGTCGCAGGTGGCGGCGGTGGCGGCCTTCGGGGCGGCGGCGCAGGTCGAGCTCGACGGCCATGTCGCCCGGTATGCCGCCAACCGTGACCTGCTGCTCTCCCGCCTGCCGGGGCTCGGGGTGGGGTCGCTCGCGCCGCCGGACGGGGCGTTCTACCTGTGGTTCGACGTGCGCGGACTGCTGCGGGCGGGCGAGGACTCGCAGGGCTGGTGCCGTCGGGTGCTCGGGGCCACCGGGGTGGCGCTGACGCCCGGGGTCGACTTCGCGCCGGCGGTGGCCGGTGGGGACGCCCGGCTCGACGGGCGGGACTACGTGCGGCTGTCCTTCGCCGGGTCGACCGCCGAGATGGGTGAGGC
>DAOTIG010000054.1:0-20533 GCA_035448065.1 Dermatophilaceae bacterium
GACTCGACCGAGTTGACCCTCACGCCCCGTGAGCCCCCACCCTCGAAGGCATGACGACGATGACCCACCCTGACCCGGTCGCGACCGACACCGACACGGCGCTCACGGTCGGGCAGGTGGCCGAGCGCTTCGGCGTGACGGTGCGCACCCTGCACCACTACGACGAGATCGGCCTGCTCACCCCGAGCGAGCGCAGTCGAGCGGGCTACCGGCTCTACTCGGCCGGTGACCTGTCCCGGCTGCACACCATCGTCGTCTACCGCCGGCTCGAGCTGCCGCTCGAGCAGATCGCCGAGCTGCTCGCCGGCGACACCCCGCCCGCCGAGCACCTGCGCCGGCAGCGGGCGGCGGTGCTCACCCGGGTCGACGAGCTCACCGCGCTCGTCGCCGCCATCGACCACGCCTTGGAGGCCGACATGTCCGACCGACCCCTCACCGACGCCGAGCTCAGCGAGCTCTTCGGCGACTCCTTCGACGACACGTATGCCGCGGAGGCCGAGCAGCGCTGGGGTGACACCGACGCCTGGCGCCAGTCGCAGCAGCGCACCGCGCGCTTCACCAAGGCCGACTGGGCGGCGGTCAAGGCGCAGAGCGATGAGGTGAACGCGGCCATCGCCGCAGCGCTCGACGCCGGCCACCCGGCGACCAGCGACGAGGCGATGGCCGCCGCCGAGCTGCACCGCGAGAGCATCGAGCGCTTCTACGACTGCTCCTACCCGATGCACCGCGGCTTGGCCGACATGTACGTCGCCGACCCGCGCTTCACCGCGACCTACGAGCAGATCCGTCCCGGCCTCGCGGCATACCTGCGCGATGCCATCCACGCGAACGCCGACCGGCACGAGTGAGCGGGTCGGCGTCCGTCAGACCGAAGCCCTAGGCTCGCGATCGTGACCACGACCATCCCGTATGCCGCGGGCCGACACCGCCGGCCCGGTGTCTTCCTCGCCTTCGAGGGCGGCGACGGTGCGGGCAAGTCGAGCCAGGTGCGGCTGCTGCAGGCGGTGCTCGAGACCGCGGGCCGCGAGGTCGTCGTCACCCGTCAGCCGGGTGGCACGGCGCTGGGCCAGCGGCTGCGCGACCTGGTGCTGCACGGCGAGCACATGCATGCCCGGGCCGAGGCGCTCCTCTATGCGGCCGACAAGGCCCAGCACGTCGAGGAGGTCATCCGGCCTGCGCTGGCCAGGGGCGCGGTGGTCATCACCGACCGCTACACCGACTCCTCGATCGCCTATCAGGGCGCCGGTCGAGCCCTCGGTCCGGCCGAGATCCAGCGGCTGCTCGAGTGGTCGGTCGGCGGGCTCTATCCCGACCTCACTGTCCTCGTCGACGTGCCGGCCGCTGTCGGCCGGGAGCGCCGGGGTGCGGTCCATGACCGGCTCGAGGCGGAGGGCGACGACTTCCACGAGCGGGTCCGGGCGCACTTCCTCGACCTGGCAGCGGCCACCCCGGAGCGCTATCTCGTCGTCGACGGCACCCAGCCGGTCGAGTCCATCCACGCCACGGTGCTCGCCGGGCTGCGGCTCGCGGAGCTGCTGACATGAGTGTCTGGGACGACGTCGTCGGCCAGAGCCAGACCGTCAGCACGCTGTCGAGGGCGGCCAGTGATCCGGCCGCGATGACCCACGCCTGGCTGCTCACCGGCCCGCCCGGCTCCGGCCGCTCGACCGCCGCCCGGGCCTTCGCGGCGGCGCTGCAGTGCCCCGAGCACGGCTGCGGCTCCTGCCGCGAGTGCCGCACGGCCCTGGAGGGCAGCCACGCCGACGTGCGCATCGTCGCCACCGAGGGCCTGTCGATCAAGGTCGAGGACACCCGGGCCTTGGTCCACGAGGCGGGGCTGCGCCCGTCGGTGGGGGCCTGGCGGGTCATCGTCATCGAGGACGCCGACCGGCTCACCGAGCGGGCCGCCGACGCGCTGCTCAAGGCGCTTGAGGAGCCCACCCCGCGGACCGTCTGGATCCTCTGCGCACCCTCGCTCGAGGACGTCATCGTCACCATCCGCAGCCGCTCGCGACACGTCCGGTTGCGCACGCCCCCCGTGCGGGCGGTGGCCGACCTGCTCACCCGGCGCGACGGCATACCCGCACCGATGGCGATGTATGCCGCGCGCGCGGCACAGTCGCACGTGGGCATGGCCCGTCGGCTCGCCCGCGACGAGGGCAGCCGCAACCGACGTCACGAGATCATCTCGATGCCCTTGAAGATCAGGGGAGTCGGCGACGCGGTGGCCGCTGCGGCCGATCTCGCCAGCATCGCCGACGAGGAGTCGGCGGCGAGTGCAGGCGCCCGCGATGCTGCCGAGCGTGCCCGGCTGCTCGAGACGCTGGGCGCCGACCCGGCGGCGCGCACCCAGCCCCCTCCCGTGCGGGCCCAGCTGGCCGCGCTCGAGCGTGAGCAGAAGGACCGCGCCAAGCGGCAGTCCCGCGACGTCGTCGACCGAGCCCTCGTCGATCTGCTCTCGGTCTATCGCGATGCCCTCGTCGTCGCCACCGGCGCGCACGTCGACCTGGTCAATGCCGACGCGGCCGAGCAGGTCCAGGCCCTCGCGGCCTCCTTCACCCCGGAGCGGCTGCTCGGCTGCATGGACGCCATCGGGGAGGCCCGCGAGCGGATCGGTCTCAACGTGCCGCCGTTGCTCGCGCTCGAGGCGATGGCGGTCTCGCTCCAGGTTCCGGTGGCGGAGAGGAGGTAGCCTCGGGCACGGATCCAGGGGCCGACGAGAAAGCATCAGACGCGACATGAGCAGCAGCACCCGCCCGACCACTCGCTCTCGCGCCCGCCGCGCCGGCCGACTCCTCGGGGTCGCCGCACTCGCCGGGTCGCTCTCGTTGAGCTCGTGCGTCTACCTGGCCGGCCAGCCGTCGTCGCCGACGACCACGACCCCACGCGCTGGCGGCGGGGGGTCGACAGCCACCGGCGGAGCGACCGGCACCGCCGCCAACCCCGACGTGACCAAGCCCCCGCGCCCCGAGCTGGCGACGTTCTACTCCCAGCGGCTCAGCTGGTCGTCCTGTCAGGGCGGCGAGTGCGCCACCCTCGAGGTGCCGATCGACTATGCCGCCCCGACCGGCCCGACGATCAAGCTCGCGGTGCTGCGGGTCAAGGCCAAGGAGCCGGCCCAGCGAATCGGCTCGCTCGTCGTCAACCCCGGCGGGCCGGGCGGGTCAGGAGTCGAGTACGCCAGCTATGCCGGGCAGATCGTCGGCAGCGAGGTGCGCCGCCGCTTCGACGTCGTCGGCTTCGACCCTCGCGGCGTCGGCAAGTCTGCCCCGATCGACTGCATCGACGACGCCGCGCTCGACGCCTTCCTCGGCATGGACCCGACCCCCGACGACGCTGCCGAGCAGCAAGCCTTCGTCGACGGCTCGAAGAAGCTCGCGGACGGCTGCAAGGCCCGCGGCGGGGCGCTGCTCGGGCACGTCTCGACCAAGGAGGCGGCCCAGGACATGGACGTGCTGCGGGCCGCCCTCGGCGAGCCGAAGCTGCACTACCTCGGCAAGTCCTACGGCACCTTCCTCGGCGCGACCTACGCCGACCTGTTCCCCGAGCGCGTCGGCCGCTTCGTCCTCGACGGGGTGGTCCAGCCCGACCTCACCTCGGCGCAGCTGTCCGAGGGTCAGGCGCGCGGCTTCGAGCTCGCCACCCGAGCCTTCGTCGAGGACTGCATCAAGAAGGGCAGCTGCCCGATCGGGACGACCGTCGACGAGGGGATGCAGTGGATCCGGGACTTCCTGCTCCGGCTGGACTCCCAGCCGCTGCCGGTGACCAACGACGCCCGGGTCAAGGAGCTCACCGAGGCATGGGGGTCGATCGGCCTGGCGGCCGCGATGTACTCCCGCTCCGCCTGGCCGCGGTTGGTCAGGGCGCTGGAGGCCGCGAAGAGCGGCTCCGGGGACGAGCTCATGGACCTTGCCAACGGCTACGCCGACCGGACCTCCGCCGGCACCTACACCGGCAACATCATGGAGGTCATCTACGCGGTCAACTGCCTCGACCGCCCGGACACCGCCAACGTCGCGGAGGTGCAGGCCAACGCCACCGCCTTCGCTGCCAAAGCACCCACCTGGGGCACCATGATGGCGTGGGGCTCGGTGCCATGTGGGGTCTGGCCGATCCAGACCGGCAACCAGCCCAAGCGGATCACTGCCCAAGGCAGCGGCCCGATCGTCGTGGTCGGCACCACCCGCGACCCGGCGACGATCTACGAGTGGTCGGTGGGTCTGCGCAAGCAGCTGGCCAACGCGGTGCTCATCAGCTTCGACGGCGACGGCCACACGGCATACATGCACTCCAACTCGTGCGTGGACCGGCCGATCGACGACTACTACGTCAAGGGAACCGTCCCCAAGGACGGGCTGCAGTGCTAGCCGGATAACCGGGTTCGTGCCACGGGCCGGGCTTCCGTATACTCGACACCCGCGCCCAGCGCACGCCGCCTTAGCTCAGTCGGCCAGAGCGATTCACTCGTAATGAATAGGTCGTCGGTTCGATTCCGACAGGCGGCTCCACGGAGTCACCAAAACGCCCGCCGCTGGCGGGCGTTTTGCGTCACCGCCGGGTGCAGCGACCCCCCGCTGGCCTGCGCTTGGTGCGAATACGCCCTGGTATGAGGCTATTGCCGGACTTTTCTAGCCGTTCGGCCCCTCTCAACCGCTAGGTGATGGGGGGTGCCATAAGTCATACTGAGGAGGTCAGTCGGGGGACGGACCGAGCTCGAGGAGAGCATCATGACGGTCGCCCTTGGGCTTGCGGCTCTCGCCGTGACCCTCTGGATCCTGGGTAGCTCATTCGCCACGTCGTGGCACGCAACCGGTGCTGCCATCGACGCCCAGCTGGCCCAGTTCGACAGCGCCGGCGATGCCGCGGTCGGCGCTGCCCCCTTGCGGGTCTGAGCTCCCCTCCTCTCGGCCGGCACCGGCCGCTAGCGTGAGGCCGTGAGCCAACCGCAGGTAAGCGTCGTCATCCCGCACCACGGTGACCCCGAGCTGCCGACCCGGCTGGTCGCCCGTCTCGCCGCAGCAACCGACGGCCCACCCCTGCAGATCATCGTCGTCGACGACGCATCACCCACCCCACTCGGCCCGGTCCCCGGAGCGCAGGTCGTGCGCCGCGAGCGCAACGGCGGCTTCGGCGCGGCGGTCAACACCGGCGCCGCGCTCGCCACCGGCGAGCTGCTGCTCATCCTCAACTCCGACACCTCGCCGGTGCCGGACTTCGTCGCCCGTCTGGTCGCCGCCGCCGCGCCCCTGCAGCCGTGTGTCGCCTCGCCCCGCATCACGTCCGACGGTCGGCGACAGGACACCGGTCGCCGCTTCCCGCGACCGTGGCACCCGGCGGTCGAGTCGGTGACCTGGCTCGGTCGCTACTTCGACCGCGAATGGTTCCGCCGGGCCATCGGCGTCGTCACCACCCCCGCAGGTGGGGACCCCCTGCGCGTCGACTGGGTGGCCGGCGTGGCATTGCTGGTGCCGACGGCGGCATACCGGGCCGTTGGCGGCTTCGACGAGCGCTTCTTCATGTATGCCGAGGAGCCGGACCTGCAGGTCCGCCTCGCCGCTCACGGCGTCCCCGCCTACCTGCTGGCGGCGGTCGAGCTCGAGCACGCCGGTGAAGGCTCGTCACCGGCGTCGCGGCGATCCGCCTGGCTCGCCGAGTCCCGCGCGACCTACGCCTACAAGCACGGCTGGCTCGGCTGGCACCGGATCCTCAGCACCCTGGCGGTTCCGGTGGAGCTCACCGGTCAGACCGCGCTGCGGGCCCTCGGCAAGGCCGGCCGGGTCGACCACGTCGGTCGCCAGCTGCGGGCTGCCTGGAGGCGCCCCCGTCGCCGGCTGGATCAACGCGCGAGGTAGTGCATCCAGATGTCGTCCGGCCCGGTCGTGCCGAAGCGACCGGTCATGTCGATCATCTCCACCTCGGCGAAGCCGGCCTCGTGCAGCTGGGTGACTTGGGCGGCCGGGCTGATGTAGTAGTGAAGAAGCTCGTAGTTGTGCGCCTCGTCGTTGACCAGCGCGTAGTGCTCGGTGGCCAGTTCGTGGCGTCGCATCCGTTGTCGCGCCGGGGTTGCGCGGATCGCCTCCCAGCTCTTCTTGAGCATCGGCCGGCCGATCCGCTTCGGCCGCTGCCAGGGCAGCAGGCCGAGGCGGGCGTGGTCGCGGTTGTGCGCCGAGAAGGCGAAAGCGCCCCCGGGTCGCAGCACTCGGCGCACCTCGGCCAGCCCGCGCAGCCGATCCTCGTGGCCCAGCGAGCTGATCCCGTTGAACGAGAAGAAGACGACGTCGAACTCGTCGTCGGCGAACTGGGCCAGGTCACGGATGTCGGCGAACTCGATCCGCGCGCCGGGAAAGCGGGCGGCGGTGGCGGCGACGAGGTCGTCCGAGTAGTCCACGCCGACGTACTCCCGAACCCGGGGCAGCAGGTGCAGGGTCGTGCGTCCGCCGCCCACCCCGATGTCGAGCAGCTTGGCGCGGGAGAGCTCCTCGCCGAGCCGATCGAAGATGGCCGCCTCGGCCGGCTTGAGATCGTCGCGGGAGGCATACCAGGCCACCACCGACTCGTCACGGTAGGTCCGCAGGTGCGGGTCGTCGGCGTCGGCGGGCGGGCCGGGGTCGGGTCGCTCGGTCACGGATGCTCCTGTCCTCGCGGGTCAGTATGCCGCGTGCCCACCAGGCGCGCGCCGCAGCTGCCGGCGCGCCCTGGAGCTAGACCCGCGCGTACTTCGCGCGCGCGAAGGAGTAGGCCGCGTAGGCGGCGAAGCCGAGCGCGACGAGGGCGAGCAGCGCCTGCCCGAAGGGGAAGCCGAGCAGGTTGTGCAGCGCCCCGTCGAGGCCGGTGTTGTCGGCCGCGGACTCGCGCACCCCGGCGAGCACGAACATCCCGCCGACGACGGCGAGGGCGATCCCCTTGGCCACGTAGCCGTAGCGACCGGCATACACGGCCCACGTGCCGGGGTGCTCGCGAAGATCGCGCAGGAACCTCTTCTGCCAGCCCTTGACGACGTGGTAGCCGGCGATGCCCAGCACGCCGAGGCCGACCGCGACGACGAGGATCCGGCCGGCCGGCTTGGTCAGCAGGTCGGCGGTGAAGTCGGCTGACTGCTCGCCGCTCGAGCTGCGCTTGCCGCGCAGCACGCCGAGGCAGGACCAGCCCAACACGGCATACAGGATCGCCTTGCCGGCGGCCTTGACCCGGTCGAAGGTGTCGTGCCCGATGACCGCCTCCGTGACGTGCCACAGGGCGAGCAGCCCGAAGCCGGCCACGCCGAGCCACAGGCTGATGGTGCCGAAGGGCGTGCCGGCCAAGGTGGCCAAGGCTCCGGACTGGTCCGCGCTGGACCCGGCTGCCTTCCCGAAGGCGAGCTGCAGGGCGATCCACGCGATGAGCAGGTGCACGAGACCGTTGACCGCGTAGCCGAGCCGGGCACCGTTCTCGACGATGGGGTGGTCGCCGACCTCGGCCACGGCCTCGGACACCGACTCCGCGACGTCGCCGCCGTCGTCGCCCGGCCTGGCACCGGGCACCGTGCTCTCGTCCGCCATGGCGAGCTCCTCTCGGCTGGTCAGGCCGCCGACGTCGCGGCGGGCGATCGGTCGGGGCGGGTCGTCCCGCCCTCGTCCCGGCGTAGATAGCGCCAGGCGAGCAGCATGCAGATGAGCCCGTTGAGCATGCCGACCGTGCAGTCGCTCACGTGGTGCATGCCGCGGAAGACCCGCGCGAAGAAGACGAGGAAGGGCAGGATGACCGCGACGGTGGTGACCAGCCGCCGCAGCCACGGGGTCTGGATCCGCTGGGCCATCAGCGCCACGGTGATGTAGAGCGCGAACGCCGCCCCGGTGTGCCCGGAGGGATAGCTCGCGGTGGGCGGAGCCGGATCGAGGTGGGCGAGACCGGGGCCCTCGATCGGTCGCTCGCGGTCGACGATGTTGGTCACCGGCACGAAGATCATGGCCTGCAGGGCCATCGCGATGCCCGGCAGGACGGCATACCACCACTGCTTGGTGCGCCACCACACCACGGCGATGACGACCAGGCAGATGCCGATGGCGTACTCCGTGTTGCCCATGATCGAGAAGACCTGGGTCACCGAGTCGATGGCCGGCCCGCGGTGGGTCTGCAGCCAGCGGTTGACGTCGTCCTCGCCCTTGAGGCTGTGCAATGGGCCGACGATGAGGAAGCCCAGGCCGAGCAGCACGGCGAACAGCGCGATCGCGCCGGGTAGCGAGCGTGCTCCGAGATCCTTCAGCGCCTGCCCGAACGTCGGTCGGGTCTGGTCGAGCTCGTAGCGGTGCAGGAAGGGCCGGTCGCTCATTCACGCCTCCGGGCGGGTCGTGGGGTCGGGGACGGTCGACGGGACACCGGGCGGGGTGGGCTTCCACCCGAGGAAGCCGGCGTAGGACGCCAAGCCGAGGCCGGAGCCGAGGATGACGCCGGCGGTGACGTCCGACGGGTAGTGCACGCCGAGCATCACCCGGTCGACGCAGGTGACGACGGTGCAGACGACGGCGAGCGCGACCGCGGCATACCGGCCGGTGCGGCCGAGCAGCGGCCAGACGAGGATGACGACGATCGTCGTCGCGGCGGCGGCGTTGGCGGCGTGCCCGGACGGGAAGGAGTAGCCCGGGGCGTGGGTGATCGCGTCCTCGACGACCGGTCGGGTGCGCTGCACGAGGTACTTGATGTCGAGGGCGACGTTCCAGGCGACCATCATCGTGATGAAGGCCCACAACGCCCGGCTCTTGAGTCCGTGCCGACGCCACACCCACAGGCAGACGAGCGTGCCGACGATGTAGACCCACTTGGGCTGCCAGATCTCCTCCCACACGAGCAGGGCTCGGACCAGCCCGGGCCGCTGGCGGGAGAAGTCGGTGGCCGCGCGAATCGCTGCCTCGTCCAGGTGCAGGATCGGCTCCCACCGCGAGCGCACGAGGAAGGCGATCGCGGTCACCGGGATGGCGAAGCCGAGACTGTATGCCGCGGCCCGCGCCAGCCGCTTGCCGATGCCGGACGGCAACCAGCGCAGCGCCCGTGCGGGGCTCGGCAGGGCCGAGTCAGGCAACGCGCACCACCAGGGCGCCGGGCTTGATCGCGCACACCATCCGGGTGCGCGGGCCGATCGCGTCGCCGTCGAGCTCGGCCTCGGTCGGCTCGAAGCAGACGATCTCGACCCGCTCGGAGGTCCGGCGCACCATCCGCTTGTGTCCGCGGGTATGCCGCGTAGCCAGATCGACGGCGACCGCGCCCCAGCCCCACGCACCCTTGGGGGAGAGGACGACGGTGTCGAGCACGCCGTCGTCGACCTTGGCGTCGGGCATCAGGTCGACGCCGCCGGTCAGCGTGCCGCAGTTGCCGACGACGACGGTGCGCGCGTGCTGGCGGATCGGCTTCTCATCGCCGGCGACCACCCGCACGGTGAAGCCACGGTGCATCGCGGCCTTGGCGCCGGAGATGAGATAGGCCGGCCAGCCGAGGACGCCCTTGACCTTCTCGTTGGCGTTGGCCATCGTCTCGGCGTCCAGGCCCATGCCGGCCATGACGAGGAAGATCTGCTCCTCGTCGTCGTCGCAGCGCATCGTGCCGACGTCGATGACCCGGTTCTTGCCGGCGAGCACGATGTCCAGGGCGATGTCGAGGTCGTCCACCGGCAGCTCGAGGTTGCGGGCCAGCAGGTTGCCGGTGCCGCCGGGCAGCAGCCCGAGGGGCACCTCAGTGCCGACGAGCGCGGCACCGACAGCGCGCACCGTGCCGTCACCGCCGAGCGGGCAGATCGTCGTCGCGCCCTCGTCGAGGGCTTGCTTGGCCTGGCCGGTGCCGGGGTCCTCCTCGGTCGTCTCGTACCAGGTGGCGTCCGGCCAGCCGTTGCGCTCGCACCCGGCGCGAACCTGCTCCTTGACCTCGGTGAGATCGTCGAACTTGCTCGGGTTGACGATGATCGCCAACCGGCCTGGCCGGGGGTCCTCGGGTGCGTCCTCGGTCGTGCTCTCCGTCGCGTCCTCGGTGTCGCGGGGCTCGTCGGCGGACTCGGTCATCTGCTGGTCGTCACTCACGGCCGAACAGTATCCGGCCGGATGGCCACGAATCGCCTAACGGAGCAGGCCGGATGGGCCTGATCGGGCAGCTCGGTGAGGTCGCGGTGGTCAGCCGGCTTCGGGCGGGGCCAGCTGACCACGCAGGCGGTCCAGGATCCGGGCGAGCAGGCGGGACACCTGCATCTGGCTCACCCCGATCCGCTCGGCGATCTGGCTCTGGGTGAGGTCGTCGACGAAGCGCAGCCGCAGGATGGCCCGCGAGCGCTCGTCGAGGGTGTCGACGGCGTCCTGCAGGGTGACTCGCCACTCGAGCCGGTCGATGTGGTCGGCGGCATCGGGCAGCCGCTCGCCGAAGGACACGACCGTGCTGGCCGACGCCGATCCGCCTCCGCTGACCGGCGCGTCGAGGGACTGCAGGTGATGGTTGGCGGCGGCGACCTGGGCCCGACGGACTGCCTCCTCGCTGGAGCCGAGCACCTCGCAGAGGTCGGCGACGCTGGCCTCGCGGCCGAGGCGCTGGGTGATGTCGTGCCGGGCGACCGCGATCGCCAGGCGCAGCTCCTGCAGCTGGCGCGGGGGCCGGATGGCACTGGAGTGGTCGCGGAAGTAGCGGCGCAGCTCGCCGCGGATCGTCGGCACGGCATACGAGGCGAAGCGCGGGCCGCGCTCGAGGTCGAAGCCGTAGACCGCCTTGAGCAACGCCAGACAGGCGACCTGATAGAGGTCGTCGGCGTCGACGCCACGACGGGAGTATGCCGCGGCGAGCGAGCGCGCGAGCGGCATGTTGAGGCGCACGACCTCGTCGAGCAGGCGGCTGGCGGTCGGGGCCTCGCGGCAGCTGCGCAGTTGCGCGATGAGCTCGAGAGTCATCGCGTCGCGCTCGGCCGACGCAGCGGCCGTGGACGCCGTCGGGGGTAGAGCAGCATGCAGGACGGTCACGGACTCTCCTCAGACACGCGTGCCTGGCCGGCCGACCTGTTTGACCGAGTCTTCACTGTAACGGTGCAGTTGGGCCAGCGGTGCCCGAGGCCCGGGTGATCCGGCTGGTCAGGACCCGCGCCGGAACTGCTGCTCCTGGCCCTGGACGACCCGCTTGGCGACCTCGGCGAGCTTGATGTTGAGCTCCTGCGAGGTGCGGTCGAGGATCTCGAAGGCGCGCTCCTGGGGCACCTTGTGCGCCGCCATGAGCAGGCCCACGGCCTTGCCGATCTCGCGGTTCGAGTGCAGTGCGGTCTGCAGGTCCGTGGCCTGCTGCCGGGCGCTGCCGGCCATCAGCGCGACCGAGGCGAAGGCGGCCAGCACGGTGGCCTGGTCGATGGACCGCTCGGTGAGGGCACCAGGTGTGTCGGAGAAGACGTTGAGCGCGCCGGCCTTGCGCCCGTCGACGAGCAGCCGGAAGCCGAGCATGCCGCGGACCGGGGTCTGCTCGACGACGTGCGCGCTCAGCCGCGGCCAGGCGCTGTCGGTCTCGATGTCGGTGTCCAGGTGCGGGAGCTCGTCGGTGATCGCGTCGAGGCAGGGCCCTTCGCCGCTGGCCTTCTCGTAGTCGTCGACGAGCTGGGCGATCTCGTCGGAGGCGGCGGCGGTGCGCACGGCACCGGAGGAGACGATCATCAGGCTCGCGTGGTCACAGCCGTCGACGATGTCGGTCGCGGCGTCGACGATCGCCCGGTAGATCTGGGTCGGCTCGTCGGCGCGGTAGATGCGCGCTGCGAGGTCACGGAAGAGCAGGGCGTGGGTCTGCGGCACAGCCAGAGCTTTCTCTCTGCGGTCCGGGAAGCCCGGAGCTGATGCGGCTGGCCCTCTGCTCGACCGGGTCGCGACGTCAGCCTAATGCACCCGGGACCTGGGGCCCGGGTGCCTCGCGCCGCCGTGACTACAGTGTCCGGATGCCCGATGTTGCGCATCCCTTCCCGGAGCCGTTGCGCCGCATGCCGGACGGCACGGTCAAGCAGATCAACCCCTATTCGGGGACGTCGGTCTGGACCGTTCCGGGTCGGGGCAACCGCCCGCTGACGAGCGGGCTGCCCGCGCCCGTGCCGGTCGACGCCAGCCGAGACGGCGAGCACTGTGCCTTCTGTGTGGGGCGCTACTTCGACACGCCGCCCGAGAAGGCCCGCCTCGTCGCCGATCCCGACGGCTGGCATCTGCTGCGCGCCGTCGAGGCCGACCGGGTGCGCGACTCGGTTGCCGAGTTCCGGCGCATCCCCAACCTCTTCGAGATCGTGTCCTACGACTACTGGCGGCTCAACTACGGCTTCCAGCCCGGTCGGGAGGCCCGCTCGCACCACGACCGCTATCTGTCGAGTGCTCTCGGCCGGGAGCACGCCGAGGGGATAGCGCGGGTGCGCTGGCTGTCCACGGGCCGCAGCGAGAGCGACTGGTGGGCGATGTCGGCGCACGAGCGCGACGAGCAGCTCATGTCGCTGTTCGCCGGCACCCACGACGTCATCGTCGCCCGCCGGCACTTCGTCGACGGCGCCACCTCCAGCGACCAGCTCGCCTCGTCCGGCTCGCTGACGCCGGAGGAGCACGCGGCATACACCTCGTTCACCGTCGAGGCGCTGCGCTCGCTCTATGAGGCCAACCGCTACGCGCGCTTCGTCGCCGTCTTCCAGAACTGGCTGCGCCCGGCCGGGGCGAGCTTCGACCACCTGCACAAGCAGCTCGTCGCGGTCGACGAGCGCAGCGTCCGGACCGAGCACGAGCTGCGTCGGCTGCGCGACAACCTCAACCTCTACAACGAGTTTGCCGTCGACTATGCGGCCCGGCAGAACCTCGTCGTCGCCGAGAACGACCATGCCGTGATGTTCGCCGGGTTCGGGCATCGCTATCCGAGCCTGGAGATCTACTCCAAGAGCTCGTCCTGCCGGCCCTGGGAGCAGACCGGCGACGCGATCCGCGGCTTCTCCGACCTGCTGCACGCCGCCCACGCGGCCAGTGGGGCGGGCGTGCCGTGCAACGAGGAGTGGCACTACCAGCCGCCGGACGTCGACCTGCCGATGCCCTGGCGGGTGGTGCTCAAGTGGCGGGTCTCGACGCTGGCCGGATTCGAGGGCGGCACCAAGATCTACCTCAACACGATCGACCCGTGGCACCTGCGCGACCGGGTCGTCGCCGAGCTCTTCCCCCTGCGCGAGCAGGGCCGCATCGCGCCCTCGGTCCGGATCGCCACGGAGTGCGAGTGCCGGCCGAACTCGTTGCGCTACAACCCTTTGCTGTGACGCTCGGGTGAGCGCTCGACGGTTCGTCTTCCATCACGTGTGGCGCCTGCCGGTCGATCGCCGACAGGTGTATGCCGCGCTCGCGGCACCCGACGACTATCCGAGCTGGTGGCCGCAGGTGCGGTCTGTGCGGCGCGTGGACGAGCGGTCCGGCTGGGCGCTGGTCCGCAGCCTTGCTCCGTATTCGCTGCGGCTGCTGCTCACCGAATCGGTCCAGGACGAGTCCGCCGGGGTGCTCGAGGTCGAGGTCGCCGGCGACCTCGTCGGCTGGTGCCGGTGGACGGTGCAGCCCGCCCCGCGCGGATCTGGCGCGGTCGCAGTGTTCGATCAGCAGGTCGACGTCGTCGGCCGACGACTCGGGGTGGCCGCCGTGGTCGGCCGCCCGCTCCTCGTGGGCAATCACGCCTGGATGATGCGCGGCGGCGAGCGGGGTCTGACGGCGTGGTTGACCGGCTCTCCCGCGTCGATCGTTACTGATTCGTGATGTATGCCGCACGAGTGATCGATTCCGGGTCGCTACCTGCGGAAAAACAGCGGTGTCATTCGCTGAATTCCACGGGTGTGATTCCTGAATCGGCCCTGTTTTCAATGGGATTCGAGTGCTGGGTGTTTCGCGTGTGACGAATGAGTCCTACCCTCGGTGGTGCTTGCGCGAGGAGGTGCGCGAGCCCTCGGGGGAAGGGACCGAGTGGGTCGAGCGCGGTGGGACGCGCCCGGCCCGCGACTTCGAAGGAGAGCGACCGGTGACATCCAGCCTGAGGGCGCCTCGCCGTGCCCGACCGGCCGCCGCGAGCGTCTCCCTGGCTCTTCTCCTTGCCGGCCTGGCCGCTGCGGTGAGCAGCCCTTCGGCGCAGGCGGACCCACCGAGCGTGCCGTCGGCAGCTCAGGTCGCTGCCGCCAAGGCATCCGCGGGTGATGCCGCCGGCGCCGCAGCAGTCATCGACGCCGAGCTCGCCGCTGCGCGGGACCAGGTGGAGTCGGCCGACGAGGCCGCCCAGAGCGCTACCCAGGCCTACCACCTCAGCGTCGAGCACCTCGACGCCGCGACTGCTGAGGCCAACACGGCCGCTAGCCGGGCCGACGCGGCCACGGCCGCAGCCGACGCCGCCGCGCTCGCCCTGTCGCGCTATGCCGCCGAGATCTTCCAGGGTGGCGGTGGGCTCTCCCAGCTCGACGTCTTCCTCGGGGCCGGCGGGCCCGGCGAGGTGCTCGACCGCGCATCGGGTCTCGAGGTGGTCGGAGAGGAGCGGGCCCGGCTGGTCTCGGACGCCGAGTCCGCCCGGCTGCTCGCAGCCCAGCTGCGCGTCGAGGCCGATGAGGCCGTCGGTCGGGAGCGGGCCGCCGCGGATGCGGCGGCAGCCGCGCTGGCCAGCGCGAAGTCGAGCGCCGACCAGGCGCAGGCTCAGGCGGCAGCCGTCCAGGCCCGCCAGGAGCAGGCCCTCGCCCAGCTCGCCACCTTGCGCCAGACCAGTGTCGAGCTCGAGCGGGCTCGGCAGTCCGGGCTCGCCGCGCAGGAGCAGGCCAGGCGCGAGGAGGAGAACCGCCGTCGGGTGGCTGCCGAGGCAGCCCGGCAGGCGGAGGCGGCTCGGCAGGCGGAGGCGGCTCGGCAGGCCGCCGCAGCAGAGGCGGCTCGGCAGGCCGCCGCCGCAGAGGCGGCTCGGCAGGCCGCCGCCGCCCAGGCGCAGGCGCAGGCGACCACCCCGCGGGCCACCCCGGCGCCGACGACCCCGCGCGCGACGACACCTACGACGACGCCACCGCGGGCCACCACGCCGCGGACGACAACCACGACCTCGACGACCACGACGACGACCACTCGGCCGACGACGGCGCCGGCCACTCCGGCTCCGGCTCCGGCGCCGGCTCCGGCGTCCGGGGTGTCGGCGGTCATCGCGTTCGCCCGGGCTCAGCTCGGCGAGCCCTACCTCTGGGGCGGCGCCGGCCCGGACTCGTGGGACTGCTCCGGGCTGACCATGCGGGCGTGGGCGCAGGCAGGGGTGTCGCTCGGGCACTACACCGGCTCGCAGTATGCCCAGACCGCCAGGGTCGCGATCGCCGACCTGCAGCCGGGTGACCTCGTCTTCTACGGCACGGTCGGCAACATCTACCACGTCGGTCTCTACATCGGCGGTGGCCAGATGATCCACGCCCCGCAGACCGGCGACGTCGTCAAGATCGCCTCGATCTACGGCCCCCGCAACCTCATGGCCTACGGCGGCCGACCGGGCTGAGACCGCGTCGGGACGTGGGTCAGTGGGCCTCGGGCATCCGCCAGCGTGCCGTCGACAGGCCGGCGGTCTTGGCTCGCTCCATGGCGTCGAGCACGACCCGCTCGGCGTCGGCGCGGCCCAGCCAGGTCGAGGAGTGCACGCTCTTGCCCGGCTCGAGGTCCTTGTAGGTCTCGAAGAAGTGCCCGATGACCGCGACCTCGAACTCGTTGACCTGCTCGAGCTCGACGACCTGGGCCTTGCGCGGGTCACCGGCAGGGATGCAGAGGATCTTGTCGTCGCCGCCGGCCTCGTCGGTCATCTGGAAGACCCCGATCGGCCGGGCGCGCACGACACAGCCGGGGAAGGTCGGCTCGTCGAGCAGCACGATGGCGTCGAGCGGGTCGCCGTCCTCGGACAGGGTGTCCTCGATGTAGCCGTAGTCCGAGGGATAGCTCATCGAGGTGAACAGCAGCCGGTCCAGTCGGATTCGGCCGGTGGCGTGGTCGACTTCGTACTTGTTCCGGTGACCCTTGGGGATCTCGATCGTGACGTCGAACTCCACGTGCCTCTCCGTCTGCTCCGGCGACGACCTACGCTGGCCGCACAGGTTCCGCACCAAGCGTAGGGGGTCACCGGATGCGTCGCGTCCTCGCGGTCGTCCTCGTGGGCCTGGCGGCCGTGACGGGCTACGGCGCGCTCGACGCCTATGACGTCGTGCCCGGCGTCGTCACCCTCGCGCCGCCGGCGACACCGACGGTCGCCCCGCCGACTGCGTCCAGCGGCATACCGACAGTGCGCGTTCCGGCCCTGCCGTCATCCGGTATGCCGCTCGCGCCGGCCGGTGCCGTCGGCTCGGCTCCCAGCGCGGCGGGCGTGCAGGCAGCCCTTGCGCCGGTGCTCGCGGACCGGAGCCTCGCCGGGGCCTCGGTGACCGTGCGTGACGGGGCGACCGGCGCGCACCTGCTCGACGTCGCCGCCGATCAGCCGCGCGTGCCGGCCTCGACGACCAAGCTGCTCAGCGCGGTCGGCATCGACGCGGCGCTGCCGGCGACGACGACGCTGGCGACGACCGTCGTGCAGGGCGCGTCGCCCGATCGGGTCGTCCTCGTCGCGGGTGGTGACAGCCTGCTCGCGCCGGTCGCGGGCGACCCGACGGCGGTCGCCGGCCGGGCCGGCCTCGGCGACCTCGCCGACCAGGTCGCCACCGCCCTGCGCGCCTCCGGCGTGACGACGGTGACGGTCGGGGTCGACGCGGCATACGCGCCGGGCCCACTCGTGGCCCCCACCTGGCCGGAGAGCTTCGCGACGAGCGGGATCACCGGTCGGGTCGCCATGCTCGGCCTGGCCAGCAAGCGCGCGCTGCCGGGCACGCCCGGGTCCGCCGACCCGATCGCCGACACCGCGGCGGCCTTCGTCGCCCGGCTCGGCGAGCGCGGCATCGCCGCAACCTACGACCCGGCCGCAACGACCGCGCCGGCGGGCGCGGCGGTGCTCGGCACGGTGCAGTCGGCCCCGGTCGGCGCGCTGCTCGCCCTGGCCCTCGACGAGAGCGACAACGCCCTCACCGAGTGCCTGGCCCGACAGGCGGCCTTCCGCGCCGGGCGGCCGAGCGACTTCGCCGGCACCGCGGCATACCTCATCGACAGCGTGCGAGTGGCGGGGGTCGACGTCACGGGCGTCCAGCTCGCCGACGCCTCGGGGTTGACCCGGGCCAACCAGGTCCCTGCCCGGGTGCTCGGCGACGTCCTCGCCCTGGCCGTCGGCGGCAGCCGCCCGGGGCTGGCCGCCGCGATCGCCCGGCTGCCGGTGGCCGGGCTAAGCGGCACGCTCGCTGGCCGCTTCACGGCGCCGGCGTCCACCCCGGGCGCCGGGGTCGTGCGAGCCAAGACCGGCACGCTCAACGGCGTGAACACGCTGGCCGGCACCGTGGTCACCGCCGACGGGCGGCTGCTGCTCTTCGCCGTGCTCGAGCAGGGCTCGGCAGCAACGCTGGACGTGCGAGCCGCACTCGATCGCGTCGGCGCGACCCTGGCGACCTGCGGCTGCCGCTGAGCCAGGTCCGGTTGGCTCATTCGGGCGGTGCCGTCGGCGCCTGGGGGCGTGACCGAAAGCCCACACTCGACCCAGATCTGGTCGCCACCGACCGTCACTGGTGACCGAGAGTCGACACTCGAGGCACCTACGGTCAGGTCCCTCGGCGCGTGATGCTGCGACCGCCCACCGCCCACCGCTCGGCTCCGGGAACGACCTCACGACGGGGGGCGTTGGTCGCGTCGGTGCCACACTTGCCCGTGCGGGTGCCGACCGCCACCGACGGACCAAGGGGACGTGCATGAGCCACCCGACCGATCAGCCGCAGGACCGACCGCTCGACGGCGCCGCGACACCTGGCCTCACCGTCGACTGGGAGCTGGCCCGGCAGACCGCCGCCCGGCTGGCCCCGCCCGGCCCGCGGGTCACGCCGGCCGAGGCCGCCGAGGTCGTCGCGAGCCTGCGCCGGGCCGCCGAGCAGGCGCACGCCCCGGTGGCCGAGACCGCCAGGATGCACTCGCCGGCCGGGTCGGCGCCGGTGCTCGTCGTCGACCGGGCCGGCTGGTCGAGCGCCAACATCGCCTCGAGCAAGGCCCTGCTCGAGCCGGTCATCGCCAAGCTTGCCGCGGCGATGCCGGCCGCTCCGGCGCCCAGCGCGCAGAGCATCGGCAGCAAGATCACCGGCGCCGAGATGGGTGCCCTGCTCGCCTTCATGGCCAGCAAGGTGCTCGGGCAATACGACCTGGCGCCCGAGGGCTCGCCGCGGCTGCTCCTCGTCGCCCCGAACATCGTCCAGGCCGAGCGCGAGATGTCCCTCGACCCGTGGGACTTCCGGCTCTGGGTGGCGCTGCACGAGGAGACCCACCGGGTGCAGTTCACCGCCGTGCCGTGGCTGCGCGAGCACATGATCGAGCGCTCTCGGCAGCTCGCCGTCGACATCGCGCCCACCCCGGCCGAGCTCGTCGAGCGGATCTCCGAGATCGCCCAGCGGCTGCCCGACGTCATGAAGCCCGGGTCCACCGGCATCGCCGAGCTGCTGCTCACGCCCGAGCAGAAGGCCAAGATCGCCGAGATCACCGCGGTCATGTCGCTGCTCGAGGGGCACGCCGACGTCGTCATGGACGACGTGGGCCCGGCGGTCATCCCGAGCGTCGCGGTCATCCGCGAGAAGTTCACCGAGCGGCGAGCCGGTCTCGGCCAGCTCGATCGGATGCTGCGCCGACTGCTCGGTCTCGAGGCCAAGATGCGTCAGTATGCCGACGGCGCCGTCTTCGTCCGCGCGGTCACCGAGCGGGTCGGGACGGACGGCTTCAACGCGGTGTGGACCTCGCCCGAGACGCTGCCGACGGCGGCCGAGATGGGCGACCCACAGGCCTGGGTCGCCCGAGTTCACGGCTGAGATCTGCTGGGCCGCAAGGGAGCTCGTCGTGCCCGGACCGCCGTCTGCCGTCGCCGCGATCCGGCACGCCGTGCGGGCGGCGCTCGTCGACCGACCTCCCGGATCGGTGGTCCTCGCGGCCTGCTCGGGCGGAGCGGACTCGCTCGCGCTCGCGGCCGCGCTGGCCTTCGAGGCACCCCGGCTGACCCTGCGCGCGGGGGCCGTCGTCATCGACCACGGGCTCCAGCCGGGATCGCCTGAGGTCGCGGAGACCGCTGCGACGCAATGCCGTTCGCTCGGCATGGAGCCCGTCGAGGTGCTGCGCGTCGAGGTCCGGGCAGGGGGTGGGCCTGAGGACGCGGCCCGGCAGGCGCGGTATGCCGCGCTCGCGAACGCGGCCACGCGGCATACCGTGGCGGGCGAGCGGGCACTCGTGCTGCTCGGTCACACGCGCGACGACCAGGCCGAGCAGGTGCTGCTCGGTCTCGCCCGCGGATCGGGCGCCCGATCGCTGTCCGGCATGCCGCCCGCTCGCGACTGCTTCGCCCGGCCGCTGCTCGGGGTCACCCGGGAGCAGACCGAACAGGCGTGTGCGGCAGCCGGACTCGCTCCGTGGCACGATCCCCACAACACCGACACCGGCTACGCGCGGGTCCGCGCGCGGGCGGCGCTGCCGATGCTCGACGCAGCACTCGGCCCGGGATTGCCGGCGGCCCTGGCGCGCTCGGCTGCGCTGCTGCGCGAGGACGCCGAGCTGCTCGACCTGATGGCCCGGCAAGCCCGCTCCGAGGTGGGAGCCCCGGGGGAGCCGATCCCGGTCAGTGGACTCGCACCGCTGCACCCGGCGCTGCGACGGCGGGTGTGGCTGCTGCTCGCCGCCGACGCCGGCTGCCAGCCGCTCACGATGACCCACGTCGAGGCTCTCGACGCTCTCGTCACCCGGTGGCGCGGCCAGGGTCCGCTCGACCTGCCCGGGGGAGTGCGGGCCCAGCGTCAGGACGGTCGGCTGCTGTTCACACCGGTCCGGTAGGGTCGGCGCGTGGACGCGGAGGACATGGCCGACAAGCTCGAGCGGGTGCTGCTCACCGAGGAGCAGATCCACCAGCGGCTGGAGGAGCTGGCCCAGCAGATCTGGCGCGACTACGAGGGCAAGGACCTGCTCCTCGTCGGCATCCTCAAGGGCGCCGTGCTCGTCATGGCCGACCTCATGCGGCACCTGCCCGGCTCGGTGAAGATGGACTGGATGGCGATCTCGTCCTACGGCTCCGGCACCAAGAGCTCGGGCGTCGTGCGGATCATCAAGGACCTCGACACCGACATCACCGGCAAGGACGTCCTCGTCGTCGAGGACATCATCGACTCCGGCCTCACCCTGTCGTGGATCATGGCCAACCTCGGATCCCGCAAGCCGGCCTCGCTGCAAATCTGCACCCTGCTGCGCAAGCCCGAGGTCGCCAAGGTGAAGATCGACGTGCAGTATGTCGGCTTCGACATCCCCAACGAGTTCGTCGTCGGCTACGGCCTGGACTACGCCGAGGACTACCGCAACCTGCGCTGCATCGGCACCCTCTCGCCGTCCGTCTACAGCTGAGCTGCGGGCCGTCGGCTCGCGTCCAGCTCCCCGGCCGCACTCCCTCCATCCCGCCGCCCTCCCCTTTCCCCGCC
>DAOTIG010000055.1:0-20138 GCA_035448065.1 Dermatophilaceae bacterium
GCGATGGACCGGCTGGAGCGCTACCTGCCGGGCTGAGCGAGGGCGCGTCCGCGCTGTCGGGCTGGGTGGCAGCCGGTCGCGGCGTGTCGTGCTGGCGGGCCCTCGGCGGCGCCGGAACAATGGCGGTGCCATCCCCCTGATCGACGAGCGAGGTCCGTGTGTCCGCTGCCGCCCCGGAGCGGTCCAGGGCTTTCGGCCCAGGCACTCCTCGCCGTGGAGTGGTGGCCCGGCTGCTGCGGCGGCGTGGCCGGCGCGCGGTCCGGCTCGTGCTCGGCCTCCTGGCGCTCGCCGCGGTCGGCCTCGTCGCAGGCGCGCCGACGGCCACTGCCGCCTCGCCCGATCGGGCGGCCCGGATCGACGTTCCTGCTTCCGGTGCTCGTGGACCGGCTGCTGTGGCGCGGGTGGTCTCGGGGAGCCGGTCCCGGGGATCCGGCGCGGCCGCGGCGCGCGGGACGACGGCCGGTCCGGTCGCCGCACCCGGCAACGCGCGCGTGTCGGTGGTCGCCCCGGTCCAGGCGGCTGGCGCTGGCCAGGTGACGGCCCCGAGTCAGCTGGCCGCTCCGGCCCAGATGGACCCGCCGCCGGTCGCCGCCCCGGCGGTCGCCGCTCCGGCGGTCGGCCAGCCAGTCGCTGCCCCGGCAGGTGCCCCGGCAGCCGGACCGGACTGCCAGGTGCTCCGGTGCGTTGCACTGACCTTCGACGACGGACCGGAGCCGGGAACCACCGGGCGGTTGCTCGACTACCTCGCCCAGGCACGGGTGCCGGCGACCTTCTTCGTCGTCGGTTCCAAGGTGCCGGGACATCCCGACCTGGTGGCCCGGATGGCCGCCGACGGGCATGAGATCGGCAACCACACGTGGACGCACGCCTTCCTGCCGAAGACCTCGACGCCGGACGCCCTCGAGCAGGTCGCCCGCACCCAGGAGGCCGTCACCCGCGTGACCGGCCGGGCGCCGACCCTGCTCCGGCCACCGTTCGGGGCCTTCACCAGCCGGGATCTGCAGCTCGGCCTGCCGGTGGTCATCTGGGATGTCGACCCGGTCGACTGGAAGACCCGTAACACCGAGCAGGTCGTCGGTGCCGTTCTCGCGCAGACCCGCTCGGGCTCGATCGTGCTCATGCACGACACCCTGCCGACGACCGTTGCCGCGGTGCCGGCGATCGTCGCGAGTCTGCGCGCCCGGGGCTACACGCTCGTCACGGTGTCCCAGCTGCTCGGCGCTCCGCAGCCCGGGCGGGTCTACGCCCGTCGATAGGCCGGGCTGCTCGACCACCGGGACGCCCTCCAGCCCACCCAGGGCCTCTACCCCACCGAGTGGAGGTATTCGCCAGGGTTCTGGACGCCGTGTACGACCTCCACCGCGGGAGGGGGCCGCGCGCGTCGGCCTGTCCACGGCCTCGGTACATCCCGTGAGTCTGCGCGCCCGGGGCTACACGCTCGTCACGGTGTCCCAGCTGCTCGGCGCTCCCCCGCCCGGGCGGGTCTACGCCCGACGCTAGGGGCTGCTTCGGCAGATGATGGTCCACTCGGCGTGGGATGGTCCGCTCGGCGTGGGATGGTCCGCTCGGCAGATGTTGGTCCACTCGGCGTGGGATGGTCCGCTCGGCGGGTTTGCGCTCAGAGGTGGGGGAGGGGGTCCGGGGGCGGGTCGACGAAGCGGGTCGCCACCCCGGGGTCTCGGACCGCGGTCCACACCGTGACGATGACCGGCCACAGCACGACCCAGCCGTAGACGGCCAGCTCGCGGATGCCGTCGGTCGTGGCTCGCAGGATGATCCCCCACAGTGCGATCTGCATGGCGACGAAGGTCAGCACGCTGACGATCACCCCCACCCGCCGGCGCAGCGGCCAGACCACGGTGCCGGCGCGAGCGCCGAAGGCCGGCCATAGAGCCAGCAGCACGAAGGCGATCTCGGAGCTGAAGGTGTGCCGCAGCGTGTAGGTCGCCGACTCGGCCGGCGCTGAGGCGAGCAGCCACAGGCCCAGCCCGCCGAAGGCCAGGGTCCACCGGCCCGCCGGGTCGGCCGGCTCCAGCCCCAGGGCCGTGACGATGAGCAGCGCCCCGACGACGAGGAGCCCGATGCCGAGCGCGTTGCGCCCCGGGGTGCCCGATGCCCCCAGGTCGCTGACGCTGGTGCGCACGACGTCGAAGCCAGGGGTGCGCGAGGCGGCATACAGGTATGCCGCGGCGAAGGCGACGAGCGCGGCGACACTGGTCGCCACCGCCCACCACGGCGTGCGCGGCAGGACCGTGTCGACCGGCTCGCGCGGGGTGGTGAGCGGCGTCTCGGGCATAGCATCGAGCCTATGCCTGACACCGACGTCATCGTCATCGGGGCGGGCCTGGCCGGGCTGGTCGCCGCGACCGAGGCCACCGCGGCCGGCAAGCGGGTGGTCGTCGTCGACCAGGAGTCCCGCGAGAACCTCGGCGGGCAGGCGTACTGGTCCTTCGGCGGGCTCTTCCTCGTCGACTCGCCCGAGCAGCGTCGCCTCGGCATCCGCGACTCGCTCGAGCTGGCCTGGTCGGACTGGGAGGGCACGGCCGGCTTCGACCGGCTCGGCACCGGCGACGGCGGTGAACCTGGTGCCCCGGGCAGCGACGTGCTGGCGCAACGGTGGGCGCGGGCCTACGTCGACTTCGCCGCCGGCGAGAAGCGGGCCTGGCTCACCGAGCAGGGGCTGCGGCTCTTCCCGGTCGTCGGCTGGGCCGAGCGCGGCGACGGCACCGCCCAGGGCCACGGCAACTCGGTGCCGCGCTTCCACATCACGTGGGGCACCGGGCCGGGGCTGCTCGAGCCCTTCGTCCGCAAGGCCAAGGAGGCCGAGGCAGCCGGCCGGCTGCGCTATGCCTTCCGACACCGAGTCGACGACCTCGTGCTCACCGGCGGCCGGGTCACCGGCATCCGCGGCACCCGGCTGGCGCCGACCCACCTGCCGCGGGGCGTCGCGACGAGCCGCGACCCGCTCGGCGAGTTCGAGCTCGAGGGCGGCGCGGTCGTCGTCGCGAGCGGCGGCATCGGCGGCAACCACGACCTCGTCCGGGCAGCCTGGCCCGCCCGGCTCGGGTCGCCACCGGCGCGGCTGGTCACCGGCGTCCCGGCCTACGTCGACGGGCGGATGCTGCGGATCACCGAGCGGGCCGGCGGCACCGTCGTCAACCGCGACCGGATGTGGCACTACGTCGAGGGGCTGCACAACTGGGACCCGATCTGGCCCGGGCACGGCATCCGGGTGCTGCCCGGCCCGTCGGCCATGTGGCTCGACGGCTCCGGCACCCGGCTGCCCGCGCCCTTCTTCCCCGGCTTCGACACGCTCGGCACGCTGGCGCACCTGCGGCATACCGGCGTCGAGCACTCGTGGCTCGTCCTCAACGCGCGGATCGCCGAGAAGGAGATCACCCTCTCGGGCTCCGAGCAGAACCTCGACCTCACCAACCGGTCGGTCGTGGACGTCCTCGGGCGGGCCCGGGGCGGCATCCCCGCGGCGGTGCAGGCCTTCCTCGACCGCGGCGTCGACTTCGTGGCCGCGCCGACGGTCGCCGAGCTCGTCGCGAAGATGACCGAGCTCACTCCCGAGGCCCCGCTCGACGCTGCTTACGTCGAGGAGCAGATCGCGGCGCGCGACCGGCAGGCGATCAACGACTTCGGCAAGGACGCCCAGCTCAACGCGATCCGCGCGGCGCGAGCCTATAAGGGAGACAAGCTGATTCGCGCTGTCGCCCCGCACGCGCTGACCGATCCAGCGGCCGGTCCGCTCATCGCGATCCGGCTGACCGTGCTCACCCGCAAGACGCTCGGCGGGCTGCTCACCGACCTCGACGGCCGCGCGCTGCGCAGCGACCACACCGTGCTCCCCGGCCTGTATGCCGCGGGCGAGGCGGCCGGGTTCGGTGGCGGCGGGATGCACGGCTACCGCTCGCTCGAGGGCACCTTCCTCGGCGGCTGCCTGTTCAGCGGTCGGGTCGCCGGGCGCGCCGCGGCCGACGCGGTCTGAGCGCGGCGGCCACGCGGCATACCCTCGGCGCATGGGAGTCGAGCACCGGCCGGAGCGGATCATCCTGGTCCGGCACGGCGAGAGCCAGGGCAACGTCGACGACACGATCTACGAGACGGTCCCCGACCACGCTCTGCACCTCACGGCACGCGGGGTGGAGCAGGCCCGGGCGACCGGCGAGCGGGTGCGGGCGATCCTCGACGGCGGCAGCGTGCACGTCTACGCCTCGCCCTATGTCCGGGCCCGCGAGACCGTCGAGGCGATGGATCTCGGTATGCCGCTCGCGGCGGTTCGCTTTGAGCCTCGCCTGCGCGAGCAGGACTGGGCCAACTTCCAGGACCCGGCCTCGATCGCGGCGGAGAAGCGGCTGCGCAACGACTACGGGCACTTCTACTACCGCTTCACCCACGGCGAGTCCGGCTCGGACGTCTACGACCGGGTGTCGACCTTCCTCGAGTCGCTGTTCCGCAACTTCGAGAGTCCCGACGCGCCGCGCAACGTCGTCTTCGTGACCCACGGCTTGACGACGAGATTGTTCGCGATGCGCTGGTTCCATTGGAGCGTCGAGTACTTCGAGTCGCTCGAGAACCCCGCCAACGGCCAGGACGTCGTCCTGCTGCGGCAGCCGGACTTCCGCTATCGGCTGCGCGAGCCGTTCCGGCAGTGGGACACGAGCTACCTCCCCACCGAGCGCGAGCGGGCCAGCTGGCTGTAGCCGAGGTGGGCAGGTCGGCTCTCGGGCGACCTACGGGCTCAGAGGTATTGGCCGGTCGGTCCGGACTGACCCGAGGGCGCCTCACCCAGACTGCCGGGACCACCCGGCATACCCGAATTGCCTTGTGCCGCAGGGTGACCCGGCGGGAGCGCGCGCCGCATGCCAGCGAGCTGCTGCTGGGCCGCCATCTGCTGCGCGACGAGCGCGGTCTGGATGCCGTGGAAGAGCCCTTCGAGCCAGCCGACGAGCTGCGCCTGGGCGATCCGCAGCTCGGCATCGGAGGGCGGGGTGCCGTCGTCCGCGAAGGGCAGCGCGATCCGCTCGAGCTCCTCGACGAGCTCGGGGGCCAGGCCATCCTCGAGCTCGTGGATCGAGCGGCGGTGGATCTCGGCGAGCCGGCGCCGGCCGCCGTCGTCGAGCGGGGCGCTGCGGACCTCCTCGAGGAGGTTCTTGAGCATCGAGCCGATCCGCATGACCTTGGCCGGCTGCTCGACGAGGTCGGCGGGGTTGCTCGGCTCGTCGGGGTGACCGTCGCCGTCGCGGTCCTTGGGCGGGCTGGCCACCCCCATGCCGTCCGGCGTGATGACGACGACCCGCTCGTCGCCCGCGTCGGTGGCCTGCTCGGCGGTCGGCTGGGTGCGCTCCGGCTGCTCGCTCATGCGCCCCATCTTGCCCCACCGCTCGGTCACCCGATCTGGTATGCCGCGCGCGCAGTGACCCCCCGGACGCCGCGGACCGGGACTCAGCTGATCCGGCGGGTGACCTGCGGGTCTCGGCGGATGGCCAGCCAGGCCAGTCCGGCCGCGAGCACCGGGATCACCAGCACGGGGATGGCCAGCTGACCCCAGGGGATCACGACGATCGGGCCGACCGGGTCGGTGTTGCCGGGTCCCCACGTGGCACCCGTCGCCAGCCGGGCGATCGTGATGCCCGGCACCAGTCCGACGAGGACACCGAGCAGCCCCCCGATGATCCCCAGGGAGGCCGCCTGAGTCGCCGCCAGCCGCCGCCGTGTGCCGCGGGTCGCGCCGACCGCCGCGAAGGTGCCCATCAGCGGCTGCATCTCGGCCGTCGACAGCGCGGTCGCGAGCAGCGTGGCGGCGAGGATGATCAGCCCGAGCAGCGAGAGCACGACGATCGTCACCCACCGGTCGAAGGGCTGGAAACCGCGCTCGACATAGACGAACCCCACGCCGGAGTCGGTCACCGCGTCGCGCAGCCGCTGCTCGTCGTCGTCGGGGATCGTCCCGCTCGGGTCGACGAGCAGGAGCTGCTGGATGGCCAGCGTCCACCCGAACGATCGGGCCGTCTCAGTTGACACGATCATGCCGGTGTTGCCGGCCAAGGTCGGCAGCCGATCGGTCATCGCCAGCGCTGGGACGCGCGCCGTCTGCGGCGCCGCGACGGGCTTGGGTCGCTCGTCCACGGAGTCCCCGGTGGGCAGCGAGACCTCGCTCCACGTCAGCGTCATCTTGCCGTCGACGATGTCGACGACGCAGCAGGTGAGCGGCACGGCGTCGGTGGGGTCCGGGCCGAAGCCGATCATGCCCTGGTTGCGCGGGGGTCGCCCGTCGACGAGCACACCGCCGGCGCGCAGCATCGCCGCTTGCGTGGCATCAAGGCCAAGCATGGTGATCAGGTCCTCGACGGGTGCGATAAGGATGGACATCCCACCCATCCCCATGCTGTCCACCGTCACACAGCGGGAGAACACTGCTGGCGTGGGGGAGGTGAGCAGGCCGAGGGTCTCCTCCGGAGTGCATCCGGTCCGCACCGCGCTGACGATGGCCTCCGGCCCCTTGCCCGTGCCGCCGACCCGCTGCACCTCGACCTGGCGCAGGGTCGGCGTCGTCGCGCTGATCGTCGCCCGCAGTCGTTGCCACGCCGATGCCTCGTCGTTGGGCAGGTGGGAGCGGGGACTGGCCATCGCAGCGCCGATCGGCACCTGCGGCTGGTATATCCGCTGGCCGAACTCGGTGCCACTGGCACTGGCGACGAGGACGATGGTGGCGATCGAGCACCCGGCGAGGATGGCCGCGACCGTCGAGGTGGCCCGACCGCGCTGGCGGGCGGCATCCCGCAGGGCCATCCGGGCGGCCGCCGGCGCCGCCCGACCGAGCCTGGCGCCGAGGACCAGGCTCATCGGCACGAGCATGAGCGCCCCGACGACGAGCAGCACGAAGCCGCCGATCGCCATGAGCAGCGGCAGGACGACCGGGATGTCCGCCGTGGGCGGCAGCGCGCTGAGGCCGAGCAGCAGTGCCGAGCCGACGACGAAGAGCACGAGGCCGACGACCGGGACGCGCGCTCGTGCCCGAGGCGACACGGACTGGCTGCGCAGCACGCCGACGATGTCGAGCTGGGCCAGGCCCCGCGCGGGGATGAGCGCGGCGATGACGGTGGCGAGCACCGCCACCGCGAGCACGAGCAGCACCGGCCAGAACGGCACGTCCCATGGCCCGAAGAACGCGTCCGGACGGTTCGTCCGAGACCAGGCGACCACGGCATACGCACCGATGACCCCGAGCAGCCCACCCACGGCGACCGAGAGCACCCCGAGCACGAGGGCCTGGCCGAGGACGGTCCGGCGCAGCTGGCCGGTCGGCGCGCCGTTGCTCGCGGCAAGGGCGAGGGTCCGTCGGCTGCGCGCCGCGGAGACGGCGAACGCCGGCCCGACGAGCAGGGTCGTCTCGACCAGCAGGCCGACCGCTGCGACCGCAGTGAGCAGCAGCTGGGTCACCGCCTCGTCGTCGGCGCGTTGCTGGAGCTCCGCCGGAGCGTGCACCTGGTCGGCCGGCGGCGGGTCGAGCGTCACCGCGCGACTGGTCGTGAGCAGTCCGTATGCCGCCCACCGCTCGACCTCGGCCCAGGTGACCGGGGTGGCCCGGTCGATGACGTAGCTCGTCTCGCCCATCCCGCCGACGTCGAGCGGCGTGATGACGGCATCCACGGGTGACGTGTGCCCGAACATCGTCGAGTAGGCCTCGGCCACCCCGACGATCGTCATGGTCACCGAGACGCCGGTGTTCGGGTCGACGGCGACGACGGTGCCCTCGCTCGGTATGCCGCGCGCGATCGCCGAGGGGGTGACGACGACCTCGGTCGGCGTGGCCGCCCACCGGCCGCTGCGCAGGTGCACGATGCCCTCGAGGAACGGGTATGCCGTCGGGTCGGCGCCCAGCACCTGGACGTCGTAGGTCTTGCGTCCCACGGTGACCAGTCCCGGGAAGCTCTGCACCGGTGCCACGGTCCCACCGGTGAGCTGAGCCAGCGCGGCGCGGCGCTGCGGTTGGCTCTCGCCCCATCCGGGGATGGGGGTGGCTCGCTCGTGCGTGGTGTCCCCGCCGAAGAATGAGTCGGAGGTGGGGAGGACGACGAGCTTCTCGTCACCCTGGTAGCTGATCCGAGCCTGAGCCTGGCCCATGGTGAAGGGCAGCCGCTCGACCGGGGAGAGCGACGCGACGGCCGCGAGGATGTTGCCGCCGACGAGCAGCATGACCGGCAGGGCGACCATGAGCACGACGAGGGCACTGCGGCCCTTGTGCCGCACGGCGTCCCGGCGGCCGAGGCGCAGCGCGAGGCGCCACCCGGCGAGCCAGCGCTCGAGGCGCGAGCCACGCTCGGCGAGAGCCGGCGCAGGTGGTCGCGGGGGAGGTGCCGCCGGACGCGTGGGAGTCTGCACGGTCACGACGCGCTCCGGGCACTGCGCGGCATACCGGCTGGCTCGGTGGAGTCGACGACGCGGCCGTCGCGCAGGTAGACGACCCGGTCGGCCCAGCCGGCGAAGCGCGCCTCGTGGGTGACGAGCAGGCCGGCCGCGCCGGCGTCGCAGCGCTGACGCAGCACGGTGAGCACGCCCTCGCCGGTGACCGAGTCGAGAGCGCCGGTCGGCTCGTCGGCGAGCACCAGTCGGCGCTCGCCGACCAGGGCGCGGGCGATCGCGACCCGCTGCTGCTGGCCGCCGGACATCTGGTCCGGGTAGCGGTCGGCGAGCAGCTTCAGGCCCAGCTCGTCGAGGGCAGCGAGGGCCTGCCGGCGGGTCTCGCTCACCCGCTGACCGTCGAGCTCGAGCGGGAGGGCGATGTTCTCGGCGGCGGTGAGCGAGGGGATGAGATTGAGGTCCTGGAAGACGACCCCGACCTTGCGCCGACGCAGCGCAGCCAGATCGGCCGGCCGCAGCGATGTCGTCGAGACGCCCTCGATCTCGACCGTGCCGGAGGTCGGCAGGTCGAGCGCGCCGGCGAGGTTGAGCAGGGTCGACTTGCCCGATCCGGAGGGGCCCATGACGGCGACGAGCTCACCGGCGCACAGGTCGAGGCTCACCCCGTCGAGCGCGCGGACTGCGGTCTCGCCGCTGCCGTGCACACGGTGGACGTCGGTGAGTCGCAGGACGACCTCAGGTGTCGGGGTGCTCATCGTGCTTCCTTTCACGGGGCGCATGGGAGAGGACGGCCTCGACGTGGTCGAGCCAGCGCAGCTCGGCCTCGACGGTGAACAGCTGGTGCTCGAGGACGAGGCGATCGGCGCTCGTCGACGGGGCGGTGCCGCCCGGCGTCGTCGGGTCGAGGGCGAGCTTGCGGCGGGTGAGCTCGCGCAGGTGGCGCATCGTGGCGGTGCGCTGGGTGGTGATGACGGCGTAGGGGTCGACGCCGGGGGTGCTGATCGCCAGGGCGAGCTTGATGACGAGCTCGTCCCGGGCCGGGGTCTCGCGGTCGACGGGCGTGGTCCACCAGCCGTCCGCCTCGGCGGCGCCCTGCTCGGTGAGTCGATAGGTGACGGTGACGTCGCCGGAGTCGGGGCGGTCGGGGCTGGCGGGGCTGACGGTGCCGCGAGTCGTGCGGGCGCCGCGGTCGGGGGCCGGCGCTCGGGTCTCGCCGGCGACCAGGCCGTCCCGCTCGAGCCGGCCGAGGGTGGTGTAGACCTGCCCGACGTTGAGGGTCCAGGCGCCGCCGGTGGCCTGCTCGAAGTCGGCCTTGATCCGCGCTCCATAGCGCGGGCCCTGCCGGAGCAGAGCCAGCACGCTGCTGCGAACGGTCACGACGTGCCTTCCCTGGGGGGGATGTATACCGGGTATTGCTACTGTCAAGGACGCTATACCGAGTATGCCGCTGGGTCAAGCGTGCTCCCGCCCTCGCCCGTCTCTCGCGCTGGCGCGCTGCCGAGCCGCTGCGCCCCGCGGTCCGTCGGGAAACTCATGCGTTTCCCGATTCGCCATGGGATCCCATCGACAATCGGGAAACGCATGCGTTTCCACACCGCGCCCTCGAGTCGTCAGCGCTGCCGGCTCTGGACTCCCCCATCGTCGGCGGACGTGATCGACGACGCCACCGATCGCCGGCGACGCCAGCGACGCGGCGGCCGTCAGCGGCGGCGGCGCAGCAGCACCAGCTCGGCGGCCAGCAGCAGCACGACGCCGAGCATCGCCCCGGTCGTGTTCGTCAGCACGTCGTTGCCGGCGCACTCCCGGTCGGTGAACAGGGCCTGATACGACTCGGTGCCCAGGGTCACGGCGATGGCGACCGGCACGGCGAGCCACCGATGGCGCCGCCGCGCCGCGGCCAGCGCGGCGCCGAGCGGCACGTAGAGCAGCACGTTGGGGATGACGTCGTAGAAGACGCCGAAGCGACCGTAGGTGCCCCACCGCCACGACGTCGTGAAGCACGTCGTCAGGGTCGCGAGATCCGGGCTGCCCCAGTGCGGCGCGATCCGCACCGGCATCCACGACGTGACCGCGACGACGAGCATTGCCTCGGCGACGAGCGCCGCCGCGACCCAGCGCGCCCCCGCCAGCCGCAGCAGCCCGGCCAGCAGCACCGCCCCGACGACGAGAGCCGCCAAGGTGCTCTCGGCCCCCTCGCGCAGCGTCCAGGCCACGCCCCGGGTGCGGGTGGCGTACGCGACCGCGACGGCCAACAGGCACACCGCCACGGCCGCGCCGGCCGCGAGCCCCCACGGAACCCGCCGGCCGCTCACCTGGCCGAGATGGATCGTGAGCAGGACGACGAAGCCGGCCGCCAGCACGACCGCCAGTGCGGCTGAGACCGAGGCGAGGCTCACGTGGTGAGCAGCACCTTGCCGACGTGCCTCGACTCCTCGAGCACCCGGTGCGCCTGTGCGGCCTGCTCCAACGGCAGCCGGTCGTGCACCACCGGTCGCACTGTGCCCGCCTCCACGAGGGGCCAGACGTGCTCGCGCACCGCCGCGACGATCGCGGCCTTCTCCGCGTCGGGGCGAGCCCGCAGCGAGGTGGCGATCACGGCGGCCCGCTTGCGCAGCAACTGCCCGAGGTCGAGCTCGCCCACCGTGCCGCCCTGCAGGCCGATGACGACGAGCCGGCCGTATGCCGCGAGCACGTCCACGTTTCGGCGCAGGTACTTCGCGCCCATGTTGTCGAGGACGACGTCGACGCCGTGGCCGTCGGTCGCCTCGCGCACGACGGCGACGAAGTCCTCGTCCCGGTAGTTGACGAGGATCTCGGCGCCGAGCGAGCGGCATACCTCGAGCTTGTCGGCCGAGCCGGCGGTGACCGCCACCCGCGCTCCGACCGCGCGCGCGAGCTGGATCGCCATCGTCCCGATGCCGGACGAGCCACCGTGCACGAGCAGGGTCTGGCGCGGCTGCAGCGCGGCCGTCATGAAGACGTTGGACCACACCGTGCAGGCGACCTCCGGCAGGGCGGCCGCGTCGACGAGCGACACCCCGTGCGGCACCGGCAGCAGCTGGCCGGCCGGGACGGCGACCTGCGCGGCATACCCGCCGCCGGAGAGCAGGGCGCACACCGCGTCGCCGACCTGCCACCCGGTCACGCCCTCGCCCAGCGTGCGGATCCGGCCGCTGCACTCGAGGCCGAGGTATGCCGGGGCGCCGGGCGGGGGTGGATAGTGCCCCTGGCGTTGCAGCAGGTCAGCGCGGTTGACGCCGGCAGCGACGACGTCGATGACGACCTCGCCGGGCCTGGCTTCGGGGTCGGGGACCTCGGCGAGGACGAGAGCGTCCGGGCCGCCGGGCTCGGGCACCGTGACTGCGCGCATGCCGCCAGCCTAGCCAGCGTGGACAAGCACGCCCGGAATTCGGACAGGCAAGCGCTTTCCCCCCATGTCGGCGCCGAACCGGTGTCAGGATGAGGTGTAACGCAGGTCCCCCAACCAGCGAGACAGGACCGTGGACACGCACTTCTGGGCCGAACACGCCTGGCTGCCAACGGGATTGGCACGCAATGTGCGAATTGCCGTCATCGACGGCCGATTCGCCGAGGTCGAGGTCCGCACCCGCCGGGCCTCGGGGGACGTCTGTCTTCCCGGGGTCGTCATGCCCGGCTTCGCCAACGGTCACAGCCATGTCTTCCATCGGGCGCTGCGCGGGCGCAGCCACACGGCGCCGGACCCGCAGGCCTGGTCCAAGCGGGTGTATGCCGCGGCCGAGCTCATCACGCCGGACAGCTACCTGGACCTGGCCCGCGCGGTCTACGTCGAGATGCTGCTCGCCGGCTATACGGCGGTGGGGGAGTTCCACTACCTGCACCACGGCCCGGATGGGCGGCCCTACGCCGACCCCAACGCGATGTCGATGGCGCTCGTGAAGGCGGCCGAGGAGGTCGGCATCCGGCTCACCCTCATCGACGTCTGCTACCTCTGGGGCGGCATGACCTCTTCGGGGCACCTGCCGCTGGACGGGCTCCAGGAGCGCTTCAGCGACGGCTCGGTGGAGGCGTGGTTCGACCGGATGCGCCGGATCCCGCAGACGGACCTGCTGCGCCGGGCGGCGGCGATCCACTCGCTCGCGGCCATCACTCGCGAGCAGGCGGGGCATGTCGCGGCGCTCGCCCGCGAGCTGACGCTGCACGAGGTGCCGCTGCACGTCAACCTCTCCGAGAAGCCGGCCGACAACCTCGCCTGCCAGATGTACTACGGCCGCACGCCGACCGAGCTGTTCCACGACGTCGGGGTCCTCGGTCCGGAGCTCGTCGGCGTGCACGCCGGAAACCTCTCCGACCACGACATCCATCTGCTCGCCGAGGCCCGCGCCCAGGTCGTCGCCTGTCCGTCGACCGAGCGGGAGACCGGCCACGCCGTGCCGCCGACCCGACGGCTGCTCGACTCGGGCATCACGGTGGGCATCGGGTCGGACCACCAGGTGGCCATCGACCCCTTCCTCGAGCTGCGCGAGCTGGAGTACACCGAGCGCCGGCGCAGCGGCGAGCGCGGCCGGCTGTCGGTGACCCAGCTCCTCGACATCGGCACCCGGCACGGCCACCAGGCGCTCGGCTGGTACGAGGGTGGCGCGATCGTGCCCGGGATGCTCGCCGATCTCGTCGCGGTCGACCTGGCCTCGGTGCGCACCGTGGGCAGCAAGGCCGCCGAGATCCTCTACACCGCGACGGCTGCAGACGTGCTCACCGTCGTCGTCGGCGGGCGGGTCGTCGTGCAGAACGGCGAGCACGTCCTCGGGGCGGTCGCGCCGATGCTCCGCGAGGCGATGCAGGCACTGCGCGGGCAGTGAGCGGGGCGCTGAGCGGGCGGGAGCGCACCAGCCCTGAGCCCGAAGCATCGCGGCATACGGGCTTGCTCTTCCTTTCTTCCTTGCCGCGTGGAAAGGAAGAATCTAGCGTGGTCGAGCATGGCGCTGAACATCAAGGACCCGCGCACCGACGAGCTGGCCCGTGAGCTGGCCAGTCGTCCTCGGCGAGGAGGACGCGAGCGACCTCGGTCGCCTGCTCGTCGCCGCGCGGCCGGCGCGGGTCAGCGCGGTGAGCTTCGTCGAGGCTGCCATCGTCGTCGAGGCGCGGCAGGGCGAGGAAGCGGCGCGCGACCTGCGTGAGCTCATCCGAGCGACGCCCTGCGATGTCGAGCCGGTGACGGCCGAGCAGGCTGAGCTGGCCGTCGACGCGTGGCGCCGCTTCGGCAAGGGACGCCATCCGGCGGGGCTCAACCTCGGCGACTGCTTCGCCTACGCGCTGGCGCGGCATACCGGAGAGCCGTTGCTGTTCAAGGGCACTGACTTCGCCCGCACCGACGTGCGATCCGCAGTCTCCTAGGCGGCTGGCCGGTCAGCGCGCGGCGTCGGCCTTGGCCTCGAGCTTGGCGAGCGCGGCGGGCAGGTGGCCGGCCGACTTGGCGTAGTACTGGGCCGCCTTGCGGGTGGCGGCCACCCGGGCCGCCGAGACGACCAGGCCGGTGAGCGCGGCGAAGAGCAGCGCCTCCTTCCACGTCACGTCCTCCGGGTTGGCCGGGTCGTCGGGGGCGGGCTTGCCGGCGGCGACCTCCCAGCCCTTGCTCACGAGCTTCTGGGCGACCGCGGCCGCACCCATCGCCGCGGCGGCGCTGAGCGCCCTCCACACCATCGGGCCCATCCCCGAACCTCCACGTCTCTCATGCCGGCGGCGAATCGGTCCGCCCGCAGGGGAACAGTCTCACATCCGCCGGGCTAGAATCGGCTCACCACGTAACGACAGGGGAGCGCTCCACGCGCTGAGAGTGCGACCCGTCCACCGCCAGGCGGACGGCCGCAGACCCTCGAACCTGATCCGGCTAACACCGGCGTAGGGAGTCGGGACATCTCAGGTGTGCGCTCGGTCTGCGAGTCGACTGACGCGTATGCCGGGTGTGCACTTCCCCGAGGTATCCATCGGATCACCACGGGAGAGTCGAATGACCAACACCACCACCACGCCCGGCACGTCCGGGCGCCTCGCCGGTGCCGGCCGGTATGTCCTCGCCACCCGCCCGCTCGGGCGCTGGCGCACCGTCGACCTGCTCGCCGCAGCCCTGCTCGGCGTCGCCTTCGGTGTCGTCTACTGGGCCTTCGGGCTGGTCTACTCCGGGCCCGCCGCCGCACTCGAGGCGATCTATCCGCCGGCGCAGGGCCTGGTCTTTGGGCCGTGGCTGCTCGCCGGTGTCGTCGGCGGTCTGGTCATCCGACGCCCGGGTGCGGCGCTCTTCGCCGAGATGACCGCGGCCAGCGTGTCGGCGCTGATCGGCACCAAGTGGGGCGCGACGACGCTGGTCGCCGGCTTCCTGCAGGGCATCGGCGCCGAGCTCGGCTTCGCGCTCTTCCGGTATGCCGCCTTCGGCCTGCTCGCCGCCATCGTCGCCGGGGCGCTGTCGACGCCCTTCGAGACGATCTACGAGTGGTACATGTACTGGACCGACTGGGACCTCGTGCAGAAGCTCGTCTATGGGGTCTGCTTCGCGATCAGCGGTGCGGTGCTCGCCGGCGGCCTCGGCTTCGCGCTGACCCGGGCGCTCGCGTCGGCCGGTGCGCTCAACGCCTTCCCGCCGGGCCAGGAGGCGCGGGATCGCCTCCCCGGCTGACCCGCCGAGTGGACCATCCCGCGCCGAGTGGACCATCCGTCGCCGAGTGGACCATCCGTCGCCGAGTGGACCATCCGTGAGCGGTGATCCGCTCGGCCGGGTGGACGTCACCGGCCTCACCTGGCGGCCGTACGGCCGCCCTCAGCCGATCCTGCGCGATCTCGACCTGCGCATCGAGCCCGGCGAGCGAGTCCTGCTCGCCGGGCCGAGCGGCTCGGGCAAGTCGACCCTGCTGCGCGGCCTCGCCGGCCTCCTGCTCACCGCCGACGCCGGCGAGCTCAGCGGCTCGGTTCGAGTCGACGGTGAGGACCCGCAGGCCCGCGCCGGCCTCGTCGGGCTCGTCCTGCAGGACCCTGGCGCGGGCGTGGTCGCGGCCAGCCTCGGTCGCGATGTCGCCTTCGGGCTCGAGAACCTCGGTATGCCGCCCGAGCAGATGCCGGAGCCGGTCGCCGCGGCGCTGCGCGCCGTGCGCCTGGACCCGAGTCGCGGCTTCGAGCCGACCGCGCCCACGTCGGCGCTGTCCGGTGGCGAGCTGCAGCGGCTGGCCCTCGCCGGCGCCCTCGCGATGGCGCCGCGGGTCCTGCTGCTCGACGAGCCCACGGCCATGCTCGACGCCGAGAGCGCGGGCGTGGTGCGGGCCGTGGTCGAGGAGGCGGCACGCGAGCGTCGGCTGACCCTCGTCGTCGTCGAGCACCGCCTCGGCCCGTGGCTGCCCCTCGTCGACCGTCTCGTCGTCATCGGCGCTGACGGCGGCATCGTCGCCGACGGAGCGCCCGCTGACGTCGTGGACGAGCATGGCAACAGCCTTGCCGCGCAAGGGATCTGGGTGCCCGGCATCCCCGACCCCGAACCGCTCGACATCGTCCTCGCACCGAAGGGACGCGCCGTGGAGCACGGCGCGCCGGTGAGCGAGGCACGCGGGGTGAGCGTGCGGCATACCAGTCGATCGATGTCCGGGCGCGAGCGGGTGGTGACCGCCGTCCGAGACGCCGATCTCACCATCGAGGCGGGGTCGGCGGTCGCCCTCGTCGGGCCGAGCGGGTCGGGCAAGTCGTCGCTGCTCGCGGCGCTCGGCGGGCTCACCGCGCCGGCCGCGGGCCGGGTCGAGCTCGCCGGCGCACCAGCCGGTATGCCGCCGCACCGCCTGTCCTCGCCCGAGCTCGCCCGGCGGGTCGCGTGGGTGCCGCAGTGGTCGTCGGCGGCGCTGGTGACCCGCACGGTGGGTGAGGAGGTGCTCGTGACCGCGCGGGCCACCGGGGTCGACGATGAGCTGGCGCGCGAGCGCGCCGAGGTGCTGCTCGAGCGGCTGGGCTTGGCCGGGCTCGAGGCGCGTGACCCGCGACTGCTGTCCGGTGGCGAGCAGCGCCGGCTGGCGGTCGCGGCTGCAGTCGTGCACGGACCCGCCCTCGTGCTGGCCGACGAGCCCACGGTCGGGCAGGACCGGCGCACCTGGGCCGCGGTCATGGGGGTGCTCGAGGCTGCTCGGCGCGAGGGCGTGGGCCTGGTGGTGACGACCCACGACGACGGCGTGATGGCGCGGGCCGACGAGATCGTGCGGATGCGGGCCGGGCGGATCGTGGGGCGAGGACGGGATGGCGAGGTGGTCGTCCCCACCGCGGCCGGCGGGAGCGACACCACTCGGCCCGATGCCGAGCCACCGACGCGCCGGGCGCTCGCGGCATACGCCGGGCCGTTGTCGTTGCTGCTGGCCAGCCTGCTCGTGCTGCCGCTGCCCGCTTTGCTCGACTCGTGGCGTCAGTCGCTCGTCGTGCTGGCCGTCGAGGTGGTGCTGGGGGCGGTGGCGCTGGTGGCGCCGGGGCGCGGGCCGGTCGTGCCGGGGCGGTGGCGGGCGCTGGCGATCCGGCTCGGGTGGGCGGCGCTCGCGATCGCGGGGGTCGCCTGGTCGACCTGGCTCGTCGGCGGTCGGAACACCGAGGTCGCGCTGTCCGCGGCGGTGCGGGTGCTCACCCTGCTCGTGCCCTCGGCGGTGCTCATGCCCTTCGTCGACCCGGACGAGCTGGGCGATCATCTGGCCCAGCGCGTGCGGCTTCCGGCGCGGCCGGTGGTGGCGTTCTCCGCTGCGCTGCAACGGTTTCAGGCATTCGGGGAGCTGTGGGACCAGCTGGTCCTGGCCCGGCGGGTGCGCGGGGTGGGGGCGGGTCGGTCGGTCGTGGCTCGGATGAAGGAGGTCGGCGCCGTGGCGCTCGGGCTGCTCGTCGGGGTGTTCTCGCAGGCCTCGACGCTGGCGCTCGCGATGGATGCCCGGGGGTTTGCCGGCGCCTATCGGCGGACCTGGGCCGGGCCCGCGACGTGGCGCCTCGCCGACACGCTCGTGGTCCTCGGCGGCCTCGTCCCCCTCGCCGCCGCCCTCCTCGCCCACTCCCTGTTCCTGGAGTAACCGCCTACCCGGGCACCTTTGCGGGAACCTCGGCGTGTCCCGACCGACACGCCGCGGGACCCAGAAAAGTGCCCGGGTAGGCGGTTAGTCCGGGTCAGGAGAGGCCGACGATCTCCCCGTGCTCGTCCAGGTCGATCCGCTCGGCGGCGGGGTGGCTGGACAGGCCGGGCATGGTGCGCATGTCGCCGGCGATGGCATAGACATACCCCGCCCCGGCTGCGACCCGGACCTCGCGCACCGGCATCCGCCACCCGGTCGGCGCGCCCTTGAGGGTCGGGTCGGACGACACCGACAGGTGCGTCTTCGCGACGACGACCGGGAAGCGCCCGTAGCCGAGCTCCTCGAAGCGCGCCAGACCCCGCTTCGCCTCCGCCGACAGGTCCACCCCGTCGGCGCCGTAGACCTTCGTCGCGACCGCCTCGATCTTGCTCACCAGCGAGTCCTCGAGGTCATAGCTGAACCGCAACCCCGCCGACGGCTCCTCGCACGCCTCGACGACGACCTGCGCCAGCTCGCGCGCGCCCGGCCCCCCGTCGACGACATGCGTCGACACCGCCCACCGCACGCCGGCCTCCTCGGCCACCCGCCCGATCGCCGCATGCTCGCTCGGGTGGTCGCCGGGGAAGGCGTTGATCGCGACGATCGGCGCCAAGCCGAACCCCTGCGCGATCTCGATGTGCTTGCGCAGGTTGGCCGCCCCGGCGAGGACCGCGTCGACATCCTCGACGAGCATCTCCGGCGGCAGCGGCTTGCCCGCCACCACCCGGAAGCGCCCCGAGTGGGTCTTCAGCGCCCGCACCGTGACGACGAGCACGGCCGCCTGCGGCTGCAGTCCGGAGAGCCGGCACTTGACGTTGACGAAGCGCTCGCAGCCCATGTCCGCCCCGAAGCCCGCCTCGGTCAGCACGTAGTCGGCGGTCCGGATCCCCACCAGATCGGCGACGATCGAGGAGTTGCCGGTCGCGATGTTGCCGAACGGCCCGGCATGGATGAACGCCGGCGTGTGCTCCATCGTCTGCAGCAGGTTCGGCGCCAGCGCGTCCTTCATGATGACCGCCATCGCCCCGGCCGCGCCAAGATCCTCCGCGGTGACCGGCTGCCCCGTAAAGGTGTAGCCGACGACGATCCGACCCAACCGCGCCCGCAGATCCGCCAGCGACGAGGCCAGCGCGAGGATCACCATGACCTCGCTCGCCGCCGTGATGTCGAAGCCGGACTGCCGTGGCACTCCGTCGGCCCGCGCGCCCAGCCCGAGCACGACCTGCCGCAGCGCCCGGTCGTTGACGTCGAGGACCCGCCGCCACGAGATCTCCCGCGGGTCGATCCCGAACGCATTGCCGTGGTGCAGGTGGTTGTCGAGCATCGCCGCGAGCAGGTTGTGGGCCGCGGTCACCGCGTGGAAGTCGCCGGTCAGGTGCAGGTTGAGCCGCTCCATCGGCAGCACCTGCGAGCGTCCCGCGCCCGCCGCGCCGCCCTTGATGCCGAACGTCGGCCCCATCGACGGCTGCCGGAGCGTGAGCGCGGTCCGGTGCCCGAGGTGGGCCAGCCCCTGCGCGAGCCCGACCGCCGTCGTCGTCTTGCCCTCGCCGAGCGGGGTCGGGGTGACGGCCGTGACGACGACGTACTTGCCCGCCGGCCGGTCCGCGAGCGCGTCGATGGCCTCGAGTGACACCTTCGCGACGTCGTTCCCATACGGCACGACGTATGCCGCGTCGATGCCCGCCGCCGTCGCCACCTCGGTGATCGGCAGCAACGTGGCCGCGCGGGCCAACTCGAGGTCGGAGGGCAGCGGGGTCGAGGTCATGAGGGCGAATCTAGTGACACCCACGGGGGTATGCCGCGCATCGCGCGTACGGCGCGCGGCATACAGTGCGCTGGTGCGTCTGCTCCTCGTCCGGCACGGCCGGACCCCTCACAACGTGGCCCGGCTGCTCGACACCGCGCACCCCGGCGCGGACCTCGACGAGGTCGGTCTCGAGCAGGCCGCCGGCCTCGTCGAGCGGCTCGCGCGGCACGACATCGACGCGATCTACGTCTCGGACCTGGTCCGCACGCAGCAGACCGCGGGGCCGCTCGCGACGGCCCGGCGGCTGACCCCGCTGGTCCGGCAGGGGCTGCGCGAGGTCCAGGCCGGTCAGCACGAGATGGCGGCCGACTGGTCCGGCTACGTCAGCGTGCTCTACGGCTGGCGGGACGATCCGCTGCAGCGGATGCCCGGCGGCGAGACCGCGGTCGAGGTGCTCGATCGGGTCGACGAGGTGCTCGCGGAGGCGGCGGACGCGGCATACCGGAGCATCGTCGTCGTCACGCACGGCGCGCTGATCAGCGTGTGGACGGCGGCGCGCGCGAGCAACCTCACGCCCGACTTCCTCGCCGGCGTGTCCCGCGACAACACCGTCGTCGTCGAGCTCGACGGCCACCCTGCCACTGGCTGGCGGGTGCTGCGGTGGGGTGACCAGGTGCCACCGGAGGCCGTGGGAGACTGACCCTCATGCGTGAGGTCACCCAGTCCAAGAAGCTGGCCGAGGTCTGTTACGACATCCGGGGCCCGGTGCTCGAGGAGGCCAAGCGGATCGAGGACGAGGGCCACCGGGTGCTCAAGCTCAACATCGGCAACCCGGCGCCGTTCGGCTTCGAGGCCCCCGACGAGATCCTCGTCGACATGATCGCCCAGCTGCCGATGGCCCAGGGCTACAGCGACTCCAAGGGGATCGTCTCGGC
>DAOTIG010000056.1:0-19750 GCA_035448065.1 Dermatophilaceae bacterium
AAAGCGCCCGAGCGTGGCCGCCGGCACCCCACCCGCCACGGCCTCGCGGGACAGGCCACGCCAGGACACCCGCGCGCCCACCCGGTATGCCGCGAGCAGCGCGTCCATCGATCGCCCAGACCGCGCCTCGCCGCGACCGAGCTCGTAGGCGCCGGCGGTCGAGGGGGCGATCGGCTGAGCCGGGTCGGTGCCGGCACCGGTTCTGGCCAGCTCGAGGAAGTTGACCAAGGCCAGCTGCACGGCCCGGCGGATCTGCTCGCCCATCGTGCCGGTGAGCGCGCCGGAGTAGCTCGGCACCTCGGCGACGATCGTCGCGACCGCCTCCTCGGCAACTCGCGGCACAGCATCCCGGAGCCGCTCGAAGACCCCGGGGGTGATGCTCAGCGACGCGCCGGCGAGCGGCACCGGAGAGGCGGGCTCCCGTGGTGACACTGGTGTCGACACTCGGCCTCCCTCAAACGACCCGTTTTTGTGCGCTGGGAACAACAGACTAGGTCAAGTTCACGTGGAGTCGAGAGTTTCTTCGCGCCTGGATCGGAAACAATGACAGGGTGACACTGACCGCGCCCACCGGGGCCACGCCGCGGCGCTGGCGCGACCAGGCGTGGCGGCTCGCGGCGCTGGTGACCAAGCCGCTGCTGCCGGCCGACACCCTCGACCTGATCAGCCCGCTGCGCGCTGGTGCCGACTTGCGCGGCCGGATCGTCGAGATCACCCCCGAGACCGCCGACGCGGTGACCGTCACGGTCCGCCCGGGCGCCGGCTGGCGCGGCCACGTCCCCGGTCAGTACATCCGGATCGGCATCGACGTCGACGGCGTCCGGCACTGGCGCGCCTACTCGGTCACCTCGCGCACCCACCGCGCCGACGGCCTCATCTCGTTCACCACCAAGGCCATCCCCGACGGCCTGGTGAGCACCCACCTCGTGCGGCACGCCCGCCCCGGCACGCTGGTCATGCTCGACCAGGCCACCGGCGACTTCGTCATGTCCACCCCGCGTCCGGCCAAGGTGCTCTTCCTCACCGGCGGCAGCGGCATCACCCCGGTCATGGGCATGCTGCGCAACCACCTCGACGAGCTGCCCGACGTCGTCCTCGTCCACTCCGCGCCGCGCGCCGAGGACGTCGTCTTCGGTATGCCGCTGCGCCAGCTGGCCGCCGAGGGTCGCCTCACGCTGATCGAGCGGCATACCGACACCGAGGGCATGCTCGAGCTGGCCGAGCTCGACACGATCGTCCCCGACTGGCGCGAGCGAGAGACCTGGGCCTGCGGCCCCACCGGCATGCTCACCGCCGTCGAAGAGCATTGGGCGGCAAGCGAGCTCGCCGACCGCCTGCACACCGAGCGGTTCCGGCCGCACCTCGCGGCCACCGGCGAGGGCGGCTCGATCCGCTTCGCCCGCGCCGGCGTCGAGCTCGACGCCGACGGCGGCACCCCGATCCTCGACGAGGCCGAGGCGGCCGGCGTGCTCATGCCCTCCGGCTGCCGGATGGGCATCTGCTTCGGCTGTGTCCTGCCCCTCACCGAGGGCGTCGTGCGCGACCTGCGCAACGGCGAGCTCACGTATGCCGCCCCCGGCGACGGGGTGCGCATCCAGACGTGCGTGTCGGCGGCCGCCGGCCCGTGCGAGATCGACCACTGAAGGAGTCTGTCCAGATGGCGCTGCTCATCCCGGTCCCCCGCGAGACCGAGCCCGCGACCGAGCCCGCGACTGCTCCTGCGCCCGGTCTCGAGGACCTCGACAGCGTGCGCGCGACCGAGACCGCCGACGCCACTGATCCGGCCGAGCTCGACCCGGACCCGTGGGCCGAGCGCCCCGACCCACGTCCGGAGCGCACGCCCGGTGACGTCGCCAAGGTCGCGGCCCGCCGCGAGCGGCTCTTCCACGTTCAGCACCACGCCGAGCGGCACCTGCACCCCAAGCCCTCCGGCAAGCCGGACCCGACCGCCCACCTCAGCGCCGAGGACATCGAGGCGATCGGTCTCGAGCTCGACGCGCTGCGCGAGCAGGTCATGCACTCGCGCGGCGCGCGGGACGCGGCATACATCCGCACGGTCATCAAGAGCCAGCGCTATCTCGAGCTCGGCTCTCGTGCGGTGCTGCTCTTCTCGATGTTCCCGCCGGCGTGGATCCTCGGCACCGCCGGGCTGTCGCTGAGCAAGATCATCGACAACATGGAGGTCGGCCACAACGTCCTGCACGGGCAGTGGGACTGGATGCGCGACCCGTCGATCCACTCGACGACCTGGCAGTGGGACAACGTCTCGCCGCCGAGCCAGTGGCAGGAGTCGCACAACCAGACCCACCACACCTACACCAACGTGCTCGGCGCCGACGACGACCTCGGCTACGGCATCTTCCGGGTCGACGAGGACCAGGAGTGGACCCTCGCCTCGCTGCCCCAGTCGCTCTACTCGTTCCTCAATGCGCTGTTCTTCCAGTGGGGCATCGCGTCCTATGACGTCAGGCTGCACGACATCCTCAGCGGCACCATGCCCAAGGAGGAGGCACGCGAGCGACTTGCCTTGCTGCGCAAGCAGATCCTGCGCGTCGCCGGCAAGGACTACCTGCTGCACCCGCTGCTGTCCGGCCCGAGCTTCGTGCCGACCCTGCTGGCCAATGTCGTCGCCAACGGCGTGCGCAACCTGTGGGCCAACGGCGTCATCCTCTGTGGCCACTTCCCATACGGCGTCGAGACCTTCGCGACCGAGACGATCGACGACGAGACCCGCGGCGAGTGGTACGTGCGCCAGATGATGGGCTCGGCGAACATCTCCGGCGGCCCGGCCATCCACTTCCTCACCGGCAACCTCAGCCACCAGATCGAGCACCACATCTTCCCCGACCTGCCGAGCAACCGGCTCGGCGAGATCGCCCCGCAGGTCAAGGACCTGTGCGAGCGCTACGGCCTCAGCTACGTCAGCGGGCCCTATCTCGTGCAGCTCGCCTCGGCCTGGGCGAAGATCTTGGCGCTGTCCCTGCCCAACAAGACCCCCGAGCGGTCGCGCGTCGCGACGGTCGGGCTCGCGGTCAAGGACGCGATCGCTCGCCGCCGGGCAGCGAAGCGGGCCGCTCGCTGAGTCCCCTCCGGCGCGCGAGCGCCTGAGCCTCCTCGACGAGGTCACCGCCGAGCACGACGACGTCGTTGTATGCCGCGTGCCGCACCTTCGTGGCAGCGGCACCGCCCAGCCGCACCTGCGGCATCAGGTCGGTCCCCGGCGGATCCGACTCGCTCTCCTCCTCGGGACCGGACCAGGCGAGCGGATCTCGCAGCGCCGCAACGACATTGGCCGCAGCCGTGGCGTCCCGGCCGGTGGGCACGACGATGACCGCAACCTCCGCCCGGTGCCGCCGAGCGGCGGTCGTCCACTCGACCGGCGGCAGGTCGGGGCCGAGATAGAGCACCCGGGCCCCGCTACGCCGAGCGACCACCGCGAAGGCCAGGGCGCCGAGCTCGTGCCGTGCGCCGGCCGGCAGCCCGACGACGACCCGCGGCCCGTCGACCCCCACGAGGGCCTGGCCGGCCTGCTCGTAGGCGGCGGCCAGCCGCCGCAGCAGGGCATGGCTGGCCAGGTGCTCGCCGGCGATGCTCACCTCACCCTGCTCCCAGGCGTCACCGAGGGCGACGAGCGCCGGCAGCAGCCAGCAGCGGGTGACGTCCTCGAGCGGCTCGCGAGCGAAGACGTCGTCGAGCAGGTGCTCGAGGGTCGAGGTGTCGAGGTGGGCGGCCGCTGCGACGAGCTCACCGACAGCGCGGTCGGCCCAGCCGTCGCTCGGATCCGCGCGCGGTGTCTCGGGGGCCTCGGCCCGGCGCCGGGTGAGCTCGGCGGCCGCCTGGCTCGGAGCCCAGCCGGCGGTCACCAGGCGATGCATCTCGACGAGGTCGGCGACGGTGCGCTCGTCGTAGAGCCGGTAGCCGGACGGCGTGCGCGCCGGGGCGACCACGGCATAGCGGCGCTCCCAGGCCCGCAGGGTCGCCTCGGGCAGCCCGGTGGCGGCCGCGGCGCCCTTGATGGTGAGCACGCCCGTCACGCTAGGGCAGGGGCGCGACAAAGTCGAGACAAAGGCTTGACGAGGACTCATCAAAGACTGGACAAACGTTAGACACTCTGCGAAAGTCGGGGCATGTCCTCGGCGCTGCCCGGCCACCGACGACCCTCCGTCGCGGTCGTCGGCGCGGGCGTGTCCGGGCTCACCGCGGCATACCTGCTGGCCCGGACCCACGACGTCACCCTGCTCGAGGCGGACCGACGCTTCGGCGGGCATGCGCACACCCACGAGGTCGACACGCCGCACGGCCGACAGCGGGTCGACTCCGGCTTCATCGTCCACAACGAGCGCACCTACCCCGTGCTGCTGCGCCTCTTCGCCGAGCTCGGCGTGGCCACCAGGCCGACCGAGATGTCGATGAGCATCACCTGCGAGCAGTGTGGTCTCTCGTATGCCGGGGGCAAGGGTCCCGCCGGGATCCTCGCCAGCCCCACGCGCCTGGTCGACCCGCGCTTCGGGCGGCTGCTCGCCGAGGTGCCGCGCTTCCACCGCCGCGCCCGGGCCGTGCTCAGCGGCGACAGCGACCCCGCCCAGACGTGGGGTGAGTTCCTGCGCGAGGGGCGGTTCGCGGCATACACGGTGTCGCACTTCGCGATCCCGCTCGTCGCCTGCGTGTGGAGCAGCGGTGACGAGGACGCGCTCGACTACCCGGCACGACACCTCTTCGACTTCCTCGAGCACCACGGGATGCTGTCCATCGGGGGCTCGCCGACCTGGCGGACCGTCGTCGGGGGATCGGCCCGCTACGTCGAGCGGATCGTCGAGCGGCTCCCCGACGCCCGCCTCGGGGCACCCGTGCGCGCCGTGGAGCGGCACGACGACGGGGTCGACGTGCGGCTCGGCGACGGATCGAGCCACACCTATGACTCGTGCGTCCTCGCCACCCATGCCGACACGGCGCTCGACCTGCTCGCCGACGCCACCCCCGACGAGAAGGCTCTGCTCGGCGCGATCCACTACTCGCGGAACGAGACCCGGCTGCACCGCGACGGCTCGCTGCTGCCCACCGGCCGGGCGCGCGCGTCGTGGAACTACCGGATGCGCCGGTGCGCCGCCGGCGCCGACCGGGTCGTCGTGAGCTATGACCTGAATCGGCTGATGGGGCTGCCGGGAGCGGGAGAGCCGGGCGGCGACCTCGTCGTCACCCTCAACGCGCCCGCCGGCATCGACCCGGCCGCGACGATCGCGACGATGACCTACGACCACCCCGTCTTCACGACCGAGGCGGTCGCCGCGGCCGCCACCCTGCGCGCGGCCGGCGGCCCCCGGCTGGCCTTCGCCGGCGCGCATCTCGGCTGGGGCTTCCACGAGGACGGCGCGCGGTCGGGGGTGGCCGCAGCGGAGCGGCTGGGAGGCGGCTGGTGAGCAGCGCCGCGCCGACCACCAGCGGCGGCGTCCAGCTGGCCAGCGTGCCCGCGCTGCCGGCGATCGTCGTCGGCGAGGTCCGTCACCACCGTCGCCGACCGGTCAGCCACGACGTGCGGATGCGCACCCACCAATGGCTCGTCGACCTCGCCGAGCCTGCCGAGCTCCTCGCCCGCAGGGGCTTCCGCGGGATCGACCACTTCGCCGGTGACGCACCCTCGATCGAGACCGGGCTGCGCCGATTCGCCGCCGCCCAGGGCGAGCAGATCGGGGCCACCGACCGGCTCGTCATGCTCGCCACCCCGCGATCGCTGGGCCATGTCTTCAACCCCCTCTCGGTGCACTGGTGCCTGACCCCGAGCGGCCGGGTCCGCTTCGCGGTCCTCGAGATTCACAACACCTACCGGCAACGGCACGCCCACCTCGTGCGCCCCGACGCCCAGGGCCGCGCCGAGGTCGACAAGGCGTTCTACGTCTCGCCCTTCTTCGAGGTCGCCGGCCGCTACCGGGTGCGCCTCACCCTGCGGGACGAGCGGGTGAGCGTGGCGATCGTCCTCGAGCAGGCCGGTGGGCCGGTCTTCATGGCCTCCTTCCGGGGCGTGCCCGAGCCCGCGACCCGCGGTGCTCGGATCCGCGCCGCCGTGCGCACCCCCTTCGTCGCGCACCAGACCAGCCTGCGGATCCGCTGGCACGGCATCCGGCTGTGGCGCCGGCTCCCGGTCGTGCCCCGGCCGCCCCATCGGCCGCCCGCCGGCCTGACCCCAGAGCCCGACAAGGAGGCGCGATGAGCACCGACTGCCGGTTCACGCGGCATACTCGAGCCGCTGCGAGCGGGCCCGCCCCACGACGAGCACCGGTGTCCGCCATGGTCGTTCGCGCACTGCTGCGCCGGATCGTGCGCGACCTGCCGGTGCGGGTGGAGCTGCCCGACAGTAGCGTGCTGGGCGGCGGCGACCCGTCGGCGCCGACGATGCTCATCCGGGACTCGCGCCTCTTCGACCGGATCGGCCGCGACCACAAGATCGGGCTCGGCGAGGGCTTCCTCGCCGGCGAGTGGGAGGCCGCCCCCGGCACCGACCTCGCCGATCTGCTCACCCCCTTCGCCGCCCGGCTGGCCGACATCGTGCCCCCGGCGCTGCGCCGCTTCCGCCGGCTCGTCGAGGCCCGGCATCCGGGGCACGAGGACAACGACCGGGCCGGTGCCCAGGCGAACATCTCCCGGCACTACGACCTGTCCAACGAGGTCTTCGCGCTCTTCCTCGACGAGACGATGACCTACTCCGCAGCCTGGTTCGACGCGGCCGAGTCGCAGTCCGGGTTCGCGGGTCTGGCTGCCGCACAACGACGCAAGGTCGACGGCATCCTCGATCTCGCCGGGGTGCGTGAGGGCTCTCGGGTGCTCGAGATCGGCTCGGGCTGGGGTCAGCTCGCGCTGCAGGCGGCCGGCCGTGGCGCGCGCGTCGACACCATCACGCTGTCTCGCGAGCAGCGCTCGCTGGCCCGTGAGCGCGTCGCCGCGGCCGGTCTCGACGACCTCATCGACGTCCGGCTGCAGGACTACCGCGACGTCACCGGTCGCTATGACGCGGTCGTGTCGGTCGAGATGATCGAGGCGGTGGGTGAGCGCTATTGGGCGGTTTACTTCCAGACCCTCGCCGACCGGCTGGCGCCCGGCGGTCGCGTTGCGCTGCAAGCGATCACGATGAGCCATGAGCGGATGCTCGACAGCCGGCACGCCTACTCGTGGGTGCACAAGTACATCTTCCCCGGCGGGCTCATCCCGAGCCTCGAGGCCATCGACGAGTATGCCGCCCGCGCCGGCCTCGTTGTCGTGCAACGCCGTTCGCTCGGGCCGGACTACGCCCACACGCTCCGACTGTGGCGTGAGCGCTTCCTCGCGCGGGCCGGCGAGGTGCGCGCCCTCGGCTTCGACGAGCGCTTCCTGCGAGTGTGGGAGCTCTACCTCGCCTACTCCGAGGCAGGCTTCCGCTCCGGCCACCTCGACGTCCACCAGCTCGCCCTCGTCCCGCGAGAAACCGCTTCCCTCCCGACATGTCCACCTGCCCACCCCCACGATGAGGAGGGTCGATGACCCCCGCCCCCAGCCCCACGGCATACCGGAGGAGCCACGAGGCACCCACCTCGCGTGACCGGGTGCGCCAGCTCGGCGTCCTCGTCGCCGAGATCGCGTGCATCGTCGGCACTCTCTTCGGCGTCGGCGTCATCGGCACCCGGGTCGAGGAGTCCTCCGGCGGCAGCCTCGCCGCCGACGCCACCCTGCTCGCGCCGGGCACGCCGGCCTTCTCCATCTGGTCGGTCATCTACCTCGGGCTCGCGGTCTACACGATCTGGCAGCTGCTGCCGGCGCAGGCCAGCCACCCTCGCGCCCGATCGATCGGCTGGCTCGCCGCCCTCTCGATGGTGCTCAACGCCGCCTGGCTGCTCGTCACCCAGGTCGGCTGGATCTGGGTGAGCGTGCTCGTCATCGCCACGCTCGTCGTCACCCTCGGCCGGCTCGTCCAGCGCCTGCACGAGCGGCCGGCCCCCGGCACCCTCGAGCGGGTCGTCGTCGACGGCACCTTCGGGCTCTATCTCGGCTGGGTCGCCGTCGCCACCTGCGCCAACGTCACCGCCGCGCTCGTCGCCTCGGGCGTCCGCCCGGGCGCCGGTCTCGCGCAGACCGCGGCCGTTGTCGTGCTCCTCGTCGCCGCGGCCATCGGCGTCGTGCTCGCCCGACGACTCGGCGGCCGGTATGCCGTGGCCGTCGCGATGGCCTGGGGGCTCGGCTGGATCGCCTGGGCGCGGCTCGCCGACAACCCTCGGTCGCTCGCCACCGCGATCGCCGCGGTGCTGGCCGCGCTGGTCGTCGTCGCGGCCGCCGCCCGGGAGCGCACCGCTCGCTGATTCGGGCAATTCGCTCCCCTCCTGCCGCCTGCAGCCCTACCCTCGTATCTGACCGCCATCCGGCCGGCTCCTTGCAGCACCCCCGCGAAGGAGCGCTCTCCCCATGCTCGACCCGGTCGTCACCCTCGATGCCGCGCTCACCGTGCGGCAGGTCCAGGAGGCCCTGCGTGGGCTGCCCCCGGACCAGGTCGTCGCCATCCGCCGCCGCCATCCGGACGGCTCGGCCACCCTGCTCTGGTATGCCGCGCCGGTCGGCGAGCTGATCCGCGTCGCCGGCCTCGCGCCGGCCGACCAGCCGCTCGGCCGCGCCCTCGACCTGCACGAGCACCAGGCCGGCCAGACCCGCGGGCCGGCCGACGACCTCGGCTCCTTCACCGGGCTCGTCGTGCGGGGCGGCCGGGCGCTGGGCTACGCCCGCCCGAGCGATCGGGTCGTGCGCGGTATGGACCCGGTCGTGCCGGGCGCCGGCGCGGTGCCGCCGCGGCATACCACCCGCACGTCGACGTGCTATCCGCGACTGCGCGTGCCGGCCGAGGTCGCCCCGGCCGAGCGCTTCGAGATCGACATCGGCCTGGCCGACCAGCCCGAGACCGCCACCGACGCACCGATGGCGGTGCCTACTCCGAGGCGGCGCGGAGTGCTCACCCTGGAGGTGCAGGTCGTCGCCGACGGCTTCACCGCCCCGGACGGCACCCGACACCCGCTGTTGGCCCCGCGCGACCGGCTGACCAGCACGTCGGTGCGCGTGGCCCTGATCGCGCCGACAGTCACCGACGTCTGGCGGGGCCGGATCGAGGTCTCGTATGCCGTGTCCGGCACCGTCGTCGGTCGGGCCTGGCGGGACGTCGTCGTGCGACCCGCCGGCGCGACGAGCACGGCACTGTCGACGAGCGGCGGGTCGGTCCCGATCGCCGAGCCGAAGGGCGCGGCCGTCGACCTCACCGTGTCGGTCGTCGAAGGGGTGACCCCCGGCCGGGTGTGGTGGACCTTCACCTCGCCGCATCCCGGCCTGCCGCTGCCGACCGGCCAGGTCAGCACCGACCTGCCGGCGGGCAGCTCGCAGGCCTTCGCCGTGCAGGTGCTCGGCCGGCTCGGGGCGGCCGACGGCACGGCGATGGCCGGGCCCCGGCTCGCGGGGGTCTCCCGCGCGATCGCCCGGGCGACCCCGGTCGAGCTGTGGCAGGCGCTCGGCGCGGTGTGGCGGATCGCGCACGCCGCCGGCCGGCTGCCGAGCGTGCTGCTCGTCTCGGACGAGACCGACGTCCCGTGGGAGCTGGCCTCGACCGAGAAGCAGTGGGTGCCGGAGCGGAGCCTCGTCGACGAGACGGCCCCGCAGCTGCTCGGCGCTCAGGTGAGCCTCGGTCGATGGGCGCCCGCCGGGCCGAACACCCCGTCCGGTGACACCCGCCCGGCGCCAGATCCCGAGCCGGGGATCGAGGTGTCCTTGCTGGCCGTCGTCGTCGGCGACTACTCCTCCACGATCGGCGTGCGTCCCCTGCCGTCGGCGACGGCGGAGGGCGACGCGCTCGCCGCGGCATACCCGAGTGTGCGGTTGGCGGGCACGCTGCCCGAGCTCACCCGGGTGCTCAACGGGCGGGTCGAGCACGCAGGGGCGCCGGCGATGCCGGAGGTCGTGCACGTCGCCGCGCACGGCGAGGTCGACCTGCTGCACCCGCGGCTCAACGGGATCGTGCTGTCCGACACCGCCGAGCGGCTGGACGAGCTCGCGGTGCTCGGTGGCGACCTGGCCGAGTCGGGTGCCCCGCTGGTCTTCCTCAACGCCTGCCAGCTGGCGATGTCCTCGACCGATCTGCTCGGTGACCAGGGCGGCTTGGCCGGCGCCTTCCTCACGATCGGGGCCCGGGCCTTCGTGTCGCCGCTGTGGTCGGTCGACGACGTGCTCGCGCAGCAGACCGCGCTGGAGTTCTATCGGCACACGCTCGCCGACGGACTGACGGTCGGCGAGGCGCTGCGCCGGCTGCGGGCCGCCGCAGGCGCGGTCGGCGCGACGACCGAGACCACGCCGCTGGCCTACGTGTACTACGGCCATCCCGATCTGCGGCTGACCCTGACTGGCTGACCCGTCCCGCCTCGTTGCCCACAACGACCCGGAGGAGGAGCAGATGCCGGGCATCACCGACTATCTCGACTTCGACCTCGAGCTGAGCCCCGGCGCCGACGGCGCCTATCAGGCTCGGGTGAGCGCCTCGCCGAAGGGGGAGGCCGAGGCGGTGGTGCGGCTGCCCGCGACCGGCAAGGACCTCGAGCTGCTCATCCTCAAGCTCGGTCGGACCCGATCCGGTGTGCGGGCCCTCGGGTCGCCGCAGCAGCAGCTGGCCAAGACCTTCGGGACGCAGCTCTACGACGCCGTCTTCAGCGGCGAGGTCGGGACCTGCTTCCGGCGGTCCATCGATGCGGCGGACGAGCAGGGCAAGGGGCTGCGGGTGCGGCTGCGGCTCGGCGATGCGCCGGGACTGGGCGACGTGCCGTGGGAGTACCTCTACTCGACCGGGCTGGGCCGCTTCCTCGTGCTGTCCGGGCAGACCCCGATCGTGCGCTATCTCGACCTGCCGCGTGAGGTGCCGCCGCTGAGCGTCGCGCCGCCGCTGCGGGTGCTGCTCGTCGTGTCGTCGCCGCGCAATCTCGCGGCCTTGGACACCGCGGCCGAGATCGGTCGGATCCAGGGAGCGCTGGCCGACCTGTGTGCCCGCGGGGTGGTCGTCGTCGACGCGCTGCCGGTGGCGACCCTCGCCGAGCTGCGAAAGGCGCTGCGCGCCAAGGACTATCACGTGTTGCACTTCATCGGGCACGGCGGCTTCGACGACGCGACCGGCACCGGCATGCTCGCCTTCGACGACGGCCATGGGGCGGCCAACACGGTGAGCGGCGGCGACCTCGGCACGCTGCTGCACGACTATCGCACCCTGCGGCTGGCGGTGCTCAATGCGTGCGAGGGGGCCCGTCAGTCGGCCAGCGACCCCTTCTCCGGGGTGGCGCAGGCACTCGTCCAGCAGGGGCTGCCGGCAGTCGTGGCGATGCAGTTCGAGATCACCGATGTCGCCGCGACGACGTTCTCCACCGAGCTGTATGCCGCGCTCGCCGACGGCCTGCCGGTGGACGCGGCGCTGGCCCAGGCCCGGCTCGCCGTGTTCTCCTGCGACAACGATGTCGAGTGGGGCACGCCGGTGCTCTACCTGCGGGCCCGGAACGGTCGGATCTTCGACCTGACCGCCACCGGGAGCATCGTCGCCCCGACCCCGCCGACGAGTCCCGCCACGCCCACGAGCCATCCGCAGGCGTCGGCGCCGTCGCCCCAGCCGAGCCAATCCCTAACGGTGCCAACCGAACCCGCGCGGCAACCGGACTCACCTGCGCCACCTCCGACGCCATCGGCGCGCAGCGCCGATCCAGCCAAGACCGGCACACCGGCCCAGCCCGGAATGCCGGTCGCTTCGGGGTCGTCGGTCGCAGCTCCGTCGGGTAGCCGCGGGTGGATCGCCGCGGCGGTCGCCGCGGCCCTGCTTGCTGCGGGCGGCTGGTGGGGAGTGCAGCGACTGACCGGCGGCAGCGACGCACAGCCGTCGGCATCCACCGGCGCGGGCAGCGCCCAGGCGATCGCGCCGACTGCCGGCCCGTCGACCCCACCGGCTCCCACCGCCGTGGCGTCGGCCAGCACACCGCCCGGTCCGGCGGCCGGCCTCCTCGTGGCGGCCAAGGGCCGACCGACCGTCGACGGCGACCCGAGCGACTGGCCGGCGGGCGCGGCATACACCTCGAGGTTCGTCGTGTTCGGCGCACAGACGGGGACCAAGGCCGAGTGGCGCCTGCAATGGGATGCCGAGGCGCTCTACCTGCTCGCCGTCGTCACCGATGCCGCGCTCGTCGATGCCGACCAGGGCAACCCGTCGCAGCGGTGGCGCGGTGACTCGGTGAGCTTCGAGCTCGGGCCGGACCCGCGTGGGCTGACGCCGGAGTCGGGGGTGCGGCTGCAGGACGCGCACTACATCATCGGCCTGCCGCCGGTCGGGCAGGCGGAGACGAAGGTCGTCATCAACCCGGCCGACCCGCGTGGCGGATTCGCGAGCGGCGGGGAGCGCAGTACGACGACGGTGTTCGTCGCACGCTCGGCAACCGGCTATGTGGTGGAGGCGCGTGTCCCGTGGACGGCCACCCGGCTCGGTGCCGCGCCGGCGCCGGGCGCGGTGCTCGCGATGAACCTCGACGTGAGCGACGCCGGTGCGACGAATGCATCGCTCGCGGCGATGTACAGCACGAACGCGTCGCGAACCAGCGAGAACCAGAAGCACCCCTTCTTCTGGCAGGGACTGTGGCTGAAGGGGTGACCGGACGGAACCGCTGCCGCCGCTGGCCCGTTAGACTTACTGGCCAGTAACCCGCCGACGAAAGGCACCCCGATGGCCCGCTACGACCTGTCGACCACCCCGCTCGGCACCCTGCTCGCCGACCCGGACGTCAAGGCCATCCTCGAGAAGCACGCGCCGGGCGTCACGAGCAACCCGATGATCGGGATGGTGTCGGGTATGCCGGCCCAGCAGGCAGTTGGGATGGCCGGCGGCTTCATCGGCCAGGACGCGGTGACCGCGATCATGGACGAGGTCGGCGCTCTGGAGTGACGGGCTGAGCCCACGTCGCCGATCGTCGGATCAGGCGACGATCGTCAGCTGTCTCAGCGATCGCCGTCTGGACCAGTCGTCGATCGTCAGATCATTCGACGATCGTCAGCTGTCTCAGCGATCGCTGTCTGGGCCAGTCGTCGATCGTCAGATCAGTCGACGATCGTCAGCTACTGGACGAGAACAGCCTTGGCGACCTTGGCCTGCACAGTCGTGATGGGTCCGGTGATCATCACGGTGTCGGGGATCGTGGTCCAAGGGCCGCCGTTGATCCGGAACTCGCCGCCGAAGGTCACATCGACCCGGCTGAGGTAAGTGCCCGCCTTGACGTAGGTGTGGGTGATGTCACCCGTGGGGTAGGTGCCGCCGACACTGGTCGTCGGCCCGAGTGTCGCGCCGTCCCCAAAGACGTAGGTGAGGCCGACAAGCTTGGGGCGGATGTCGACTCGCATCCCGAGCATCCGGCCAGGGTCGATCGGGTCGATCTCACCAGGCTGGTAGCCCTGCTCGGACCAGGTGACCCGGTAGAAGGTCTTGAGTCCGACGAGGGTCACGTTGCCCTCGGGCTGGGTGGCGACGGTCGCGGTCGCCCACGGGGTGGTGTGGAATGCCTGAACGATCATCCCGATGTTGAGCACCGGTCCGCCCGGCACCTGATTGGCGAAGCAGGTCGTGGCGACGAACGCCCAGTCGACCGAGCCGACCGGGCGGCCGTAGATCTCGTAGAGGAGCCCGATTCCCATGGCGCCGGCCGGACCCTGGCAGGCCGCGACCGCCTTGGTGCAGGCCTGCGTGTCACCGGCAGCCATGCCCGGGTCAGCACCCTGACAGGCCAGCTTGACCAGGTACTCCATCGGCCGAGCACTCGGCTTTCCCGTGACGTCTTTGCCGTCGGCCAGCCCTCGTGTTTGCTCGGCGGTCGCCCGGGAGTCAAGTCCTTCCCGGCTCGCCGCGATGTCGGTCAATCCGCCGCTGTTGTCTCCAACGGCGGCCGGTCCTGTGGGACCGAGGACGGCCAACAAAGCCGTGACGAGGGCAAGAGCGATTCGGTGGTTCATCCCTGCACCCGGATGCTGGCCATCCGCCAAACCTGCCCATCGAAGACGACCTCGACAGACAGAACCGCTTCCTTGCCCGTGATGGTCTCCACCATCACGCCATCGATTGTCAGGACCTTCGCGGGCTCCTGCATGGCGACGACGTCGAGTGTTGTCCCGCCGAATCGGGGTTGGCGGGGTGTCGTCGATATCTCACGGATCGTGAGGGCCGGTCGGTCGTAGTGGCTCTTTGCCTGCTGATACTCGGCCAGCTTGTCTTCGAAGCCTTGACAGGTTGCGCACGAAGGCAGGGACAGTGGGAGGATGGCGCCCGTCCTCGACCCGGTGAATGCGGTGTTGACAGTGCGGAAGAAATGGCCGACGAATGCCTTCGCCCCGGCGGGGGAGTTCACCCTCGCCTCGAGCGGCACATCGACAGGATAAGGGAGTGCAGAACTCGTCGACGGCGACGAGCTTGCTGGCCTGGTCGGGGAGGGGGGACTGTCGGTTGAGCCGCTGGTGGCGGAAGCGCCCGAGGTGCTGCTTGGCACCGTTGTCGCGGGAGGAGTCGGCGATGGCGTCGACTTCTCACAGCCCGCCAAGCTGAGGCTCATCGACGCGACAATGGCTGTGACGGCCACGCGGCATACCCATGAGTCGACCCGAGCCACCTGCCGGCTCCTTTCCCCGAGAACCAGAGCGCGCTCAGTCTCGCATGCGAGGCGGCAACTCGCAGAAGTTATCCACAGGCGGGTCGCTCGGCCTGATCCGAGCTAAAGGACGTCGACCAAGTCGAGCCCACGCGGGCCAACCACCGGGCAGAGCTGCAGTCGGCCGTCCCCCGCGAAGACGGTCGAGGTCATGGTCAACGCTGTAGCAGTGAGTAGCAGTCCAACTCATGTGCGGTTTCCCGCCGAGCTGAATGCCGCCGTGGATGCGTTCGCGCGCCGGTCCGGCCGCCCTCGCTCGACGGTGGTCGTGCTGGCTGTCGACGAGTGGCTCCGCGAGCAGGCCCATCCCGGCATCCACTTCACGTCCGACCTGGCCGGTCGGCGTCGAGCCCGCCTTCGTGGGGGGCCGGACGTGTGGACGGTCGCCGAGTCGTGGCTCGCCCACGATGCGGCTGATCGTTCGACCGAGGCGGTCGCGGAGGCCACCGGTCTGGCCGTCGAGCAGATCGAAGCCGCGCTCGCCTATTGGGCGGACCACCGGCGTGAGATCGACAGTCAGCTTGCCGAGCACCAGGACGCCCAGCAGACGGCATACGAGTCATGGGAGCGGCGGCGTCGTCTCGACGAGCTCTGACCGCACGCCGCGGCTGCTCCTCGACGAGCACTACCCAGCGCGGCTGGCTGATGCCCTTGCCGACTCCGGAATCGACGCCGTCGCATTGGTCCGCGACCGACCTGAGCTGATCGCCGCCCTGGATGACCGAGTGCTCCGCCAGGCTCGTGACGACACTGGAGTGACCTGTGCCGCAACGCGCCGCCAGGGCTAGGCACTCAGCCCGTGCAGTGGTGGCTCTAAGGCCACCGAGCCGAGCCCAGCGCGCCGATCCGACCGCCTGCTCTAGCCCTTGCGGTCGATCTGCATGACGATCGCCTTCGGCTCGGTGAAGAACTCCCGGCTGAAGTTGCCACCCTCTCGTCCGACGCCCGAGTCGCCGACCCCGCCGAAGGGGGTTCGCAGGTCGCGGATGAAGAAGCAGTTCACCCAGACCGTGCCGGCCTTGAGCCGCGAGGCGACCCGATGGGCGCGCGAGAGGTTCTCGGTGAAGAGCATCGCGTTGAGCCCGTAGCGGGTGTCGTTGGCCAGGTGGACGACCTCGTCCTCGGTGTCGAAGGTGTTGACGACGCAGACCGGGCCGAAGATCTCCTCGCAATAGGGCGCGGCATCCAGCGGGAGGTCGGTGACGATCGTCGGCCGCACCACCCACGACCCGTCGTCGGCCACCCCGCCGGTGCGGATCGTGCCGCCGAGTGCCCGCGCCGACTCGACGTAGGAGGCGACCTTGTCGAAGTGCCGCTTGCTCGCCAGCGAGGAGAACCTCGTCGCCGGATCGAAGGGATCGCCGATGGTCAGCGCCTCGGCCGCCGCGACGAAGCGCGCGATGAACTCCTCGGCGATCGAGGACTGCACGAACAGCCGCGACCCGGCCAGGCAGATCTGGCCGGCGTTGCGGAAGATCGCCTCGATGGCCCAGTGCACCGCGTTGTCGAGGTCGGCGTCGGCGAACACGACGTTCGCGCCCTTGCCACCCAGCTCGAGTGAGACCGGCGCGAGATGCGTTGCGGCAGAGGCCATCACCATCTTGCCGGTGGTCGACGAGCCGGTGAAGGTCACCCGGTCGACCCGGTCGTCACCGGTGAGCGCTGCACCCGCGGGCGCGCCGTAGCCGTTGAGCACGTTGAGCACGCCGGGCGGGAAACCGGCCTCGATCGCCAGCCGACCGAGCATGGTCACCGATGCCGGCGTGTCCTCGCTCGGCTTGATGATGCACGTGTTCCCCCACGCGATGGCCGGCGCGATCTTCCACGACGCCATCATGAGCGGGAAGTTCCACGGCGAGATCGCCGCCACGACGCCGGCCGGGCCGAACTCGCTGTAGGAGTGGTGCCCCGAGTCCATCGGGTAGACCTCGCCGCAGTGGTCGCGCTGGTGGTCGGCGAAGAACCGGAAGTTCCACACCGAGCGGGCCACATCGTGCTTGGCCTGCTCGAACGGCTTGGCCATGTTCCTCGAGTCGAGGGTGGCCAGCTCGTCGGTGCGCTCGACCATGAGGTCGGCCAGCCGGTGGATCGCCGCCGCCCGCTCGACCCGACCCATCGGAGGCCACGGCCCGGAGTCGAAGGCCTGCCGCGCGCTCGTCACCGCTCGGTCCGCGTCCTTGGCCGATCCCTCGGCCGCCTGCGCCCAGACCTCGCGCGTCCACGGATTCCACACGTCGAACCGGCCACCGTCGATCGCGTCGACCTCTTCGTTGTCGACGATGTGCCCGAAGAACTGCAGGTCGCCCATGTCGCTCACCTTCGTCAGTGGTCGGTCTGGTGGTCGGTGTCAGCCGATCGGGTATGCCGCTCGGCGATGGTCACGTCGCCGGCGGCGAAGTGCGTGGGTGGCAGCTCGCGGACCAGCACGCGGACGTTGTCCTTCGGGGCCACGCCCGCCTCGACCACCGCCTCGGTGATGAGGCTGATCATCCGGCGCAGCTGCTCCGGCGACCGGCCCTCGACAAGGGTCACCTCGATCATCGGCATCTCAGTCACCCGCCTCGGGATCGGCGCCACCGTTGAGCCAGACCGAGCCGAGGTGACTGAAGTGCATCCCGATCGACGTGCCAGGGGGTGCGAAGACCGCGTCGGTCATGCCTCCCGTCAACACGATCCAGCCGGCCTCGATCGCATGCCCGCGCGAGGCCAGATCGTTCGCGGCCAAGGCCAGCGCCTCACCCGGATGTCCTTGCACCGCAGCTCCGGTCGCGGAGTCGATGATGCTCCCGTCGACCTCGACGAGCACCGCCTCGGTGTCGAGGTCGAGCTCGCCGGGGGTCAGCCCGATCGGCCCGGTGACGAAGCACCCCGACGACGCATTGTCCGCAGCGACGTCGCCGGCCGTGAACCGGAAGTCGCGATAGCGACTGTCGATGACCTCGGCGCCCGCCCACACCGACTCGACGGCCGACATCGCCTGTGCCGCAGTGATGCCCGGCCCTTCGAGCCGGTCGCGCATGATGAAGACGATCTCCGGCTCGACCCGTGGGTGGATGAGTCGGCCCTGCGGGATCGGGTCGCCGACCGGCAGGATCATCGCGTCGGTCAACCAGGCGACGAAGGGGAAGTGCACACCCATCCGCTGCTGCTTGGCGCGACTGGTCAGGCCCAGCTTGACGCCGATGACCTTCTCGCCTCGCGCGATCCGCCGCTCGAGAGTGAGGTCCTGCACGGCATACCCGGTCTGCAGGTCGAGACCGTCCCACTCGTCGGTGAACGGCGGCCGGTCGCGCCGCTCAGCCTCGCAGCGCAGCAGCTCGGTTGCGACGGTGTCGACGGTCCAGCCGCCCTTCGGTGCCTTCCGGTATGCCGCCGTCCGCCGACTGCCGGTGCGGGTCGCCATCAGCGTGCCCCGACCGGCTCGAAGAGCCCACCACCGAGCTCGGCCGCCTCACGGTCGCGCTGCAGCTCGAGGGCGATGTCGATGATCATGTCCTCCTGGCCGCCGACATAGCCGAGCTCGCCGACCCGCTGCAGGATGGCGTGCGCCGGGACGCCGTAGCGCGCCGAGGCCCGCTCCCCATGCAACAGGAACGAGCTGTAGACACCGGCATACCCCTGGGTGATCGACGCGCGATCCATCCACGGCAGCCGTGGGATGAACGGCCGGACCACCTCCTCGGCGGCCGACAGGACCTCGCCGAGGTCGACGCCGGTGCGGATGCCCATCCGCTCGAAGGTCGCGGCAAGCACCTCGGTCGGCGAGTTGCCGGCTCCCGCGCCGAGTGCGCACAGCGCCCCGTCGATCTGCTTGGCACCCGCCTGGTAGGCGAGCACCGAGTTGGCGATGCCGAGCGAGAGGTTCTGGTGCCCGTGGAAGCCGACCTGCGCCCCGTCACGCGCGATCTCGTTGATGACGGCCTGGATTCGCTCCTGCGCGTCCGACAGCACGAGCGCGCCGGCGGAGTCGACGACGTAGACGCACTGGGCGCCAGCGTCGACCATGATCCGCGCCTGCTGGGCGAGCACCTGGGGGCTGGCCCGATGGCTCAGCATGAGGAAGCCGACCGTCTCCATCCCCAGCTCACGTGCGGCGCCGAAGTGCTGAATCGACACGTCCGCCTCGGTGCAGTGCGTCGCGATCCGGGCCACCGACGCACCGGCAGCGTGGGCCGCCTTGAGGTCGTGCACCGTGCCGAGACCGGGCAGCATGAGGACCGCGATCTTGGCCTGCGTGGCCTCGTCGACCGCCGCCTTGATGAGCCGCAACTCGTCGACGAGCGAGAAGCCGTAGTTGAAGCTGCTGCCCCCCAGGCCGTCGCCGTGGGTCACCTCGATGACCTGCACACCCGCGGCGTCGAGGGCGTGCACGACCCCGCGCACCTGCTCCTCGGTGAACTGGTGGCTCATCGCGTGCGACCCGTCGCGCAGCGTCGAGTCGGTGATCCGCAGGTCCCGAGACTCGCCCGGCGCCGCCGCATCCGGCGTCCGGGCGAGAACCTCGGTCTCGGTCACCTGCTCGGTGATCACCGGGGCGTCCTCGGGACGGATTGTCATGTCTCCCATGGCGATTCAGGCTCCCGTCGTCGCGTATGCCGCGTCGGCGCCGCCCGCGGGCGGCTCACCGAGGTCGGTGGAGGACTTCCAGGTCGAGGCGACCCCCAGCCGATGGGCGATCATGATGTCGCCGACCCGGGCCGCCGCCGCCGTGATGATGTCGAGGTTTCCTGCGTAGTCGGGCAGGTAGTCGCCGCGGCCCTTGACCTCGATCGGGACGAAGACCCGGGCCATGCCGCGCCACTGCTCTCGCGAATGGTCGAACTGCGGGTCGGCGCGCAGGTGATAGCCCGGCACGTAGTCCTGCACCCGGGCCACCATCGCGTGGATCGACGCGAGGATCCGGTCCTGCAGCTCACCGGGCTCGCCGGCCTCCTCGGGGATCGCGCAGAAGACCGAGTTGCGCATCATGAGCGGTGGCTCGACCGGGTTGAGGATGATGATGGCCTTGCCCTTGGTGGCGCCACCGACGACCTCCAACGCGGCGGCCA
>DAOTIG010000057.1:0-19553 GCA_035448065.1 Dermatophilaceae bacterium
CCCGCTGCTGCTCACCGGTCTCGCCGCGGCCGCGGCATTCAAGATGGGGCTGTTCAACATCGGTGGCCAGGGCCAGTTCGTCCTCGGCGCGGTCGCGGCCTCGGGTGTCGGCCTGGCGCTCGACGGGGTGTCCGGCTTCGTCACCATCCCGCTGATGATCCTCGCCGGCATGCTCGCCGGCGGCCTGTGGGCCGCGATCCCGGGCTTCTTCCGGGTGCGCTTCGGCACCAACGAGGTCATCACGACACTCATGCTCAACTACGTCGCGGCCAACCTCGCGTCCTACCTCATCTTCGGCTCCGAGTCCTTCTGGCGGCTGCTCACCGGCAGCGGCAAGGTCTTCCCGCAGGGCAAGCCGGTCGGCGAGGATGCCGTGTGGCCGGCCTTCGGTGGCGGCGGCCTCAACCTGCCGCTGGGCTTCCTGCTCGGCTGCGTCGCGGCCGTCGGGCTGTGGGCGCTCTACCGCTACACCCGCTTCGGCTTCGAGGTCGGCGTCGTCAGCGACTCGCCGGAGGCGGCTCGGTATGCCGGGATCAGCGTCCCGCGCACGTCGCTCGCCATCATGACGCTCTCGGGTGCGCTCGCCGGGCTCGGCGGCGCCAGCGACATCGGCGACATCCGGCACACCCTGGACCCCAAGGGCCTGGGCCAGACCGGCTACGGCTACACCGGCATCGTCGTCGCGGCCCTGGCCCGGTGGAACCCCATCGCCGTCGTCCCGGTCTCGCTGTTGCTCGGTGCCCTGGCCAACGCCGGGCGGTCGCTGCAGGGCGAGTCCTTCCCGGCCGGCCTGGTCGGCCTGCTGCAGGGGCTGCTGCTCTTCTGTGCGGTCTCCGGCGAGTTCCTCACCCGGTATCGGGTGCGGCGGGCGACTGCTCGGCCGGCCACCGCCGCCGAGGTGGAGGCCCAGGCCGCATGAACGACACCCTGCTCATGGTCGTGCTCGTGTCGGCGATCTTCTACGGCACCCCGCTGCTCATCGCTGCGCTCGGCGAGGTGCTCGCCGAGCGCTCGGGCGTGCTCAACCTCGGCGTCGAGGGCATGATGCTGATGGGCGCGGTCGTCGCGTCGGTGACCTCGGCCCGGATGGGCGGCCCCAGCTGGCTGGTCCTGCTGCTCGCGGCCCTGGCCGCGATGGCCGCCGGTGTGGGGACGTCACTGCTGCACGCGATCGCGACGATCACCCTGCGGGTCAACCAGACGGTGAGCGGCCTGGCGCTGACCATCCTGGCCGGTGCGGCTGGGCTGTCGTCCTACCTCGCCAACGTCTGGAAGCTCAAGGACCCGGTCCCCCACCAGTTCAGCCCGATGAACCTCTTCGGGCTCAAGGACCTCCCGGTCGTCGGGCCGCTGCTGTTCAACCAGACCCTGCTCACCTACGTCTCCTGGGTCCTCGTCACCGTCTGCTCGTGGTACCTCTTCCGCACCCGGGCCGGGCTCAACCTGCGCTCGGTGGGAGAGTCGCCGTCGACCGCCGACGCGATGGGGCTCGACGTCATCCGCACCCGATACGCGCACACCCTCGTCGGCGGCGCCTTCGCCGGCCTCGCCGGGGCCGCCTTCTCGCTGTCCATCGTGCCCACCTGGGTCGACGGGATGACCGCGGGTCGGGGCTGGATCGCGCTGGCCCTGGTCATCTTCGGCTTCTGGCGGCCAACCTGGGTGATGATCGGGGCCTACCTGTTCGGGGCGCTGGCCAGCCTCAGCCTGATCCTGCAGGCGCGGGGCGTGGCGATCGCCCCCGAGATCCTCGACTCGATCCCCTACCTGATGACCGTCGTCGTGCTCGTCGTCGTGTCGGCCGGCTGGTCCAGCCGCAAGCTCTCGGCGCCCGATGCCCTCGGCACGGCCTACGAGCGCGAGGCCCGCTGAGCCCCTTCGTGGGCGAGCGGGTGCACGGGTGAGCGGGTGCACGGGTCGGGTTAGGCTGCCCGGGTGAGCGAGAGACCAGGAGCCAGCGGCCCGGCCGAGGGCGACCACCGCACCGACCGGCCTCCGCTCGATGCCCGGCCACACCTCGATGCCCGGCCACACCTCGATGCCCGGCCACAGCTCGATGCCCGGCCACAGCTCGATGCCCGGACTCCGCTGCACGTGCCGACCGGTCCGGTCATCGCGGTCGGCAACGCTCTCTGGGCCGTGGCGCTCGTCGTCTGCCTGGTGGTCCCCGAGCTGCACACCGGCGAGCGCCGGTGGTGGCCGTGGACCTGCGTCGCCGGGCTCGGGTTGGGCGCCTTCGCCTGGGCCTACATCCGCCGCGGCCGGGGCAACGCTCAGGACGCCTGACCAGCACCCGCCGAGCTGAGCAGGTGCGCGCAGGACCACGGCGCTATGCCGCGCGATTACGCTCTGGTGGAGGAGCCCACCAACGCATCTGGTGGAGGAGCCCACCAGAGCGTATCGACGGGAAGGGCATGGTCCCCGACCGCGTCAACCGACGGCTCAGGCCTCGGGCTGATGATCGACGAGCTCACCCACAGGCAGGTCCACAGGCATGTCCTGCTCAGCCGTGGCATCGCCCGCCGCCGCTTCGTTCAGGTCGGCCTGCTCGCCCGCCTCGGTCTCACCGCTCGCCTCGGTCTCACCGCTCGCCTCGGTCTCACCGCTCGCCTCGGCCTGACCGCTCGCCTCGGCCTGACCGCTCGCCTCGGCCTGACCGCTCAGCAGCTCACGCGGCTCGACGTCGATGGCCAGCTCGTCGACGATCGGCTCCGGCATCGGCACGCTCGCGATCGGCTCCGCGTCGACCTCTGAGTGCGCTCCGCACCCGTGGTCGATCGACACGACCTTGCCGTCCGACGGCGACCACTCGTTGGCGCACACCCCGAAGGTCCGGCGCAGCGCCCCCGCCATCGGCAGGAAGTAGCCACACGTCGCGCACGGCTCCGGTGCCTTCTCGGCCAGCTCGGTCCGCGGTCCGTGCTCACCGGCATACCAGCGCTCGGCCGCGGCGGCCCGCCCCTCGGGCGACAGCACCCGCTTGCGGCCCAGCCCGAGCTCCTCGAGCGCGAGCCGGTCGGCCTCCTCGTCACCCGTCGCCTCGAAGCCCGCCTGCAGGTTGGGATCCTCCGCCCGATAGGGCAGCAGGTCGCCGACCCCGAGATCCCCGGGCGCGATCCGCTCCGAGTAGGGCACCCACTCCGGCGCGAGGATCGCGTCCGCGCCGGGCAGCAGCGAGGCCTCGCACACCGTCGCGACCTTCTGCCGCGGCGCTCGGGCGACCGTCACCGCCCACCGCCAGCCGACATAGCCGCTGGACTCGCAGGCGAAGTAGTGGGTGGCCAGCCGCTCGGCATCCATCCGGCACTCGACGTGCTCGCCGACCGCGCCCGGCTCGGCGATGTCGACGGCAGCCTCGCGGGCCAGCTCGACCGCACCGACGAGGGTCGCGTCCGACGTGACGTCGATCATCAGGCCTCCAGGTCGGCGGCCACCGCGCGCAGCACCTGAGCGACCTTGTGTGCGTGCTGCTTGTCGGGGTACTTGCCCCGCCGCAGCGACTCGGACGTCCCGTCGAGCAGCTTGATGAGGTCCTCGACGATGACGACCATGTCCTCGGTCGGCTTGCGATGCGCGGCGCGCTGGGCGGCCGCGACCGACGGAGGCGCCTCGAGCACCTTGACCGCCATCGCCTGCGCCCCGCGTCGACCGTCGACGACGCTGAACTCGACCCGCGTGCCGCCCTTGACCGTCGCGCCCTCGGGCAGCGCGTTGGCGTGCACGAAGACGTCGCCTCCGTCGTCGTCGGAGATGAAGCCGAAGCCCTTCTCGGCGTCGTACCACTTGACCTTGCCCGTCGGCACCTGCGTCACCTCGTGCTCGTACCGGCCTGCGGTGACCGGCTCCTCGCGCGGCTCTCGCGCACCTCCCAGCCTAGTGGTGGAGCGCAAGCGGGTATGCCGCGAGACGGCACCTGGGTGCGAGGATGGTCCGATGCCCAGCCGCAGCCTCGCCGACGACCTGCGGGCCCGCAGCGACGACGAGCTCGCGGCGCTGCTCGTCGCCCGCCCCGACCTCGCCCGCCCGGCGCCGGCCGACCTGCCCGCGCTGGCCGCCCGCGCGGCATCCGGTCCGAGCGCTCGGCGGGTCGTCGAGCGTCTCGACCGCGGCCTGCTGCAGACCCTGCAGGCCGTCGTGGTCGCCGAGGACGCCGTCGGGCACGCGACCGAGCAGACCGTCGCCACCCTGCTCGGCGCCCCGGCCGGGGATCGGCTCGCCCACCTGGGGGCGCTCGCGGTCCTCTGGCGCAGCGCCGAGGGCTGGCAGGTCGTGCGCGCGGCCGCCGAGGCGCTCGGACCGCATCCGGCCGGGCTCGGCATCCGCGCCGCCGAGGTCCCGGCCCGTCAGCCCGCGGCCGCCCCGCCCCTCGACCGCCTCGGCGAGCTGCTCGCCGACGCCCCCGCGTCGGCTCGGGCGATCCTCGACCGGCTCACCTGGGGGCCGCCGCTGGCGAGCGTGCCCGCGACCGGTCCGGCGCGGGAGGGCGCCGACTGGCTGCTCGGCACCGGCCTGGTCGCCCCGAGCGGCGTCGGGCACGTCTGCCTGGTCCGCGAGGTGGCCCTCGCCCTGCGCAGCGGGCGGCTGCATCGCGATCCGCAGCTCGAGCCCCCCGACCTCGACGGCACCCAGCTCGAGCAGACCCAGGTCGACCGAGCGGGCGGGGCTGCCGCGCGCGACCTGCTCTCGCACGTCGAGGAGCTGGCCGCCCGGTGGAGCCGCACCCCGCCCCGGGTGCTGCGCTCCGGCGGACTCGGCGTCCGCGACCTCGCCCTCGTCGCCCGCCAGCTCGACGTCGACAGCGGGTATGCCGCCTGGCTCGTCCACCTCTTGCACGACGCCCGCCTCATCGCCGACGACGGCGACCCCGACGCGCCCGTGTGGGCGCCGACCGGGGACCTCGACACCTGGTCGGGCCGGCCGGCCGCGGACCGGTGGGCGGTGCTCGCGCAGGCGTGGCTGGGCGGCACGCGCGCGGCATACCTCGTGGGCGGTCGTGACTCCGGCAGCGCGGTGACGGCGCTGTCGCCCGAGACCCAGTGGCCCCCGGTGCGGGCCCACCGCACCGACGTGCTCGACGAGCTGGCCGGCCTCGAGCCGGGCTGGGCCCCGACCCCGGCGACCCTGCTCGCCCGGATCGCGTGGCGCCGCCCGTTGCGTGACCCGGAGACCGGAGCGCGGTCCGGTGCGGCGGTGCTGCAGGAGGCCGACTGGCTCGGGGTCACCGGGCTCGGAGCGCTGACGAGCGCCGGTCGGGTGCTCCGCGACGGCGGCGATCTCGTCGCCGCTGCCGAGGCGCAGCTGCCCGCGGCAGTCGACCACGTGCTGCTGCAGGCTGACCTCACGGCGATCGCCCCCGGGCCGCTCGACGGCGAGCTCGGCCGCTTCATGCGCCTCGTCAGCGACGTCGAGTCCCGCGGCGGCGCAACGGTATTGCGCTTCTCTGCCGAGTCGGTACGCCGAGCCTTCGACGCCGGCTGGGTCGCTGACGACGTGCTCGCCCGGCTCGCCGAGAGCAGCCGCACGCCGGTGCCGCAGCCGCTGGACTACCTCGTCCGCGACGTCGCCCGCCGGCACGGCCTGACGCGGGTCGGTGGCGCCACGGCATACCTGCGATCGGACGACGAGGCGGTGCTCGCCGCGATGCTCGCCGATCGCGCGCTGGCCCCGGCGTTGCTGCGCCGGATCGCGCCCACCGTGCTTGTGTCACGGGCCGAGCCCGGTGTGCTCGTCGACCTCCTGCGGTCGGCCGGATACGCCCCCGCGCACGAGGCCTTCGACGGCACCCTCGTCGTCGCCGAGGCGACCGCGCGGCGAGCCCGGCCACGCCGAAACACGATCGCCCGCGAGCCGGTCACCACTGTCGTCGACACCGCGCTGGCCCGGTCGGTCGTCACCGCACTGCGGGCCGCGCCACCCCGCCCGGCCGCCGGCGCCTCCGCTGCCGCCGTGCTGGCCGGGGATCCGGCCGACGTTGCGGCGCTGCTGCGCCGTGCGTCGAGCGACGCGATGGCGGTGTGGATCGGCTATGCCGACGGCAACGGACGCACCACGCGGCACCTCGTGCGGCCGGTGCGGATCGACGGCGGCCGCGTGTATGCCGTGTCCGGCGAGTCCGACGCCGAGCAGGTCTACCTGCTGCACCGGATCACCGGGGCCGCCCCGAGCTGACCGCCGGGCCTGAGCGACCGACCTCAGCCGTCGTCAGCTCCCGGTCAGCGCCCGGACGACCCGCGACGGCGACGGACGGCCCAGCTCACCCGCCAGCCAGCGGCTGGTCTCGACGAGCGCGGGCAGGTCGACCCCCGTCTGCACGCCGGCGCCGTGCAACGCCCAGACCAGGTCCTCAGTGGCGAGGTTGCCGGTGGCGCTCTTGGCGTAGGGACAGCCGCCCAGGCCGCCGGCCGACGAGTCGACGATGGTCACCCCGTCACGCAGCGCGGCCAGCGTGTTGGCGAGGGCCTGGCCGTAGGTGTCGTGGAAGTGCACGGCGATCCGCTCTCGGCCGATGCCGACCCGGTCCAGGCCGTCGAGCAGGGCATGCACCTGGCCGGTGGTGGCGACGCCGATGGTGTCGCCGAGCGAGAGCTCGTCGCAGCCGAGGTCCATGAGCGACTGGGCGGCGGCGACGACCTGGCCGGTGGGCACGTCCCCCTCCCACGGGTCGCCGAAGCACATCGACACGTACGCCCGCACCCACAGCCCCGCCTCGCGGGCCTGCTGCACGACCGGCGCGAACATCGCCACCGACTCGGCCATCGACCGGCCCAGGTTGCGCTGGGCGAAGGTCTCGGTGGCGCTGCCGAAGATCGCGATGGCTTGGCAGCCCGCCGCGAGCGCACGATCCAAGCCACGCACGTTGGGCACAAGCACCGGCCGGTCGCGGCCGACGCCTGCCGGGCCCAGCAGTGCGAGCACCTCGGCGGCGTCGGCCAGCTGCGGCACCCACTGCGGGTTGACGAAGGAGGTCGTCTCGATCGTGCCGAGACCGGCGGCGCCGAGCCGGCGGATCAGCTCGGCCTTCGTCGCGGCGGGCACGATGCCGGACTCGTTCTGCAGGCCGTCGCGAGCGCCGACCTCGTAGATCCGCACCTGGGGCGGGAGGCTAGGGTCACGCTCGAGCTGGGGTGATCGCATGGTGCTCCTCCGGTGGCAACGGGCTCCGTCGATCGGCAGCACATTCTCGCAGCACAGCCGAGTCGGGTGTGCCGCGACGTGAGCGAGTAGTCTCGCCCGCAGGAACCGTCAGGGAGGGCGTCAATGTCGGACGAGGTCACCCGGGACAACCCGGACGAGAAGGCCAGCGCAGACCGGTGGGCGGCCTTCATGGCCGGCGGCCGCTACACGCCGGAGCACGAGCACGCGACCCCCGCCGAGTCGGCGGACAGCCCGCTCGACGACGACGCCCACATTCCCACCACCCGGGTCAGCCCGGCGCCGGCCCCGGTTCAGGACTCCGCCAGCGAGAGCACCGGACGGTATGCCGCGCGGCACGAGTCGCCCGCGTCGTCCACCGGATCGCCGGCACCAGCCCAGGGGGGCTCCCCTGCTGAGCCCGCGCAGGCCGAGCACTCGGCTGAGACCTCGCGGGCCGAGCACGCCCCCACCGAGGCGCTTCCGCAGGTGGCACCGACCGCCCGGATGCCCCGGTTCGAGCCCTCGTCGGAGGCTCGTGGCCAGGCGCCGGGGCCCGCCCGCGAGGCCGGCCAGTTGGCGTCGGACCAGCCGTGGCCCGGCTATCCGAGTGTCCCGCCGCCGCCGGGACACCCCGCCCACCGACCCGGTCCGGCCGCCGCGCCCAGCGCCGGACAGAGCGGTGCACCCTCGGTCGGCTCGCCGAGCCCGGCTGGACCGCCGCCCCCACCGCCGCCCTACGGCCAGCAGCCGGCACCCAGCGGGTCACCATCGCCCTACGGTCCGCCGTCCGGGTCGGGCAGCCCCTATGGCCAGCAGCAGCCGACCAGCCCGCCGTCGCCCTACGGGCAGCCCGGTCAGTCCGGCGGCTTCTCGCCCTACGGCAGCCAGCCCGGCCAGGGCAGCCCGCCGGCCCCGGCGTCCCCTTACGGCCAGCCCGGCTCCTCGTCCTACGGACAGCCTGGGCAGTCCACCTCCCCCTACGGTCAGCCGGGTCAGGGATCCTCCCCCTACGGACAGCCGAGCCAGCCCGGCTCCCCCTACGGTCAGCCGAGCCAGGGTTCCTCGCCCTACGGTCAGCCGAGCCAGGGCTCCTCGCCCTACGGTCAGCCGAGCCAGGGTCCCTCCCCCTACGGACAGCCGTCCTCCCCCTACGGTCAGCCGAGCCAGGGCTTCTCGCCCTACGGTCAGCCGGCCCAGCCCACCTCGCCCTACGGCGCACCGGGCCAGCAGTCGCCCTATGGCCAGCCGCAGTCGCCCTACGGCGCCAACCCGTATGCCGCGCCTGGGGGCTATCCGGGCCAGGCGGCATACCCCGGCGGCTATCAGGCGCAGCCCGCGGTGGCGCCGAAGAACACGTCGGCGATCATCCTGCTCGCCGCGTCGATCCTCGGCATCGTGGCGACCGGGCTGATCGGGCCGCCGAGCGCGATCATGTCCATCCTGGCCATGCGCGACAACGCGAAGAGCCCCGCGAAGGCCGCGAAGACGACCAAGCTGGGCTGGATCGTCTTCGCGGTCAACGTCGCCATCGGCATCCCCCTGGTCTGGTGGATCCTCTCGATGATGCGCAACCGCTGACCGGATGGCCGACGGACCACTCATCGTCCAGAGCGACAAGACGCTCCTGCTCGAGGTCGACCACCCGCAGGCCGAGGCGGCCCGCCGGGCGATCGCTCCGTTCGCCGAGCTCGAGCGGGCGCCCGAGCATGTGCACACCTACCGGGTGACGCCGCTCGGGCTCTGGAACGCGCGCGCGGCCGGACACGACGCCGAGCAGGTCGTCGACGCGCTCCTCACGCACAGCCGGTATGCCGTGCCGCAGGCCCTGCTCGTCGACATCGCCGACACGATGGCCCGCTATGGCCGGCTCACCCTCGAGAAGCACCCCACACATGGCCTCGTACTGCACACGACGGACCGCCCGGTGCTCGAGGAAGTGTTGCGGCACAAGCGGATCCAGCCCATGGTGGGCGAGCGGGTCGACGCCGACACGGTGCTCGTCCACCCGTCGGAGCGCGGGCACCTCAAGCAGCAGCTGCTCAAGATCGGCTGGCCGGCCGAGGACCTCGCCGGCTATGTCGACGGCGAGGCCCATCCGATCGCGCTCGTCGAGGACGGCTGGACGATGCGGCCCTACCAGCGGCACGCCGTCGACGGCTTCTGGCACGGCGGGTCGGGAGTCGTCGTGCTGCCGTGCGGTGCGGGCAAGACGATCGTCGGCGCCGGGGCGATGGCGGCCGCGAGCGCGACAACGCTCATCCTCGTGACGAACACCGTGGCTGCCCGACAGTGGCGCGACGAGCTGTTGCGGCGAACCACGTTGACCGAGAACGAGATCGGCGAGTACTCAGGCAGCCGCAAGGAGATCCGGCCGGTCACCATCGCGACCTACCAGGTGCTGTCGGTCCGCCGGAAGGGCGTCTATCCGCACCTCGAGCTGCTGGACGCCCGCGATTGGGGCCTGGTCGTCTACGACGAGGTGCACCTGCTGCCGGCACCGGTCTTCCGGATGACCGCCGACCTGCAGGCCCGCCGGCGACTGGGGCTCACCGCGACCCTGGTCCGCGAGGACGGCCGCGAGTCCGACGTCTTCTCGCTCATCGGGCCCAAGCGCTTCGACGCGCCGTGGAAGGACATCGAGGCGCAGGGCTACATCGCACCGGCCGACTGCGTCGAGGTGCGGGTGACCCTGCCCGAGGGCGAGCGGATGGCGTATGCCGTGGCCGAGCCTGAGGAGCGCTACCGGCTCGCGTCCTGCACGCCGAGCAAGGACCGCGTCGTCGAGCGGCTGGTGGCGCGGCATACCGGCGAGCCCACCCTTGTGATCGGTCAGTATCTCGACCAGCTCGACACTCTCGCAGGGCGATTGGATGCTCCGCTGATCACCGGGGAGACGACGGTCAAGGAGCGACAGCGGCTCTTCGACGCCTTCCGCGCCGGCGAGATCCCGCTGCTCGTCGTGTCCAAGGTGGCGAACTTCTCGATCGACCTGCCCGAGGCCTCGGTGGCGATCCAGGTGTCGGGGACCTTCGGATCGCGTCAGGAGGAGGCGCAGCGGCTTGGGCGGCTGTTGCGGCCCAAGGGCGACGGGCGCACCGCGCACTTCTACACGGTCGTGTCGCGGGACACCGTCGACGCCGACTTCGCCGCGCACCGGCAGCGCTTCCTCGCCGAGCAGGGCTACGCCTATCGGATCGTCGACGCCGACGACCTCTGACACCTTGGCACAGCTAGGTCTCGTCCCCGGTGGGAGGTCAGCGGTCGGGGCGACGGTATGCCGCGTGCGGGTCGGCTGCGGCAATCCCGCCGTCGGCCGCCGGCGGCTCTGTCGCCGTCGCCGGCGGTGCAGTGTGGCGCTGCGCCGAAGGGCCCGCGGCTGCATCGACCTCCGAAGCTGCCTCGATGTCCGACGCTCCGAGCGCTGGGTCCGGCAGCGCGGGCACGCCCCGATGGGCAACGGACCAGAACCCCCACGTCAGGGCGATCCCGAGGACACCGTAGGCGAGCTGGGCCATCCCATGCGAGCCGATGTAGGCGCGCATCTGTGCCTCGGTTCGCGGCTCCTGCAGCTGCAGCAGCAGCCACCCGCCGGCGCCCGTGCTGCCGATGGCGAGCAGGGCCGCGCCGAGGAGGGCGAAGGAGAGCAGGAGCGTGGCGACCAGACTTACGCCCGAGCCCAACAGGTCGATGAGCCGATAGAGGCCGGCCGCCGGCGGCTCGTTCGGGTCCGACTCGATCGAGGAGGAGACCAGCCAGCGCTGGCCGATGCCGACCACGACGGCGACGGCGACGGCGACGGCGACGGCCGCGGCATACAGCAGCCAGAGCAGCCACGCCGGGGCGACTCGTGTCGCCCAGGCGCGCCGGTCCACCCGATCCATGGCCGTCACGCTACCGGCGGCCCCGCGACCCGGCCCGGTGGACGCTGCAGGCCTTCTGCGCGGATACGCGGTGGTGGGCCCCTCCACCACCGGGTAGCCGGGCTACCCCCACCCGGGCCGGAGCCCGGACCACCCTCCCGACCCTCCGGCGCCAGAGGCCGACTGTCGCGGCCTAGCGCGCGAGAGCCGCGAGCAGGGCTCGCGCATAGGCTCGCTCGGCGTCGAGGTCGGTATGCCGCGTGCCGTCGATCAGCGTGACGACGGCTCCGCCCGGCACCGCCTCGAGCCGAGCGAACCTGTCTCCCAACGCCGTTCGAAGCTGATCCTCGCGAGGCAGCCAGAGCACGTCCTCGAGGGCCACCGAGTCCAGCGCCCACTCGACGGTGCCGTTGAAGCCGATGACCGTGCCGTCGACGAACTCGTGCACGTCGGCGGTGAGGTCCGACAGCACGAAGACGTCCGACTCCATCCCGGCCACCCGCACGACAAATCGGTCGCCGGGTGCCGGAGCCCACGGCATACCGGCGTCGTGCAGGGCGGCGGCGAGCTCGACGAAGGTCACCTACGACAGTGTGCGGCACGAGCGATGCACAGGGTCGCCACAGGCAAACACCAGCGGGCTGCCACATTCGGGACGTGTGCTGTGCGGACAGACCGAGCCCAGGAGCGCCGATGACCCTCGACACCCGCCCACCCAGCGGTCCGCAGCCTTTCGACCCCTGGCCGCAGCCGGCCACCACCCAGGCTCCGCCGGCCTTCCAGCAGCCCACGGCGTGGGGCGCTGAGCCGAATCGGGTTGCACCGCAGGAGCGCTCGGGACGACGCAGGGTGGCTGAGCTGTCGCTCGTTGCGCTCCTCTCGGCCGGTCTGGCGACCGGAGGCACGTATGCCGTGGCGCGGACGACCGGACCGGCGGCGGCGCCGGCGACCGCCAGCCAGTCGGCCGCGCTGCCCCAGGTGAACGCGCCGGTCGTCCAGGCGAACGGCAGTACGCCGGACTGGACCGCGACGGCCAAGGCGGTGTCGCCCAGCGTGGTCGCCATCGCGGTCTCCGGACCGCAGGGCGAGGGCGAGGGCAGTGGCGTGGTCATCGACACGGCCGGCCACGTGCTCACGAACAATCACGTCGCGACCGGCGGCGGCAGCGGCGCGACCTTGCGGGTCACGCTCGACGACGGCCGCACGTATGCCGCGACCATCGTCGGCACCGACCCGTCAACGGATCTCGCGGTGCTGCAGCTGACCAACCCGCCGAGCGACCTGCGGCCGATCTCCTTCGGCGACTCGAAGGCGCTGGCCGTCGGCGACCCGGTGATGGCGGTCGGCAATCCACTCGGGCTGGCCGGCACCGTGACGACCGGCATCGTCAGCGCGCTCGACCGACCGGTGTCGACCGGCAGCTCGCAGCAGCAGCCGCCGCGCGGCGGTGCGAGCTCGGCGGACACCGTCGTGACCAATGCGATCCAGACCTCGGCGGCGATCAACCCCGGCAACTCCGGCGGCGCGCTCGTCGACGCGAGCGGTCGGCTGGTCGGGATCAACTCGGCGATCGCCTCGCTCGGCGGCAGCACCGGGTCGGGGCAGGGCGGCAACATCGGCATCGGCTTCGCGATCCCGTCGAACACCGCCAAGCTGATCACCGAGCAGCTCATCGCCACCGGGACCGCTCAGCATGCCTACCTCGGGGTGTCGAGCGCCGACGGCACAGCCACGACCGGCACCGCCACCCGCGAGGCCGCCGTCGTGAGGACGGTCGCGGCCGGCTCACCCGCCGCGCAGGCCGGGCTGCAGGCGGGCGACGCGGTCGTTGCCCTCGACGGTCGTCGAGTCGACTCCTCCCTCGGGCTGGTCGCGGCGATCCGCGAGCAGCGGGTCGGGGCCACCGTCACCCTGACGGTCGTGCGCGGGGGCCAGACCCTCGACGTCAAGGTCGCCCTGGCCGCCCGCCCCCAGGCCTGACCCGACACGCCGGGGTCTCCCGGAGTAACCGCTTACCTGGGCATCCGTGCCGTACGGCACGGATGCCCAGGTAAGCGGTTACTCCGGGAAGGGGCGGCGTGTCGCGGGGCCGCGGGAGGACCTAGGTCCACGGCCGTCCGGATCGGGCCAGGGCTAGCGTGGAAGAGCAGGCGGAACATGCCTGAGCCCTTGTCCACGTGGAGCCCATATGAACGTCACCGGGATGCTGCACGGCGCGCCGATCCTGCGGTTCGCCGGATTCCCCACCCCCGAGGTCCTCGGCCCGGCCGCGACCGAGCAGGAGATCAAGGACCTCATCCAGCGACACGGCGAAATCCTCATCAAGCCGGTCTTCAAGGGGGGCATCGGCAAGAAGGGGAAGGCGGGGCTCATCGGCAGAGCCAGTGACCTCGCCACCGCCCTCGCGGAGAAGGAGCGGCTCTACTTCGTCGAGCACCGGGTCGGCAGCCAGGTGGCCAAGGCCAACGGCGTCACCTACGAGCAGCTCGTCCCAGCTCAGCACGAGATCTACGTCTCGCTCACCGACTCGACCCACTTCCGGGCCCCGACGCTCACCATCACGCACCACGGCGGCGTGGGCATCGAGGAGCTGCCCAAGGACCAGGTCGCCCAGGTGCCCTTCGAGTCCCTCACCGGGATGAAGGCCTTCGTCGTCGCCAACGCGCTGCGCTCGATCGGCGCGCCGCGCGAGGTCGTCTCGCCGCTCGTGCAGCACCTGCCCGACCTGTGGGAGCTCTTCCACGAGTTCGGCATGACGACCCTCGAGCTCAACCCGATCCGGATGCGCGCCGACGGCGACGGCCACCTCACGCCGATCGCCTGCGACTTCAAGTGCGGCTTCGACCGCGACGACCCGCGGGTGGACCGGCTCGGGCTGCCTCGCTCGCTCTTCTCGGTGACCTACTCCGACTTCGAGCACGAGGTCAACCAGCTGCGCACCTACCAGGGGCAGAGCGACGTCTACGTCGTCAACCCGCACGGCACGATCCTCGCGCCGACCTTCGGCGGTGGGGCGAACTCGCTCGTCTCCGAGCTGCTCGGCGACGACGCGATCATCTCCTCGGACTTCGGCGGCAACCCGCCCTACCCGAAGATGAAGGAGCTGGCCCGGATCTGCTACCGCTACTGGCTGCCGCAGACCAACGTCCTCTTCGTCATCGGCGGCAAGGCGAACAACACCGACATCTTCGAGACCTTCCGGGCGATGGCCGACGCCTTGCGCGAGTACGTCGCCAGTCACGGACCAACGCCGCTGTATGCCGTGGTCGGCCGTGGCGGGCCGCACCTGATCCGGGGCATGGGCGTGCTGCGGGACACCTTCGACGCCCTGCAGATCCCCTATCGGATGTTCGGCTTCGACTCCGACATGAGCGAGGTCATCAACTATGCCAAGGCCGCCGACGCCTGGATGAAGGCCGGCGGACGCGAGCAGGTCGCTCGCGTCATGGGACGCTGAGAGGAGACGAGAACCCATGTACCAGAAGGGCCTTGGCCGATTCAAGTTCTACGTCGGCATCAGCTCGCTCGACCAGGTGGCCACCCGCGAGGACCGCGTGTGCGTGCTCAACATCCTCGGTGGGGAGTCCCGCGACGTCACCCCGGTGAGCCACGAGTACTCCGGCGGCAACGTCGTCTTCGGCACCTCACCCGGACGTGGGGGCCGGACCCTCGAGACCGCCCTGGGCGGCATACCCGTCTATGACACCGTCGCCGACGGCATGGCCGACGGGCACCGCTTCAACGCCGGCGTCGTCTACCTGCCCCCGGCGGCCGCCCGGCACGGTGTCGGCGAGCTCATCCGGGTCAACCCGGACCTCGAGAAGATCTTCATCGTCACCGAGAAGATCCCCGCGCACGACGCCCGCGAGATCCGGGCGATGGGCCAGCTCAACGGGATCGACATCTTCGGCGCCAACAGCCTCGGCGTCGCCGACTCGTGGCATCACGTCCGCATCGGCGGAGCCCTGGGCGGCAACACCCCGAGCGAGGCGCTGCGCAAGGGCTCGATCGCGATCCTGTCCAACTCGGGCAACTTCACGACGACCATCGCCACCTATCTGCGGATGGGCGGCTGGGGCACGACAACCCTCATCTCCAGCGGCAAGGACGTCTACATCCATTACGCCGCACCAGAGTTCGCGTATGCGCTCGCGAACGACGCCCGCACCAAGGCGGCCGTGCTCTACGTCGAGCCGGGTGGCTACTACGAGCTCGACGCCGACTTCACCAAGCCGATCGTCGCCTGCGTCGTCGGCCGGTGGAAGAGCCGGCTCACCCGCGCCGTCGGCCATGCCGGCGCGATGGGCGGCAGCGGCGACGACGCGGCCGCCAAGGAGCGGTGGCTCATGGACAAGCTCGAGGTGGCGGACATCTACACCCCCGAGCACCCCGTGCACTCCCAGTGGGGCGCGGTGGTCACGAACATCGCGCACATCCCCGAGGCGCTCACCGCGGTGATGGCCAAGCACGGTGTGCAACCCGACTTCGCGCCCGAGGGGAGCCTCGAGCTCAAGCCGTGGTTCGGCAGCAACCGCGGGCTCGCCCTGCCGCCCGAGCTCGACCTGCCGGTCACCGTGGCGATGCCGCCCTACGACGAGCAGATCCGGGCACTCGACGAGCAGATCGGCGCAGTGCCGCCACGCCAGTCGATGAAGGACGCGTCCGCCGCGTCGTTCATGGACCCCGCCACCCAGGTCTCGCACCTGCGCGGCACCTCGATCCTCACCGCAGCGAGCCACTCGATGGAGGCCAACATCGTGCTGGCTCTGTTGGGGCGCAAGGCAACTGCGATCGACGAGGCACTGGTCAACGTCGCCGTCGGAGCCCGCCTGTGCCTGCACGGCACGCCGCACCTGGCAGCAGCGAGCGCGGCGCGCGCCGCCGGCAACACCCCGAACGTCGTCGCCGCCGCGGCCGTCGCGCTGTGCGGCCCGGCGACGACGCACGCTGCCCGCTCGGCCACGGCCGGGATGATCGACTTGTTCGCGCACCGGGGACTCACGGACCCGTGCGACGCGGCATACGACTGCTCGGCCGTGACGCCGAGCGACGAGTTGCGGGCTCTCGTCACCACGGCTGAGCCGGACCCGCTCGCCGAGGCGATGCTGCACGGGCTCGTCGCCCGGGGCGTCGACCCGGTCTTCGTCCGCTGGCTGCGCGGGCTCGACGGGCATCCGAGCGCCACCGGGGTGACGGCCGCGACGGCCCTCACCCTTGCCTGGCAGCCGTTGCTGGACAAGCAGATCAGCCGGACCACGGCACAGGAGCTGCCCTGGTGGATGGAGCTGTTCGCGACGATCGTCGGCGCCGCGGCGCCGGAGGCGCTGCACGAACCGGGGCGCTTCGCGGCATACGACATCAGCGAGCTTCTCGATCGGGCGTCGTTGACCGAGCTGGCCGCGACGGCGCTCCTCGGGCACCGGCCGGACGAGGCGACGATCGCGGACTTCCGGATGCTCAGCGGGCTGCTGCTCACCAACGGACCCGGGTCGATCACCGCCCAGGGCGCCAAGGGAGCGGTCTCCGCCGACGGCCCGCAGACGCCGGAGCGGGTGCTGCTCAACAAGGCGATGATGGGCTTCCTCACGCACGCCGGATACTCGCACGGCGGCAACGGCTTCGAGGGAATCGCCTTCCTGCTCAAGCGATTCCATGGCGTCGAGCTTGAGGACCCGGGAGATCCGATGCACGGACTCGACCTCACCGCGATGGCCCGCCGGTATGCCGCGGAGTACGGCGAGGTGAAGGTGCGCAGCAAGGCGGCCGGTGCACTCAAGGCCGACACGATCCCATGCATCAACCACCCCGTCTTCAAGGGCAAGCCGGTCAACGTCGACCCACGGGAGGAGTACGTGCGCGAGACGATGGAGCGGCAGGGCCGCTACAACGTCTTCCACGACTACTACCGCCACCTCGTCGTGGCCCTGCATGACGAGGGCGTCACGAAGAACGTCTTCGCCGTCAACGTCGACGCGCTCATCGCGACCCTGCTGCTGAGGATGCTGTGGCCTGCCTATCGCTCCGGCGAGGTCGGCGAGGCGCAGCTGTCGAATGCCGCCTTCACGGCCTTCCTCTTCGGCCGGATGATCGGCTGCGCCGCCGAGGTCGACGACCACCTGAACCGGGCAAGGACATGGACACCCGGACGGCCCAGTCGGCACTCACCCTGGTGAGCTGAGCGGCCCCGGGGGCGTCGCGACCTGACACGACAGACACGAAACGACACGCCGTCGCCTCCTGGAGTAACCGCTTACCTGGGCATCCGTGCCGTACGGCACGGATGCCCAGGTAAGCGGTTACTCCGGGTAGGGGCGGCGTGTCGGGGTGGTCGGGGTGGTCGGGCGCCAGCCGGGTGGGCCGAGCACGTGGCCGAGCTTGGCCCGCCAGCCGCGGGCGGCGCGGACGTCACGGGCGATCGCGGCATACTCGTGGAAGGCGATGGTGACCGGGTTGAAGGTGTCGATGTTCGTCGTCAACCCATAGCGGACGCGCTCCCGTTCCGGCTCGAAGGTGCCGAACCAGCGGTCCCAGAGGATGAGGATGCCGCCGTAGTTGCGGTCGAGGTACTGGCTGTTGCTGCCGTGGTGGACCCGGTGGTGCGAGGCGGTGTCGAGCACGTACTCGATCGGGCGGGGCAGCCGGTCGACGACCTCGGTGTGCACCCAGTACTGGTAGAGCAGGTTGAGCTGGCCGGCGAGCGCAACCTGGCGTGGGGTGAAGCCGAGCAGGTACATCGGCCAGATCACCCAGTCGGCCAGCACCCCGGTCCACGACTGGCGCAGCGCGGTCGAGAGGTTGTAGCGCTCGGACGAGTGGTGGTTGACGTGGCCGGCCCACAGCAGCCGGACCTCGTGACCCCACCGGTGTCGCCAGTAGTAGAGCAGGTCCCACAGCAGGATCGCCGTGACGACCGCGCCGCGTCGGCTGCCGAGCCGGGCGCGGTGGGCCGGGCCGGTGCGGGTGAGGCGCTCGTGCAGGGGGCCGAGAGCCCGCTCGGTGGCCACTCCCACGGCGAGCATGCCGATGCCCATGGCGAGGCTCGCCGCGGCGTCGCGCAGCTCGTAGCCGACCGGGCGGGCCACATTGGACACCTCGGCCGGCAGGTCGGCGTCGGGGGCGACGGTCGCCCGGCGCCGCAGCGCCAGGTGCTCGATGAGCATCGTCACGGTGAAGGCGGGGATGGCGACCTTGGTGAGGTCGACGTGCCCGCCGCGGCCCCGCAGGACGGCGGCCAGCGTCGGGAGCGCTCGTGGCATGCCGTGCATGTTACTCGCCGGTAGTCATTGACCCGAACCGACGAGCGGAGTAGGAATGCTCCTCCCCCTTCTCGCGCCGGAGGTGCTTCGCCATGCCCGTGCCCGACCACCCTCCCGATCCGCACCACACCACCACCGCCGCCGCCACCACCCCCACGGCGCAGGACCCCGAGCTGGGCCGTGAGCAGGCCCACCTCGACCGGTCCCGCGCCGAGCTCGCCCGGATGCGCCGCAAGACAGAGGCGTTGCGCGACAACGCTGTTGCCGGCGACAGGGTCTCCAGCGAGTTCCTCGCCCTCACCCTGCACGAGCGGGTCAAGACCCTCGCCGACGACCCCACCTCGACCCTCTTCTTCGGCCGGATCGGTCTCGACCACGACGTCGAGGGCCACGCCGACTGGTACATCGGGCGCCGGCACATCCACGACGAGCACGGCGACCCGCTCGTCATCGACTGGCGCGCCGACCTCTCCGGCGCCTTCTACCGCGCCACCCGCACCGACCCGATGGGCGTCACCCTGCGCCGGCGCTTCGGCGTCGACTCCGGGCTGCTCACGGCATACGAGGACGAGCATCTGCAGGACCGCACCGAGGGCGAACGACGCAGCGCCATCCTGCAGGCCGAGATCGAGCGGCCACGCGTGGGGCCGATGCGCGACATCGTCGCGACCATCCAGCCCGAGCAGGACGAGATCGTCCGGGCCGGGCTCGCGACGAGCATCTGCGTCCAGGGCGCGCCCGGCACCGGCAAGACCGCGGTCGGACTGCACCGCGCCGCCTGGCTGCTCTACGCCCACCGCGATCGGCTCTCCCGCGCGGGAGTGCTCGTCGTCGGGCCGAACGTCGCCTTCCTTGAGCACATCGGGGCGGTGCTGCCGGCGCTCGGCGAGGTCGAGGTGCGTCACACGACAGCCGCCGACCTCGTCGCCAGCGCTCCGGCCAAGGGCAGCGACCCCACGGATCGCGCTGTGCTCAAAGGCGATTCGCGGATGGCCGAGGTCCTCCACCGCGCGGTGTGGGCGCAGGTCCGGCCCGCGACCGAGCCACTCGTCGTCCCTCGCGGCGCCCGCAAGTGGCGCATCCCGTCGTATGCCGTGCAGGACGTTCTCGACGAGCTGCGCGACCGTGGGGTTCGCTACGGCGCGGCCGGCGCGATGCTGCCGCAACGGCTGGCCCACCTCGTCCTGCTCGCGATGGAGCGCTCCGGGGACTCGCCCGACGACCGGGTGCAGGACGCCGTCGCCCGCAGCACCGCGGTGCGGTCGTATGCCGCGTCGCTCTGGCCGACCGTCGAGCCCCGCGC
>DAOTIG010000058.1:0-19092 GCA_035448065.1 Dermatophilaceae bacterium
CGGCGCCGCGCTCACCAACCCCTCGATCGGCGAGGTGAAGGCTCGGCTCGGCCGCTGACCGATCTGTGGCAGGAGGTCAGTCGCGTGGTCGCGCCGGCCGCCAGCCCTCGACGACCGGCCGTCCGGCAGCCTCCTCGACACTCGTGCCAAGCCACCGCTCGATGAGCCGGCGGGCGATCGAGATGCCACCCGGCACCCGGATCGAGCCGTCGCGCAGCAACGCGGCATACCCCGGCCTGCTCACCCACCGCACCTCGGCCATCTCGGTCGAGTCAGGGGCGAGCTCGGTCGTCGTCGCCCGCGCGGTGCAGCCAATCATGATCGAGCACGGGAAGGGCCAGGGCTGACTGCCGAGATAGCGGACCTCCGCGATCCGAACGCCGCTCTCCTCGGCCACCTCACGGACCACCGCCGCCTCGAACGACTCCCCCGGCTCGACGAAGCCGGCGAGCACGGAGTACTGCCCCTCGGGCCAGCCGAGGCCGCGGCCGAGCAGCAGCCGTCCGTCGGCGTCGATGACCGAGACGATGACAGCCGGGTCGGTTCTCGGGAAGTGCTCGCTCCCGTCCGCTGGGCAGCGACGCATCCAGCCGCCGGCGGCCGGCCTCGTCTCTGAGCCGCATCGTGGGCAATAGCGGTGTGTCGCATGCCAATTCGCGAGTGCTTGGGCGGTGGTGAAGGCGCCCGCGTCGAGGTCGTCGAGGGCCAGGCCGGCGTGCCGCAGGGTCTGCCACGTCGGCTCGCCGGGGGCCGGCTCGCCCTCCGGAGCCGGGGTCGGGTCGTCGACGACGAGGTATGCCGCGCCGCCGGCCTCGCCGAGGAAGAAGGCCGTCGTCTCGGCGTCGCCGGGTCGCGGCGAGCGCCACTGCAGCCGCAGCCGACCGTCGGCCTGCCCGACGGCCATCCGGTCGCCACGGCGGACGGCGACTCGAGTGCGGGGATCGGCGAGCAGCCCGGGCAGCAGGTCGGGATCCGCGCGCAGCTCGGAGCGACGATCGAGCACTCCCCGGGAGAGGGTGAGGCCGGCCAGCGGGGAGAAGGGATCGGCCGGTCCGGTCTGGTCGGTCGGGCCGGTCTGGTCGGTCGGGTCGGGCAGGTCGAGTCGGTGGTCCGGCGGCTGGGGCACCGAGGCACTCTATGCCGCCAGCGCGGGGCTCCCGCGGCACTCGGTGAGCGCCCGGTCAGGCCCGCCTCCCGCCGTGCGGCGAGCACACGGCATACGGTGTGAGGGTGACTCGGACTCCCGCCTATCTCGCGGCCCTGGCCAGCTCCGCGGTCGCGGGTCTCGACCCGGTCGCGGCGCGGCTGGTCAAGCCGACCGCGTCGAGCGAGTTCGACATCGCCTTCGTCATCGACAGCCAGGACCGGCAGTGGGTCGTCCGGGCGCCGCGGTCCATCACCGCGGGTGGGCGGATGGAGGCGTCCGTGGCCTTGCTCGCCCTGCTCGCCCGGCGAGTGCCCTTCCAGGTGCCGGTGCCCAAGGGCTTCGTCGACACCCCGGAGGGTCGGGCGGCCGTCTATCCGTATCTGCCGGGTGACCCTCTCGAGCTGGCCAACCTGCCGGCCGGACCGGGGCTGGCTGCGTCGGTGGGCAAGGCGCTCGCGGCCATCCACAACGTCGACCGCCGCCTCTTCGAGGAGGCCGGGATGCCGGCCTACGAGGCCGAGGACTATCGCGCCCGCCGGCTCTCCGACCTCGACCGGGCCGCCGCGACCGGTCAGGTGCCCTCGAGCCTGCTGTCCCGATGGGAGAACGCGCTCGATGACGTCACCTTGTGGCGCTTCGCGCCGACGCCGGTCCACGGCGATCTGTCCGGTGACCAGGTGCTCGCGGTCTTCGACTCCGATGACGACGCCCGCTCGGGCCGGGTGTCCGGCATCACCGGCTGGGAGGACGCGCGGGTGGCCGACCCGGCCGACGATCTCGCCGCGATCGTCGAGGCGGCACCTCCGGCAGCTGTCGAGTCTGTGCTCGAGGCCTATGCCAACGCCCGGATCGAGGGGGCCGATCCGCATCTGCAGCGGCGGGCCCGGTTGGCTGCCGAGCTGCGCTGGGTCGGTCGGTTGCTCGCGGCAAGCAGCTCGGGTGGGCCCGCGCTGGTGCGCGAATATGCCGGTCGGTTGCGGCGGCTCGAGGAGTCGGTCGACGTTGACGACCTCGCTCCCCCGGCACCGGCCGTCGTGAGCCCGAAGCCCGTGGTCGTACCGGCTGCGGCGCTGGCCGCAGCCGATCCCCGCAGCGACGACGAGGATGCCACGGCGCCCTTCGTCGACGTGTCGCTGCTGCCGCCGAAGGGCGAGGTCACCGCGGAGGTGACCGCGCCGGTCGCCAGCGTGTCGGGCTCGGGCGAAGGTGGGGCCGCGGCACCGGCGGGGGCTGAGCAGAACGAGGGTGCAGCTGCCGGGTCGGGGAGCACGGCTGAGGCGGCGGACGCGGACGACGAGGCGGACGACGAGGCGGACGACGAGGCTAGGGAGACCGCGGCGGGCGCGGCTGGCGCCGACGAAGGGCGGCCGGCCCGACCGCCGGTCCGCTTCGACGACGAGGAGTAGGCCGCCCACTCGGCCAGGTGCGACTGCCCTCGGTCAGCGGACTGCAACGTGCTGACCCGTCGATATCCGGCTGGCCCAGCCGGTTGTTGCACCATCAGCACGCTGCAACCTGCTGAACCGTCGATATCCGGCTGCCCCAGCCGGTTGTTGCACCAGCAGCACGCTGCAACCTGCTGAACCGTCGATATCCGGCTGAGACCGCGACAACCCCCGGTGACCCGCTGAACCCGCCGAGCCCGCCATTGCACTCGCCGAGGCGGCCCCTCGCCACGCCCGCTGCCCCTCGATCTGGCACCCGGCTGCTCCCCCCGGCCCGCGGCACTCCGCCCGGCCGCCGCCCCTCAATCTGGCACCAGGCCGCTCCCCGGCCTGCGCCCCGGCGCGCGGCACTCCGCCCGCCCACTGCCCCGGCACTCCGCCCCGGCGCTACTCCGGCACGGTCGCAAGCAACGCGACCAGCTCGTCCTCACCGGGCAGCTCAGGGCGCACCGTGACCCCCGCCGAGACGTAGCAGAAGGCGCCGTCGACGTCCTGCGCCGCCAGCCCGCGCAGCCGCGCATAGGCCAGCGCATACACGGCGAGCTGGAGGGCGGCCACATCGGCCGCGGCTCCGGTCGGCACCGGCCCGGTCTTCCAGTCGACGACGGTGACGCCCCCGTCGGCGCGGGCGAAGACCGCATCGACCCGACCTCGGACCGCGATGCCATGCAGCATCGTCTCGATGGCGATCTCGACCTCGAGCGGCTCGCGGTCGGCCCATTCCGAGGCCAGGAAGTTGGCCTTCATCCGCGGCAGGTCGGCCTCGCTGCCCGGCTCGCCGTCGGCCGCCCCCGGCAGCTCGCCGATGTCGACGAGCGCCGCGCGAGCGTAGTGCTGCTCCACCCAGGAGTGGAAGGCGGTGCCACGACGGGCAGCCAGCGCCGGCGGGGTCGGCATCGGCCGGCGCACCGCGAGCGCGAAGCCGACCGGGTCGGCGGCATACCGGACCAGCTCGGAGGCCGAGAGGTGCCGCGGCAACAGCACCGGCGCACGGCGCTCGATGACGGCTCGACGCTCGGCGAGCAGCAGCGCCGCGTCGCCGGCCCGCGGGTCGAGCAGCCCCGCGGGCAGCAACGCTGCCCGTGACTCGCCGGCAGCCAGTGGTCCTGTGATGCCCCGCCCGGCCGCCGAGTGGGCGGCCGCCTGGTCACCCAACCCGCCGGCGTATGCCGCGTCCTCGCGCGCCTGCGACACCGCGTCGGCCGCACGCTGCAGGGCGACTCGGCGATCGGCGTGCGGGTCGGTCGGCCAGAGCACGAGCCGGGACTGCTCGAGCGCCGGGTTGACGAGGCTCTCGCCGGGCGCGGGTGGGTCGGGCATCGGGTCCCACCGGGCGACCCGGACGCCGAGCTGGGCGGCCGCGGCATACACCTCGTCGAGGAAGTGGGAGGTGACCCGCAGGCGGGTGCCGCTGCTCCACATCGGTGCGGTGAGCAACAGCCGCCGCCTGGCGCGGGTCACCGCGACGTAGGCGAGTCGGCGCTCCTCCTGGTCGAGGCGGGCGGCCTCGGCGGTGCGGAAGTCCTGCCAGCGCTGCAGCAGGTCGGCGGTGTCGGATGCGCCGGCCACCTGCCAGCTGGGCAGGCTGTCCCGATCTCCCCGCAGTGGGTAGGGCAGGCCGGTGAGCCCGGAGGTCCAGGCCGGGCGACGGGGCGCGGAGACCCGCCACCGCTCGCCGTCGTGGGTCGGCTCGGGCGCTCCGGTGTCCCACGCCGGGAAGATGCCCTCGACCAGCCCGGGCACGGCGACCGCGTCCCACTCCAGCCCCTTGGCGGCATGCACGGTGAGCACCTGGATCGCCCCAGGCGAGGGCTCGATCCAGCCGAGGTCGAGCCCGCGCTCCTCGGCGAGCGCCGCGTCGAGCCAGGCCAGGAAACCGTCCAGGGTGGGCCGGTCGGCACCGGCCGAGAAGCTCGCCGCGACATCGGCGAAGGCGTCCAGGTGGGCGCGCGCGGCCTGCGGCGAGTACTCCGGGCGGGCGAGCACCTCGACGTCGAGGCCGAGAGAGCGCTCGGCCTCACCGACGAGGTCGGCCAGCGGCAGCGCGCTCAGCCGACGGACCGTGCCGATCGCCTCGGCCAGCCCGCGCAGCCGGGCGTGACCTTCAGGGTCGATGCGCTGCCGGTCGGGGCCGACCCACGCTGGCACCGGCAGCTCGCCGAGCGCCTCGACCAGGCTGGTCTCGTCGACCGCGTCGGGGGCCAGGTCCGCGAGCCGGCCGGCCACCCGCAGCGCGTCGGTGCCCTGGTCCTCGTCACGCTCGGCCGGGTCGAGGTCGAGGTCGAGCTCGCCGCGGTCGAGCCGCCGGTTGAAGCGCTGCCGATAGCGGGCCCAGGCGTGCAGCCAGTCGAGGTCAGCGGCGCCGAGCCGCACGAACGGCCCGGTGAGCAGCCGCATCAGCGCGTCGCCTCGGGTGGGGTCGGCGACGACGCGCAGCAGCGCGACGAGGTCGACGACCTCGGGGGTGAGCAGCAGCCCCCCGAGCCCGACGACCTCGACCGGCAGGCCCGCCTGCTCGAGCGCATCGACGACCACCCCGAACTGGGATCGCTTGCGACACAGCACCGCTGCGGTGGTGCCGGAGCGTGAGCGCGCCTCGCGCAGCCAGTCCACAAGGTATGCCGCCTCGTCGGCCTGGGTGCCGACGCGGGCGATCGCGACGTCGCCGGCCCCGGCTCCGGGCCGGGCGGCGAGCGGCTGCACGGGGACCCGGGCGGTCGAGCGCAACGGCTCGGCGAGCAGGTTGGCCACGGCGAGCACCCGCTCGTCGTTGCGCCAGGTCGTCGACAACGGCAGGACGTCGGCCGGGCGCTGCTCGGCGAACTCACGGGGGAAGCGGGCCAGCGTCGAGCTGCTCGCCCCCCGCCAGCCGTAGATCGACTGGTGCGGATCCCCGACCGCGACGACGCTGACCCGCCCGTGGTCCGACGCCCCGCCCACGGGTGGGGCGAAGAGGTCGCGCAGCAGCGCGAGCTGGGCCTCGGAGGTGTCCTGGAACTCGTCGAGCAGCACACAGCGATAGCGCTCGCGCTCGGCCCTCCCGATCTCGGGCACGTCCCGAGCCAGCCGGGCGGCCAGCGCCACCTGGTCGGCGAAGTCGGTGGCGTCCCGGTCGCGCTTGAGCTGCAGGAAGTCCTCGACCAGCCCGACGACGGCCCGCCGCTCGACGAGCGCGTCCCGGACGCCGCGCAGGTCGGCGGGCACGGCCCGCTGCCGCGGCGCGAGGGGCGTCGCGTCGATGGCGGCGACCACCCGGTCGAGCTCGGCCCGCAGCTCGGCGGGTCGGCGCAGATGCTCGGCGAGCTCGCCGGCGAGGTCGACCACGGCGTTGACGACGGTCGACTCGGCCTTGGTGAGCGCGGCGACCCCGTCGTGTCCGTCGTGCCGGAAGACGACCTCGGCGGCCAGCTGCCAGGCGGCCGCCTCCGACAGCAGTCGTGAGTCCGGCTCGTAGCCGAGCCGCAGCGCGTGCTCGCGCACCAGCCCGCCGGCATACGAGTGATAGGTGGAGATGGTGGGCGTGGCACCGAGGGTGAGCGCGCCCGTCTCGTCGGTGCCGGGCTGCCACAGGCCGGCCCGCTCGAGCCGGCGGAGCCGTTGCGCGACCCGCTCGGCGAGCTCGCCGGCGGCCTTGCGGGTGAAGGTGAGCCCGAGCACCTGGTCGGGCTCGACCAGACCGTTGGCGACCAGCCAGACGACCCGGGCGGCCATCGTCTCGGTCTTGCCCGAGCCGGCGCCGGCGACGACGAGCAGCGGCCCGAGCGGGGCCTCGATGACCCGGGCCTGCTCCGGGGTCGGGTCGTGGCTGAGCCCGGCGGCACGGGCGACCTGGCTGGCCGAGTACCGAGGCGTCACAAGGCTGTTCACAGCACACCGCCCTCGGGTTGGGCGGGGCAGCTGGTGCGGACCGCGCACACCGTGCAGTGCTGGCCGGGCGCGGCGACGAAGCGCCCACCAGCCATCCCCTCGGCGATCTCCTGCACGAGCCGGTGGGCCCAGGCCGGGTCGTCGTAGTCCTGCAGCGGCGGTTGTGGCTGCAACCCGACCCGACTCTTCGGCGCGGCCTTGCCGAGCTGCAGCAGGGCCGCGCCGGCCGAGTCTGTGCCCAGGTCGGCGAAGGCGCCCTCGGTGACGGCCACCTGGTAGGCGGCGAGCTGCGGGTGCGCCTGGAGCTCGGTGGCCGAGGGCTTGGTCGCGCCGGTCTTGTAGTCGAGGACCCGCAGCTGCCCCGAGCCGGTATGCCGCTCGAGCCGGTCGACCGTGCCGCTCACCACCGCGCGCCCCACCTCGGCGGTGAGGGACACCTCGGCTCCGGCGAGCTCCCAGCCCTGGCCGGTGGCCGTGGCGACGTAGTCGACGACCCGTTGGGCCATCGCATGCGCCTCGCGCCGCTTGCGCTCACCGACCCACCCGTCGGGCAACCCGAGCTGCGGCCAGCGCCGGTCGATCTCAGCCTGCAGGGTGGCCGCGTCGACGTCGCCGCACTCGGCGACGACGTCGTGCACGAGGGTGCCGATGCTGGCCGAGGCCGACTTGGGTCCGGAGCCGCCGCTGGCCAGCAGCAGCCACTGCAGCGAGCAGCGGTGGAACTGCTCGAGCTTGGAGGGCGAGACCCGCACCGTCTGGTCGGAAGCCCGACGGGGCCGATCGTCGGCGGCGCCGCCGAGCCCCCACCAGCGGGAAGGGTCGGCGCCGGGCACCTGCTCCTCGGCGATCCGGGCCAGCAGCCGGGCCGCCCGGGTGCGCTCGACGCGGTCCTCGGAGGCGGCCGAGCGGCGCAGCGCGCCGACGAGTGCCGGCATGGTCAGCGGCAGCTCGACGTCGGTGAAGGGACGGGTCAGCACGTCGTCGGGCAGCGGGTCGATGACGTCGAGGTAGGGCGAGGGCTGGGCGTCGTCGTTGCGCACCGCGCTGACGAGCAGCCGCTCGCTGGCTCGGGAGACCGCGACGTGCAGCAGGCGGGTCTCGTCGTGCCGGACGGCGGTCTGGGCGGCGCGGCGGGTCCGCTCGCGGCCGGTGACGGCGTCGACGAGCGCCTCGGAGCCGAGCAGCGATCCGCGCAGTCGCAGGTCGGGCCAGGCGCCCTCCTGCACGCCGGCGACGCAGACGAGCCGCCACTGCCGGCCGGCCGCGGCGGCCGGCGTGAGCACCGCGACCGCGTCGTGGCTCGGCGCCCGCAGCGCGAGCGTGTCGCCGGCGACCTCCTCCCCGCGCACGTGCTCGAGGAAGGCGTCCGGTCCGGCGCCCGGCAGCCGGTCGGCGAATCGGGCGGCGGCGTCGAAGAGGGCGACCACCGCGTCGAGGTCGCGGTCGGCGCGTGCTCCGCGCAGTCCGCCGCGCAGGGCGTCGCGACGCCACGAACCCGCGAGGTCGAGAGCCTCCCAGACGGCCCACAGCACCGCCTCGGCACTCACCCCCGGCGCCCAGCCGGCGCTGTCGCGGGCCGCGGCGCGGACCCCGGCGACGATGGCGCGGGTGATCCTGCGCAGCGGCTCGGCCTCGGGCTCGTCGCGGTCGCTGAGCATCGGGTCGCCGAGGGCGGCGGCGAGCAGCTCGTCGCTGGTGCGGCGTCCGCCGCTGTCGAGCTCGTCGCGGCGCAGCGCCCGACGGAGCCGGCGCAGGGTGACCGCGTCGCTGCCGCCGAGGGGCGACAGCAGCAGGTCGGCCGCCTCGGTCGGCCCGAGCCGCGCCTCGGGGTCGACGGCCCATCGCAGCACGAGGTCGAGCAGGGCCAGCAGGGGCCGCACGGCGACCTCGTCGCGGACCGGCAGCTCGCCGGTGGGCGCGGTCAGCGGCACCCCGGCGGCGGCGAGCACCCGGCGCAGCGTCGAGGCCCGGGCACTCCCCCGCACGATGACCGCCATCTCCCGCCAGGGGATGTCGTCCTGCAGGCGGGCGCGGCGCAGCGTCGTCGCGACGAGCTCGGCCTCCTGGGACGCGGTGCGCAGCACCGCCACCCGCACCGCCCCTCCGTCGCGCATCGGGCGAGCGGCCCGCTGGCTGCCGCCCCCGAGCGCCCCGATCCGGCAGGCGACCGCGCTCGCCACCTCGTGCACCGTCGCACCCATCCGGTATGCCGCCCGCAGCACGATCGTGGGCGCGTCGCCGAGCGCCGGCCACCGGTCCCACCAGAGCAGTCCGGGGTCGGCGCCCCGGAAGGTCTGCACCGCGCTGTCGGGGTCGCCGAGCAGGACGACCTGCAGGCCGGGGTGGGCGATGGTGGCGAGCAGCCGGGCGGCCGGCCAGGTGAGCTCGTGGGCGTCGTCGACGACGACGAGGGAGAGCCGGTCGCGCAGCCGGGCCAGCGCGGTCGGGTCGTCCTCGAGCAGGTCGGCGGCAGCGGTGAGCACCCACGCCGGGTCGAAGGCACCGGGCTGGGCCAGGGCGGTGACCTGGTCGTACTCGTCGAGGACCTGTGCTGCGGCGACCCATTCGGGGCGTCGATGCCGGCGGCCCAGCTCGGCCAGCTGCCCCGCCTCGACGCCGTGCTCGGCGGCGCGCATGAGCAGGTCGCGCAGCTCGGCACGGAAGCCGCGGGTCGCCAGCGCAGCGCTGACGGCCGGTGGCCAGCTCGGCCCCCCTGCCGGATCGGCCGCGTGCCCGGCGAGCAGCTCGCGGAGCACGACATCCTGCTCCGGCCCGGACAGCAGTCGTGGTGCTGGCTCGCCCCGCAGGGCGGCATGCTCACGCAGGATCGCGAAGCCGAGCGCCTGATGGGTGCGAGCCAGCGTCTGGGTGGTCGTCGCCCCGACCCGCTCGGTGACCTGCTCGCGCAGCGCGGTGGCGGCCAGCCGGGTCGGAGCCAGGACCAGACACCCGTCGGCGCTCAGCCCGAGTCGGGCCACCCGGTCGGCCACCAGCTCGACGGCGAGCGTGGTCTTGCCGGTGCCGGGTCCGCCGAGCACCCGCACCACCGGTGCCCTGGCCGGGTCGAGTGCGAGCACGGCCTGCTGGTCGGCGTCGAGGCGCGGCACCTCGAGGACCAACCGGGCAGAGCGGCGCACCTCGACCATGCCGTCATCCCATCACGAGGGTCCGACAGGGTGTCTTGGGCAGCTCAGGTCCCGGCGACCAGCTCGACCTCGAAGCCCTGATCGTCCTCGAGATAGGCGGCATAGTGCTCCGGCCCGCCGGCGAAGGGGTGGCGATCACCGAACAGCAGCGACCAGCCATGCGCGCTCGCCGCCACCACCAGCTCGTCGACCTGCTCGCGACTGCCGGCGTGGAAGGCCAGATGGTTCACCCCGGCGCGTCGCCGCTCGTGACCGCCGGCCAGCACATCGGGTCCCGCCTCGACGACGAGATAGACCGGCCCGATCTCGTAGGCGAAGCCATGCCCCCAGTCGTCACCGAGCCGCCACCCCAGCTCGCCGAGCAGCCAGCCCCACGAGCGTCGCGCCGCGTCGAGGTCGGCCACCCAGATCTCGACGTGGTGCACTCCGCCCCGGTATGCCGCCCGCTCACCTGCCACTCGCGACTCGCCGGCCGCGGCGCTCGCCGCCCCGCCCTCAACGCTCGCCGCCCCGACCGGAGCCCAGCGGGCCCGCCGGAGGTCGACCCGGTAGTCCGGCGGCGTCCCCCGCAGCGGCGTCCCCTCGGCGCGGTAGTGCTCCAGGGCGGACTCCGCATGGCACTGCGGCGGAAGGCCACCGGCTCGGATCACCCGCCACCACGGCACGTCCGACCCATAGCGGCTCATCACCTGCCCGACCTGCCTCGGCCCGCCCGACCCGACCAGCCCGGCCAGGTCACCGTATGTCGCGACCTGTCCCTCCGGGATCTGCCGCACCAACGCGAGGACGCGCTCGGCATACTCCATCGCGTGGTCAGCACGACCCGATCCGCTTGCGAGAGAGGGCATCTCAGCGCTCCTCAATACGTCGGCAGCGACGGGTCGACCTCGCGCACCCAGGCGAGCACACCACCGTCGAGGCTCACGACATCGCGCCAGCCGGCCGCCTCGGCGAGCCGGGCCGCCTGGGCCGAGCGGCCCCCCGACTTGCAGACCAGCACCAACGGCTCGTCCGGCCGCCCCAGCACATCGCCCGAGAATGCCTCTCCCCCAACGAAGTCCGCCAGCTCGACCGCCTCAGACCCGGCGATCTCGACGATCGCCCGCTCCGCCGCCGGCCGCACGTCGACCACCCGGACCCCCCGCCCCGCCGACATTGCCCGCGCCAGGTCGGTCGCCCTGATGGTCCGCACCGGCGCCAGCTCAGCCACCCCATCGACCGGACTCGCTTGCCCCGCAACGCCCCTCGCGCCACTCCCACACGCCGCACAGTCCGGGTCGGCCACCACCGGCAGGGTGTCCCACGTCTGGCGCAGCGCGTCGTGCACGAGCAGCCGACCCACCAGCGGCTCCCCGACACCGAGGACGATCTTCAGCGCCTCGGTCGCCTGCACCGACCCCACCACCCCGGTCAGCGCGCCGAGCACGCCCGCCTCCGAGCACGAGGGCACCTCGCCGGCCGCCGGTGGCCGCGGGAAGACACACCGGTAGCACGGGCCCCGACCGGCCCACCACACCGCCATTTGGGCGTCGAAGCGCAGCACCGACGCCCACACGTGCGGCCGACCGGCCCGCGCGCACCCGTCGCCGACGACGTAGCGCGTCTCGAAGGTGTCCGTGCCGTCGACGACGACGTCGTATGCCGCGACCAGCGCGTCGACCGTCTGCGCGGTGACCCGCTCGCGATGCCGCACGACGCGCACCAGCGGGTTGACGCGGCATACCGCGTCGGCGGCCGAGTCCACCTTGTCCCGACCGGCGTCGTCGGTGCCGTGCACGACCTGGCGCTGCAGGTTCGAGACGTCGACGACGTCGTCGTCGACGACGCCGATCGTGCCCACCCCTGCCGCCGCGAGATAGAGCAGCACCGGCGAGCCGAGCCCACCCGCACCGACGACGAGCACCCGAGCAGCCGCGAGCCGCGCCTGACCCGCGCGGCCGACCTCGGGCAGCAGCAGGTGGCGGGAGTAGCGCGTCGTCTCCTCGCGCGACAACCCAGGCTCCGGCATACCGCGCAGCATAGGCGCGGGCGATGGCGCCTCAGCCGCGCCGCGGAGCGAGGGACGAGCGCCCCCGGGCCGACAGCGGCCGGTTCGGGACGCCACGATCCGCCACCGGCGGCGCGCCAGCGCGTGCGGGCGTCCTCACGACCCTTGGCTACTGGTCGGTAGGATGCGGCCACGCCGACCGTCGGACGGCGCACGCGGGCTCGAGCGAGCGAGGGCAGATGTCGGTGGGTTCGACTGGGGCGACCGGCCCGTCGGTGCGCTCTGCCGTGGGGCTGTCCAGGGCGCGCGGCACCCGATTGCCGCGCTCGGCCCGGCGCGCCCAACTACTGCAGGCCGCCCAGGCCGCCTTCGTCGAGCACGGCTATCACGCGGCCGCGATGGACGACATCGCCGACCGGGCCGGGGTCTCCAAACCCGTTCTCTACCAACACTTCCCAGGCAAGCTCGAGCTCTACATGGCACTCCTCGAGCAGCGCGCCACAGACCTCGAGCGTGAGGTCCGGGCCGCCCTGGAGTCGACGTCGGACAACAAGGCGCGAGTCTTCGCCACGGTCCGGGCCTACTTCGCCTTCGTCGAGCGCGAGGGCTCGGCCTTCCGCCTCCTCTTCGAGAGCGACCTGATCAACGACGATGCCGTCTCCAGCCGCATCGACCGCGCGCTGCAGGCTGTCGCGCTCGCCTTCGCCGACGCGATCGTCGGCGACACGGGGATGGCCCGCGACGACGCGCTCGTGCTCGCCACCGCGCTCACCGGCATGGCCCAGGTGTCCGCCCGGGCGGCCCTGGTGAGCGACTACGACAGCGAGCGCGCCTCGCGGCTGGTCGGGCAGCTCGCCTGGCGCGGGCTCGGCGGCTTCCCCAAGTCGGGCGACGTCGCCCCGGCACCGGGCGATGCGTCGCCACCCGCGGTGTCCTCGTAGAGTGGCCCGCACGCCCGCACCCGCAGAGAGAAGGACAGCCGTGGAGGTCAGGATCGGCGTGCGCGACATCGCACGGGAGATCAGCTTCGAGTCCGACCAGAGCGTCGAGACCGTCACCGGAGCCGTCGAGGCGGCGCTGCGCGACGGCACCGTCCTGTCGCTCACCGACGACAAGGGGCGCCGTCACCTCGTGCCGGCCGCCGCCATCGGCTACGTCAACATCGGCGACGCCGAGAAGGGCCGGGTCGGCTTCGGCTTCCAGTAGGCCGTTCGCGCCCTCACCGAGCTCGTCCGGTATGCCGCGCGCGCGGCGCGGCAACGCGGCATACGACAGCAGGTTTGTGGTCGCTGTGATCGGTAGGGTGCCACGCGCTGCCCACCCATGGGCAGCGTCCCGGAAACTTGGCACGGCTCAATCCAGGGAATGTGACCGGTTTCATGGGAGTTTGGTGCCGTGGGGGTATGCCCCACCGGTGTCGACACCGGCAGGCAGACGGTCGCACCAGCGACCAGAAGGAGTCTCATCAGATGTCAGCCATCCTCGGAGCCGTCATCGCAGGTGCCATCGTCGGCGCCCTCGGCCGGCTCATCCTCCCTGGCAAGCAGAACATCTCCATCGTCATGACGATCGTCATCGGCGTCGTCGCGGCATTCGTCGCCGGCTTCGTGCTCTCGATGCTCGGCTACGGCAACGCCAACGGCGGCCCGGCGTGGATCGCCTGGATCGTCGGCGCCCTGCTCGCAGCGGGCGGCATCGTCCTCTACGGCAACATGACGAACAAGCGCGTCTGACCCACGCACGCACGGATCGGCCCGGGGCACCCGCCCCGGGCCGATCTGCGTTCGGCGTCCTGATGCTCAGGCCGAGAGGCCGAGCCGCACCATCCGGGCCGTGTGCGCCTCGCCGATCCGGTCGAACATCCGGCCCACCTCGGCGAGGTCGGCGCTGCCGACGAGCAGCTCGGACAGCGTGTCGCGCTCGGCGACCGCGAGCTGGGCCTGCTGCATCGCCTCCCCCATGATCCGCCGGCCCCACAGCGCCAACCGGCCGGCCACCCGCGGGTCGTCGGCACACGCGGCACGCACCGTGTCGACGACGTAGTCGCCCCGGCCGTCGACCTTGAGCACGTCGAGGACGAAGACCCGGGTGTGCTCGTCGACGAAGCGCGCCACCTCGGCATAGAAGTCGCGGGCGATCCCGTCGCCGACATAGGCCTTGACCAGCCCCTCGAGCCAGTCGCTCGGCCGGGTGCGATCGTGGAAGCCGTCGATCGCCGGGGCGAAGGGCGCCATCGCGACCGACGGGTCGGCGCCCAGGTCGCGCAACCGGTTCGCCACCTGCTCGTGGTGGTGATAGAGCGCGACCGCCATGCCGGCGACCGCGCTCTTGTCGGCCAGCCCCGGTGCGAGCGCGGCGTCCTCGGCCATCGCCCCGAAGCCGCTCAACGTCGCATACCCCAAGGCCCCGAGCAGGTCGACGACGGCCGGCAGCTCGGCGGCACTCGGGGGGACGGACGCGGCATCGGCATCGCTCATAGCGCGCACTCTATCGACGGGCTGCCTGGGATACTCGGCCCGACGACGACGGCCACGACCCCCGAGGGGGACATCGAGGTGGAATGGAGCGGCTCCCCGCTGCCCGCGGACTACCAGCGCCTTCTGCACGAGTGGGCAGGGTTGCGCATGACGTACTCGGACGACCGGTTCCAGCACCTTCGCTTCTGCACCGTCGATGATCTGGCGCAGCGGCAGCTCGGCTACGCGGTGCACGGGCTGACCGGCGAGCCGATCGAGGGTTGGCCGCCGGCCTTCCTCGTCATCGCCGACGACGCTGCCGATCCCTACTGCCTGGACCTGAGTCGCGACGACACCGCGGTCTTCTTCGCGTATCACGGTGAAGGGCTGTGGGATTGGACCCTCGAGTATCCATCGTTGCAGGACTTTGTCGCTGACCTGCCGCCGGGCCTAGATGGCTGGGCGCCCCTGCCGGGTGCCCAATCAGCCACGTGGGACAGGCTCGTCGTCACCGGGTGGGGGGCCGACCGAGCCGCGGCGCTGCGCCTGGTCCGCAACGAGCTCGGGGTGGGGATGGCCGACGCCAACAGGCTCATCGACGAGGCGTCCGTGGCGGACGCCGGCCTGCCGATCCCACGGCGTCCGGGGCTGCTCGACCGCGCGGAGCGAGCGGGCTTGCCGTTCCGGCTGGCAGGCGGCCGGTAGACTGGAGGGCGACAACGGTGCCCGATCGGCCCGAATCGATCCCTGCCGAGTGGCTCGGCAATGCTCCGAAGGCTCCCGAAGACCTCCGATCGGCCCCCCACGCCGCACGCGGCGCCGCCCTGACTGGCGGCGCGCCCGGCCCGATCGGAAGCGACGCATGACGACCACCGACCCGACCCGTGCCTCCGTCGAGGCACCCACCGACCTGCCGGCCGAGATCACCGACGAGCACGCCGACCTCGCGACGGAGGACACTCCCCCGGCTCCGGAGCCGACCTTCGCCGACTTCAACGTGCACCCCGACATCGTCGAGGCGCTCGCGGCACACGGGATCGTCCACCCCTTCCCGATCCAGGCGATGACCCTGCCGGTCGCGCTCGGCGGGCACGACATCATCGGCCAAGCCAAGACCGGCACCGGCAAGACCCTCGGCTTCGGCATCCCGATGCTGCAGCGCGCCGTCGCCCAGCACGACGAGGGGTATGCCGCGCTCGCGCGGCCCGGCAAGCCGCAGGCGCTGGCCGTCGCGCCGACCCGCGAGCTGGCCGTCCAGGTCGCCGGTGACCTCGAGCGGGCCGGCGCCAAGCGCGGCGTCCGGGTGCTCACCGTCTACGGCGGTCGGGCCTACGAGCCGCAGATCGAGGCGCTGCGCAAGGGCGTCGACATCGTCGTCGGCACCCCCGGCCGGCTCATCGACCTGGCCAAGCAGGGCCACCTCGACCTCTCGCAGGCGCGCACTGTCGTGCTCGACGAGGCCGACGAGATGCTCGACCTCGGCTTCCTGCCCGACGTCGAGACGCTCATGGCGCTCACCCCGGCCAGCCGCCAGACGATGCTCTTCTCGGCGACCATGCCGGGGGCCATCGTCGCGCTCGCCCGACGCTACATGAGCCAGCCGACGCACATCCGGGCGATGGGCGACGAGACCGAGAACGCGCACACCGTCAAGGCGATCGAGCAGTTCGTCTACCGCGCGCACTCGCTCGACAAGGTCGAGCTGCTCTCCCGCGTGCTGCAGGCCGACGGACGCGGGCTGACCCTCATCTTCACCCGCACCAAGCGCACGGCGGCCAAGGTCGCCGACGAGCTGACCGAGCGCGGCTTCGCGGCCGCCGCGATCCACGGCGACCTCGGGCAGGGTGCCCGCGAGCAGGCGCTGCGGGCGTTCCGCAACGGCAAGGTCGACGTGCTCGTCGCCACCGACGTGGCGGCCCGCGGCATCGACGTCGAGAACGTCACGCACGTCGTCAACTACCAGTGCCCCGAGGACGAGAAGACCTACGTCCACCGGATCGGGCGGACCGGCCGGGCCGGCAACACCGGCATCGCGATCACCCTCGTCGACTGGGAGGACATGCCGCGCTGGTCGCTCATCGACCGCCAGCTCGACCTCGGCATCCCGGACCCGCAGGAGACCTACTCCTCCTCCGAGCACCTCTACACCGACCTGGACATCCGCCCCGACATCAAGGGCTACCTCCCGTCGGCCAAGCGCACCCGAGCCGGGCTGGACGCCGAGATGCTGGAAGACCTCGGCGAGACCGGTGGTCGGCGCCGGTCCGGCGGCGGTGGTGGCGGTGGCGGCCGGGCCGGACGCTCGGGTGGTCGCGACGGCGGCCGCGGTGACCGTGACGGTGGTCGCGGCGACCGGGCGGGCGGCCGGGGCGGACACGGGCCGCGGGAGAGCAGCGGCTCGACGGACGAGCACGGCGAGTCCGGCTCGGTCGAGCGCCGGCCGCGCAACCGGCGGCGCACCCGAGGCGGCGCAGGCGGCGCCGAGGGCGGCGGCGAGTCAGCCGGCACGGCCCCCCGCACCGAGGCGCAGGCCGGCGATCGCCCGGCCGACGGTTCCGACTCCGGCGGCTGCGAGGGTGGCGCCCGTCGTCCCCGGCGTCGACGCCGCCGTGGTGGCGGGAGCGGGAACAGCGGCGGAAACGGCGACCGCGGCGGGAACGGGAACAGCGGCGGAAACGGCGGCGCCACCTCCAACGACGCGTGAGTGGAGGTATTCGGCTGGGTCCCAGACCCAGCCGAATACCTCCAACCGGAGTCAGGGCACCGCGCCGGCGTCCCTGACGACCTCGACGACCTCGGCGATCTCGGCGATCTCGGCGATGTCCTGTGGAGTCACCCGGCAGCAGCCGCCCACCAGGCCGGCGCCACCGGCTAGCCAGCCACGCACCTGCGCCGGGCGGAAGCCCCCGGCGCCCCGCCAGCTGCGGGCCTGGGCATCCCACGTCTCGCCGCTGTTCGGGTAGACGACGACTGGCCGGCCGGAGGCGGCATACGCCAGCGGCACGAGCACGCCGGCATCGGCGGGTGACGTGCAGTTGACGCCGACGCCGACCAGGCCCGGCACGCCACGGCTCATCGAGAATGCCTCTGCCGCAGGCTCGCCCGACCGCAACCGGTCGCCGGCGCAGGTCACCGACAGCCACGCCGGTATGCCGCTCGCGGCCACCATCTCGAGCAGCACCTCGACCTCCGCGAGGCACGGGATGGTCTCGACGGCGAGCAGATCCGGCCCGGCGGCCACCAGCGCCTCCAGCCGACGCGCATGCCAGTCGCGCAAGAATCGTTGCAGCGCAGCGAGATTCGAGCCGGCCGTGGCACCGGCACCAGCAGCCCCGGCGGGCACGGCATACGCGCCGGTGTATTCGGAGCCGTCGGCGAGCGTCGCGCCGTAGGGTCCGATCGACGCAGCCACCCACCCGTCGACCGGCTCCATCGCCTCGCGCGCGCACGCCACGGAGAGGGCGAGCACATCGTCCGTCGACGCCGGGTCCAACCCCGCGGCAGCCAAGCCCTCGGCCGACACCTGATAGCTCGCGGTGATCGCCACCTGCGCTCCAGCTGCCGCGAAATCCCGATGTGCCGCAACGATCTCCGCCGGATCGTCGAGCAACAGCCGGGCCGACCACAGGGCCGATGAGAGGTCGTGCCCGCGGGCCTCGAGCCGGGTGGCGAAGCCCCCGTCGAGGACGATCGGGCCGGCCGAGACCGCCTCACGGATATCCCTCGGGCGGCTCACCGCAGGCATCCCGCGGTCAAGCCAGCGTCGGCAGCAGGCTGTCGGCGACCTCTCGATAGGCCTCGGCGCCCTTGGAGTGGCGGGCCGTCGCGAGGATCGAGCGACCGACAGCCGGCGCCTCGGCGAAGCGGATCGTCTTGGGGATCGGCGGCGTCAGCACCGGCAGACCGTAGCGCTCGCCGACGTCGGCGAGCACCGCCTGGGCGTGCGACGAGCGCCCGTCGAAGAGGGTCGGCAGGATGCCGACGACCCGCAGCCCGGGGTTGAGCAGCCGGGTCACGTCGCGCACCGTGTCGAGCAGCTGCCCGACACCGCGGTGGCTGAGCATCTCGCACGGCATCGGCACGACCAGCCCGTGCGCGGCGGTCAGCGCGGCGAGGGTGAGCACGCCGAGGCTCGGCGAGCAGTCGAGGATGACGACGTCATAGCGGCCGTCGAGCGACTCCAGCGCCGTGCGCAGCACGAACTCGCGGCCCGGCCGGGCGAGCAGCTGCGCCTCGGCCCCGGCGAGGTCGATGACGGCCGGCACGAGGTCGACGCCGTCCTCGCACTCAAGGATCGCGTCGGAGATCTCGGCCTGACCGAGCACGACCTCGTTGACGCTCGTCTCGACGGCATCGGGGTCGACGCCGAGCGAGAAGGTGAGGCAGGCCTGGGCGTCCAGGTCGACGAGCAGCACCCGCTTGCCGCGCTCGGCGAACGCAGCGCCGAGGCTGGCCACCGAGGTCGTCTTGGCGACGCCGCCCTTCTGGTTGGCGACCGCGAGGACGAAGGGCTCACCCGGACGCCGCTTGCGCTTGGGGGTGCGCCGCTGGGCGGCCGGCTTCGCGGCGCTGGCGTCACCCGCCGGGGTCGCCTTGGGGGTGGGGGCCTTGCGCTGGGCAGCCGGGCTCACAGAGTCTCCTCGTCGTCACGCGCGCGCTCGAGACGGTCGCTGCGGCCACCCTATCCAGCGCTCACGGACGCTGGATCGGCACCCCCGCGGCCATCGCCTCGATCCGCTCCAGCGTCTCGGGGGCAGTCCGATCCTGGCCGAGCCGGCTCGTCTTGCCGGTGCCGTGGTAGTCACTGCTGCCGGTGACGAGCAGACCCAGCGCGGCGGCGACGTCTCGCGCGTGTCGGCGGGTCGGCTCGTCGTGGTCGGAGTGCTCGGCCTCGAGCCCGGCCAGCCCGGCGCCGGCGAGCTCCTCGACGATCGGGTCGGGCAGCACTCCCCCGCGCAGCCGGGTGAACGGATGCGCGATCACCGGCACGCCCCCGGCCGCGAGCACCAGGCGCACCGCTACCGCCGGGTCGGGTGCGTAGTGC
>DAOTIG010000059.1:0-18624 GCA_035448065.1 Dermatophilaceae bacterium
GACGAGGCCCGACGCCGGGGGCACGACCGGGTCGTGCTCGACGTCACGAGCAGCAATCGGCACGCCCGAGCGCTCTACGAGCGGACCGGCTTCATGCTCACCGGGGATTCATATCCGCACCCCCGGGAGTCCACCCTGTGCGAGCACACCATGGTGTGCGATCTGGCAGGATCGCCGGCATGAGCGACACCGGCGACATCACCGTCAGGGTGCTCGGTCCGGACGACTGGGCCGACTTCAAGAGCGTGCGGCTTGAGGCGCTGGGCGACTCGCCCGAGGCCTTCTCGGCCACCCACGACGAGGAGGCGGCCTTCGACGAGCCCACCTGGCGGGCCCGGCTCGAGCGCTCGCCGCGCTTCCTCGCCAGCCGCGACGGCACGGTGGTCGGCACCGCGAGCCTCGGGGTGCACGAGTCCGACGACGACTTCCACGACTCCGGCGAGATCTTCGGGCTCTGGGTCACCCCGCGGGCCCGCGGCACCGGCGTCGCCACCGCGCTCGCGGCCGCTGCGGCCAAGCAGGCCCAGCGCGACGGGCGCTCGCACATCGTCTACTGGGTGAGCACCGACAACGGGCGAGCCGTCGCCTTCGCCTCGGGGCTGGGCTTCCGGCCCACCGACTCGCGCCGCCCGATGCGCGGCAGCCACCACCGCGGCGAGGAGGAGATCGCGATGATCCTCGCGCTCGGCGAGGACCGCGGCATGATGGCACGGATCGACTGACGCGCTTCGTGCGTCCGACCCGGACCGTCTCACCGCCACAGGGGGCATGGGCATGACCGTCATGAGGACGCCAGTGGACACCAGAGGTATGCCGCTCGCGCTGCGGCTCTGGAAGTCGACGCCGTTCGGCATCGTCCGCCGTGGGCTGCTGCGCGCGAGTGCGCTGCTGCTCACCGAGATCTACGGCATCTACAAGCTGCACCCGGCGATGTGGCGCTGGACCGCCCGGCACTACCACCCGGCGATGGAGCGCTTCGCCCGGCTGCATGCCTGGATGACCTGCCAGTTCGCGGCCATCGACGTGCCGGCATACCAGGACTTCTTGCGGCGCAACGACTTCCGCTTCCGCTGGTGGGATCTCACGAGCTATCCGGTGACCGACAAGAAGTCCTATGTGCAGGCCTATCCCGAGGAGCTGCGCTGCTGGGACGGGCACCTGGACCGGGTCGGCACGGTCGTCGACGAGTCGTCCGGCTCGTCCGGCACGCCCTTCAACTGGGTCCGCGGGCGCCGTGAGCTGCGCACGATCCACAAGAACGTCGCCGGCTTCACCACCCAGATCTTCCCCAACCGGCGACTCTTCGTCATCAACGGCTACTCGATGGGGGCGTGGGCGACCGGCACGAACACCGGCATCGCCATGTCGATGGTCGCCATGGTGAAGAACACCGGGCCGGACCTGGACAAGATCGTCGACACCATCCAGCACTTCGGGCCGCACTACAACTACCTCGTCACCGCCTACCCGCCCTTCCTCAAGGACCTGCGCGACCGGCTCGACGAGATCGGCTTCGACTGGGCGGCATACCGGATGTATGGGCTGGTCGGCGGCGAGGGGATGACCGAGGCGCTGCGCGACTACTGCGAGGAGCGCTTCGTCAAGGTCCGCTCCGGCTACGGCGCGAGCGACCTCACCATCGGGATGGCTGGCGAGTCCGACCTCACCGTCTGGCTGCGCGACACGATCGTCGCCGACCCGGCGCTGCGCGCCGAGATCCTCGGGGCCGACGAGTCGCGGATCCCGATGATCTTCCAGTACAACCCGCTCGAGACCTACCTCGAGACGACCGCCGACGGCGAGCTGCTGTGCACGCTCAACTCGACGACCGTCCTGTCGCCCAAGCTGCGCTACAACATCGGCGACGAGGCGATGCTCATGCCCTTCCCGCGGCTGGAGCAGATCGTCCGGCCGCACGCGCGGCTGTGGACGCAGTTCGAGCAGGCTCACGCCGCCGAGCGGATGCGGCTGCCGTTGCTGTTCCTCTACGGCCGCAAGGACTCGACGGTGTCCTTCATGGGCGCCAACATCTACCCGCAGGACGTCGAATACGGCCTCTACGAGGGCAATCCGCGGGCCAAGGAGATCGAGGGCTTCATGCTCACCCTCGAGGAGACGAGCAGCCTCGACTCGCGCCCGGTCGTCAACATCCAGTTGCGCGAGGGGATCTCGCTCGACGAAGCCGGTCGGGCCGAGCTCAGCGAGGTCTGCCAGCGCGGCATCGTCGAGCACCTCATGGACGTGAGCCGCGACTTCGTCCAGTCGGTGGAGGAGGACCCGACGGCCACCCAGATCACGGTGCGGGTGCACGACTTCGAGACCGGGCCCTTCGAGGGTGGAGTGAGCAAGATCAAGAAGGTCTACCTGCGCAAGCCCGAAGCCGGCTGAGCGGCATCCACGATGCGCACCGACGACTTCTCTCGCGCCCCGCGGCTCGCTCAGGCGGGCGCGATGTTCACCGGAGCCACGCGCTACAACGGGATTCGCGCCTGGCTCACGCTGTGGGCGACCTGGCGCAAGCTCGTGCGGCGGATGAAGCAGCAGCCCGGCTATTGCTGGCACACCGTCTACTGGCAGCGGCCCTTCACCCTCGGCACGATCGCCTACTTCGAGACCCGCGAGGATCTGCTCGAGATCGCCCGCAGCCCCGAGCACCGGCGGCTCATGCGCTGGATCACCGACGGCACGAGGAACGCCACCGGCGGCTACATCCGGCTCTTCTACGCCGACCCGCACGGCTACTCCAACGGCATCTGGCGCGCCGAGGGCAACGTCATGGGCCACATCGAGACCTACAGCCCGCTGCCCGGCGACGACGGGCCGCAACGGGTCGACGACCCGAGCAGCGAGATCCGTTGAGCGACAACGGGACCGGCTCGTCCTTGCGGGTCGAGCCGGTCGTCGACGAGGCCGGGCTCGAGGCCTTCCTCGCCCTGCCGGGTCGGCTGCGCTCAGCCGCCGAGCGGCGGCTCGACGTGCCGGTGCTGCGCCCAACCATCAAGCGCTGGTATGCCGCCCGCGGCGCCCACGCGCGCTACGGGCCGGTGCGCCTCGTGCTGGTGCGGGACGGGGCCGGCGAGGTCGTCGGGCGCAGCTGCCTGCACCACAGCCCGAAGCTCGACGCCCGGCTGGGTGCCGACGCCCAGCTCTTCGGGCTCACCGAGTTCGCCGACCGAGCCGCGCTCGGCGCGCTCGCGGCATACCTCGAGAGCGAGGCGCGGCGGGCCGGCCGGACCCGGCTCGTCGGGCCGGTCGCCTTGCTGCCCAACCAGACCGGTGGGGTCGTCACCTCCGGTCACGACGAGCGCGGCTTCGTCGACTCGCCGTGGAGCCCGGCGCACTACCCGGGCGACTACGAGGCGCTCGGCTTCCAGCGGCTGTGGGAGGGGCAGACCTGGATCTGCGAGGGGCTGGGCAGGCTCGACGCGGAGCAGGTCTTTCCCGGCGACCCCGCGGATGCCGCTCGGATGGCGGCCGAGGGGCTGCAGCTGCACCGCGGCAGCCGGCGTCGCCTCGGCGCGCAGCTGCCGATCCTGCGCTCGATGCTCAACGCCGCCTTCGCCCAGCTGCCCTACTACACGCCGATCGACGCCGACGAGCTTGCCGACCAGACCGACGGGCTGGCCTGGCTGCTCGACGAGCGGCTGCTGCTGTGGCTCACCCGCGGGGGCGAGCCGGTCGCCTTCGTCCTCGCCGTGCCGGACATCAGCGAGTTCGTCGTCGCGCACGAGGGGCGGATGGGCATGGGGGAGCAGCTGCGGCTGCTCGCGACGCGCGGCCGCTATCGGCGGGAGGCGATCCTCGTCATCAAGGGCACCGTCCCGCAGGCGCAGGGCCACGGCTATCTCACGATCCTGTCGCGCGAGCTGCTGCGCGGGCTGCAGGCCGGGGGCTACACGACGCTCCGGTCGACCTTCGTCGGGCTCGACAACCCTGCGTCCGAGGCGCAGTACCGCCGGATGGGTGGGCGACCGCTGCACGGAACGACCTTCTACAGCAAGGAGATCCGATGAGCGCGGCGGGATCGCTCGTCGATGCGGTGCTTGCCGTCGAGCCGCTGCTGCGCACGGCGCCGAGTGCCCACAACACCCAACCCGCCGTGCTGCGGGTCGACCGGTCGCGCGACGAGGTGATCGTCGGTTGGGACGAGGCGTGTGAGCTGCCGATCGCCGATCCCACCCGGCGCGACCTCTGGCTCTCGCTCGGAGCCTTCCTCGAGACACTGCGGATCGCCGTGTCGCGCAACGGCTTCGGCGTTGCCGTGGACCAGGCGCTCGACACGCGAGACGGAAGATTCGCGCGGGTGGTGAGCGGGCGGCATACCGAGGCGGGGTTCGACGTCGAGGAGCTGCGCGCCCGGCGGACCGCCCGTGGCCGCTACGCCGAGCCGGCGGTCAGCGCGGCGCAGGTCGCTGAGATCGCCTCGGCCGCAGCCCTGCCCGTCGGCCCACGGCTCGTCGTGGTGCCCGACGGGCTGATCGACGAGCTGTTGCCGGTCGCCGACCGATGGTCCTACGGCTCGCCCGCCCAGGTGGCCGAGCTGCGCTCGTGGCTGCGGCTGCGGGCCGACCAACCACGGCACGGCGAGGACGGTCTGACCTTCGAGTGCCTCGGGCTGCCGGGCTGGCAGGCCCGGGCCCTCGACCTCGCGCTCTCCCCGCGTGGCTGGGGTGTGCTCGGTCGGCTCGGCGGGCCGCGGCTGCTCGCTGCGGCCTCGCGGATCGCCGGCCGCGGCACGGTCGTGGCGCTCGTCGCCGAGCCGGGTGTCGCCGACGACCCTTGGGGCACCGCGGAGCTCGGGGGAGCCCTGCTGCGCACGTGGCTCGTCGCGGCGCGGCATACCCTGTCCTGCCACCCGCTGTCGCAGCTGGTCGACTGTCCCGCGACGGCCACCCGCCTGCAGGCGCAGACGGGTGGCCGCGTGCTCGCGATCTTCCGGATCGGCCGGCCGGAGGGGCCGGTCGCCGTGCCACCGCGCCGGCCGGTGCCGGTGCGGGAGGTCGCTCAGACCAGGTGACCCGGGCGCGGCTCGCTGGGGATGGTGCCCAGCCGGCCGGCCTGGTAGTCCTCGAAGGCCTGGACGAGCTCGGCCCGGGTGTTCATGACGAAGGGGCCGTAGGCCGCGATCGGCTCGCGGATCGGCTGACCGCCGAGGATGTAGAGCTCGAGCGTCCGGCTCGGGCCGCCCTGCTGCTCGTCGGCGGTCGCCTCGATGGTGTCGCCGCTGCCGAGCACGGCGAGCTGCCCGGTGCGGATCGGGCGCCGCTGCGGCCCAACGGTTCCGGAGCCGGCCAGCACATAGACGAGCGCGTTGTATGCCGCCGGCCACGGCAGCTCGACCCGCCCGCCCGGGTGCACGGTGGCGTGTACGACGGTGATCGGCGTGTGCGTGATGCCCGGCCCGGGGTGACCGTCGAGCTCGCCGGCGATGACCCGCACGAGCGCGGCGCCGTCGGCCGACGTCAGCAGCGAGACCTCGCCGCCACGGATGTCCTGATAGCGCGGGGGCGACATCTTCAGCGCCCGCGGCAGGTTGACCCACAGCTGCGTGCCGTGGAAGCGACCGCCCGAGACGACGAGCTCCTCCGGCGGCGCCTCGATGTGCAGCAGCCCCGAGCCGGCGGTCATCCACTGGGTGTCGCCGTTCGTGATGAGGCCACCGCCGCCGTGCGAGTCCTGGTGCACGAAGGTGCCGTCGATGATGTAGGTCACCGTCTCGAAGCCGCGGTGCGGATGCCACGGAGTGCCCTTGGGCTCACCCGGCGCGTAGTCGACCTCGCCCATCTGGTCCAGGTGGATGAACGGGTCGAGGTCGGCGAGGTCGACGCCGGCGAAGGCGCGGCGGACCGGGAAGCCCTCGCCCTCGAAGCCGCTCGGGGCGGTCGTGATCGAGCGGACCGCACGCGGGCGAGCGCCGGGCAGCGGGACGACGCGCGGCAGCACGGTGAGATCGGCGACGGCAACGGCGGGCATGGGAGCCACCTTAGGTGAGCAGAGGCAGTTACGTGAAATTTCAACCATCGGGAGCTGCGCGGCATTCCCGGGCGCGTGCCGGCCACGCGGCATACCCGATGAGCTTGCGGCCCCACGAGCACGAGGTATGCCGCGCGCGGTAGGTTCGCCCTATGGCCGCGCAGGCGAAGGTGGTGTGGGACCCGTCCTTCACCCATTACGACTTCGGTCCGCACCACCCGATGGCTCCGGTGCGGCTCGACCTCACCGCTCGGCTGTGCGAGGCCTTCGGGCTCTTCGACCACGACGACGTCGAGCTCGACAACCCGGTCATCGCCAGCGACGAGCTGCTGCTCAGCGTCCACGACCCCGCGTTCGTCGACGCGGTCAAGCGCGCCTCCGACGACCCCGACCTCATCGACCCCCAGCTCGGCATCGGCACCGACGACGTGCCCGCCTTCCGCGGCATGCACGAGGCCAGCGCCCGGATCGTGCAAGGCACCCGCGACGTGTGCGAGGCGGTCTGGACCGGTCAGGCGCGTCACGGGGTGAACTTCGCCGGCGGGCTGCACCACGCGATGGCCGGCAATGCCTCCGGCTTCTGCGTCTACAACGACATCGCCGTCGGCATCAAGTGGCTGCTCGACAACGGCGCCGAGCGGGTCGCCTACGTCGACGTCGACGTCCACCACGGCGACGGCGTCGAGGCGATCTTCTGGGACGAGCCCCGCGTCCTCACCGTGTCGTTGCACGAGACCGGACGCACCCTCTTCCCCGGCACCGGCTGGGCCACCGACATCGGCGGCCGCGCGGCCGAGGGCAACGCCGTCAACGTCTCCCTGCCGCCCGGGCTCGGCGATGCCGGCTGGCTGCGCGCGCTGCACGCCACCGCCCTGCCGGTCGTCAAGGCCTTCAAGCCCTCCGTGCTCGTCACCCAGCACGGCTGCGACACCCACGAGCTCGACCCGCTCGCCCACCTCACCCTCTCGATCGACGCCCAACGGGAGGCGATGCGGGCCCTGCACCAGCTCGCCCACGACACCTGCATGGGCAAGTGGGTCGCCCTCGGCGGTGGGGGATACGAGGTCGTCCACGTCGTCCCACGCGCCTGGACCCACCTCACCGCCATCGCCAGCCACCGGCCGATCCTGCTCGGCGAGCCGGTGCCTCAGGCCTGGCGCGACTACGTCCACGAGCTCACCGGGCGCTCAACCCCCGAGCGGATGGGCGACCTGCCCGAGGGCGAGCCGATCTGGTGGCGGTCGTGGGACCTCGGCTACGACCCGAGCAGCGACGTCGACCGCGCCGTGATGGCCACCCGGCAAGCCGTCTTCCCCCTGCACGGGTTGGACGTCTGGTTCGACTGAGTCTGTTGGGTCGGTCGCAGGGCGCGCTCTCCGGCGCGGGCTTCCCTCGTCGCTCGCTCGTTCCTCGCTCGACTCCTCGGTCCAGCCAGCACCGCACCCCTGCATCGCCGCCCTCGTCGCTCGCTCGTTCCTCGCTCGACTCCTTGGTCCAGCCCGCGCCGCGCGCACTGCTCCCTCCCGCCGTCCTCCCTCCCCCCTCCCTCCCTCGCGAAACGACGCCATGGCGTCGATCCGACTGGATGGCGGCGGTATATCGACGCCACCCACTGGAAACGACGCCATGGCGTCGTTCCGAACTGGGGGGCTCGACTCCTTCAGCCCAGCCCGCGCCGCGCGCCCTGCTCCCTCCCGGCTGGCGCGCGGCATACCGGCGTCTCAGAAGGCGGGTCGTCCGTGCGGCGTGTCGGCTGGACAATCGGGTTACGAGGTGATCTCACCGCTTCCCCTTGAGTCACAGCAGCCACTAGGGTCTCTCTGAGCGCGCGCAGTTGGTCGCCGGAGGGGAAGCCGGCGCTGCGCGCGCCTGATCGAGGAGCGCCATGTCCCAAGAGCGTCAGCTCTCCGAGGTCCGGTTTCTGACCGTGGCCGAGGTCGCCTCGATCATGCGCGTGTCGAAGATGACGGTCTATCGGCTCGTCCATGGTGGCGAGCTGCCGGCCGTGCGAGTCGGTCGGTCGTTCCGCGTGCCGGAGGATGCCGTCCACACGTATCTGGAAGGGTCCTTCGTCGACACCGCGTGAGCGATGCTCCACCAGGGACGGGGCGGCACCGGGCAACCGGGCCGCCCCGTCTGCACGTTCGTCAGCGTCGGCGCCCGTGCCTCCCCCAATGGGGAGGACTCCGGGGTGCGCGGGCCCCCGAATCCTCCCCATCGGTGGGGAGCGAGGCCGCGAACTGGCGTCGCATGACCGTCGAGCCGCCGCCACCGTTGGGCCGCGCCGCCGCGACGGGCTAGGCTGACCCGCAGCCCACACGCCAGCATCACGAGCAAGGACACCCCATGGGTTCAGTCATCAAGAAGCGCCGCAAGCGGATGGCGAAGAAGAAGCACCGCAAGCTGCTGCGCAAGACGCGCCACCAGCGTCGCAACCGCAAGTGACGTGACAGGCCCCCGCCGGTATGCCGGTGGGGGCCTTCGCATGCCCTGGTGCCTGGTCCGCTCGGTGTGGGATGGTCCGCTCGGCGTGGGATGGTCCGCTCGGCGTGGGATGGTCCGCTCGGTGTGGGATGGTCCGCTCGGTGTGGGAGAGCGGGGCGGCATACCGGTGCGTAGGATTGCAGGAGTCACGCACCAGCGGCCCGGAGTCTCGGTCGCCAGCCTGCGTGACCGGCCATCGACTCGAGGGGAGGCGCTGTGACTGACGTCGTGCTCGTCACGGGAGTCTCGCGCTACCTCGGCGGCCGCTATGCCGAAGAGCTCTCGAGGGACACCTCGATCACCCGGATCCTCGGCGTCGACGTCGTGCCGCCGCCACACCCGATCGGCCGGGCCGAGTTCGTGCGGGCCGACATCCGCAACCCGATGATCGGCCGGATCATCAGCCAGGCCAAGGTCGACACGGTCGTGCACCTCAACGTGCTCGCGACGCCGACCGCAGCCGGGGGACGGGTGTCCCAGAAGGAGATCAACGTCATCGGCACGATGCAGCTGCTCGCCGCGTGCCAGAAGGCCTCGACCGTCGCCAAGCTCGTCGTCAAGTCGACCGCCGCCGTCTACGGCAGCAGCCCCCGCGACCCGGCCCTCTTCACCGAGGACACCGGCCCCAAGGCCATGCCGCGCAGCGGCTTCGGCAAGGACTCGGTCGAGGTCGAGGGCTACGTCCGGGGATTCAGCCGGCGCCGCCCCGAGGTCGAGATCACGACCCTGCGCCTGGCCAATGTCATCGGCCCGCAGATCCGCACCTCGCTCACCGACTTCTTCAGCCTGCCCGTCCTGCCGGTGCCGCTCGGCTTCGACGCTCGGATGCAGCTCGTCCACGAGGACGACGCCGTGGCCGCCCTGCTCGCCGCGACCCGCCGCCCCGGGCTGGGCATCGTCAACGTCGCCGGCGACGGCATGCTCACGGTGTCGCAGGCCGCCGCCATGGTCGGCCGGCCGATCGTGCCGGTGCCCTTCGGGGTGCACTACCTGGGCTCGCTCATCCGCAAGGCCGGCCTGGCCGACTTCTCCAGCGACCAGCTGAGCTTCCTCTCCTACGGTCGCGGCCTCGACACCCGCCGGATGCGCTCGGAGCTGCAGTTCGAGCCCCGGTATGCCACGCGCGAGGCCTTCGCCGACTTCGCCAAGGGCGTGCCCCCGCTCATCCCCGGGTCCGACACCGCGGCCCGGCTGCTCGGCTCGGCCGCGCGGGGTGGGGCCAGTGTGCTCGGCGAGGCAGCCGGGCTGGCCTCCGGCCTCGTGGGCGCGGTCGGGCGACTGCGGACGGTGGTGCGCTGATGGCCCGCCCGCCCCGGGACGCCTTCTCCGCCGGCGCCGCTCGCGCGGCCGGCGAGCGCAAGCGTCGGCACGGCACACCGCTCGTCGGTGCCGAGCCGGTCCTCGGCGCTGCCGAGGCCACCAGCGCCGAGGTCAGCACTGCCGAGGCCGTCAGCGCTGGCGTCACCAGCGCTGACGTCACCAAGGCCGAGGCCAAGGTCACCGCCACCGACGCCACCGCCACCGAGACCGCCCCCGACGAGACCCCGGCAGTCGCCGCCCCCGTCGACCCGCGCCCGCCACGCTCCCGCCCGCACCGGCCGGTGCCGCGGGTCGACCCGGCCAACCAGCCGGTCGTCGCGACCCGGGCGGTCGACGCGGCGCGCACCCGACCCGACGGCACCCGCCGGGTCGCCGGGGTGCGCAGCACGCGGCATACCGGCACTCCCAAGGTGACCCCTGCCGCCCAGGCTGCCGAGACCGAGGCCACCGCCCCGATCCGCCCCGCCAAGGTCACCCCGGTCTCGCGCCCGCGCACCCGGACCGCAGCCCCCACGGCGAGCGCACCCGCCGCGCCCCCCCAGGCCCCGGGGGCCCTCGAGACCGCCGAGACCACCGAGCGGCTCTTCCGGCCGCGCCTGGTCGGCCCGGACGAGCGTGCCCCGGTCGACGAGCGGCTGCTGCAGGAGGCGCTCACCCAGCAGGAGCTCACCCCGGACTTCGAGGACCTGCTCGGCGCCGCCATCGGCGTGCTGCGCACCGTGCTCTCCGCCTCCGGGTTGGGCGCCGACGAGGTCGAGGCGACGATCGCGCGCACCCTGGCCTTTGCCCGCCGGCGGCTCACCGGCGACTACTCGGTCGACGACTTCGGCTTCGACCCGGACTGGAACGAGCACGTCTTCCTGCCGATCATGCGGCTGCTCTACCAGAGCTGGTTCCGGGTCGAGGTCCGCGGCGCCGAGAACATCCCGCTCGACGGCTCGGCGCTCATCGTCGCCAACCACGCCGGCACGATCGCCCTCGACGCGCAGATCGTCCAGGTCGCGGTGCACGACGAGGGCGCCCGCAACCTGCGGCTGCTCGGGGCCGACCTCATCTTCCAGACGCCCCTGCTCGGCGCGCTGGCGCGCAAGCAGGGCGCCACCCTCGCGGGGAACGCCGACGCGGAGCGGCTGCTGTCCTCCGGCGAGGTCGTCGGCGTCTTCCCCGAGGGCTTCAAGGGCGTCGGCAAGCCCTTCTCCGAGCGCTACAAGCTGCAGCGCTTCGGCCGCGGCGGCTTCGTCAGCGCGGCGATCCGCAGCGGCGCCCCCATCGTGCCGTGCGCGATCGTCGGCTCCGAGGAGACCTACCCGATGCTCGGCGACATCAAGCTGCTCGCCCGGCTGCTCGGCATGCCCTACTTCCCGGTCACCCCGACCTTCCCGTGGCTCGGCCTGCTCGGGCTCATCCCGCTGCCGAGCAAGTGGATCATCGAGTTCGGCGAGCCGGTGCCCACCGCGCACCTCGGGGCGGCCGCCGCCGACGACCCCATGCTCGTCTTCGACCTCACCGACCAGATCCGCGAGTCGATCCAGCAGTCGCTCTACTCGCTGCTCATGCTGCGCCGATCGGTCTTCTCGTGACCGGACCCGCGGGCCCCGGGCCGGCGCAGCCACGCGTCGTCGTCATCGGCCGCCCCGGGTGTCACCTGTGCGACGAGGCCGAGGCCGTCGTCGACGAGGTATGCCGCGCGGCCGGCTTGGGCGGCCGCGACGCCGGCTGGGCGGTCCGCTCGATCGACGACGACCCCGAGCTGCACGCGGCCTACTGGGAGCTCATCCCGGTCGTGCTCGTCGACGGACGGCAGCACACCTTTTACCACGTCGACCCCGAGCGGCTGCGCGCGGCACTGCGCTGAGCCGCCTGCGGGCGGCTCCGGGCGCGGCATACCGCTGGTGATCGCGCTTATATCACCACGAATTCCTGACCGAACGTTCACCCCCTGGACGGTACTTTGTGCCAGGCTTCACAAGCGCATAGCCTGACCCGCATCCGAGGCAGGCGACGACGGAAGCGGTGAGCCACAGATGGCCGGCGTGACCCCACCCCGGCGGGACGTCCCCGCCGCGACGGTGGCCCGGCTGCCGGTCTATCTGCGTGCGCTGCACGACGCCGCCACCCGCGGGGTTGCGACCGTCTCGTCCGAGGCACTCGCCGCCGCCTCGGGTGTGCGGCCCACCCAGCTGCGCAAGGACCTGTCCCACCTCGGCTCGCACGGCGTGCGAGGCGTCGGCTACGACGTCGGCGGCCTCACCGCCGAGCTCACCGCCGCCCTCGGGCTCACCCGCACCTGGCCGGTCGCGATCGTCGGCATGGGCAACCTGGGCCGGGCGCTCGCGGCATACAGCGGCTTCGCCACCGAGGGCTTCGACGTCGTGGCCCTGCTCGACGCCGACCCGCTCCTGGTCGGCGCGCGGGTCCAGGGCATCGCCATCGCGGTGATGACCGAGCTGCCGCGCCTGGTCACCGAGCTGCGCGTCGCGATCGGCGTCATCGCCACCCCACCGCAGGCGGCCCAGCAGGTCGCCGACGCACTCGTCGCCGCCGGGGTCGAGGCGGTGCTCAACTTCGCGCCGACCGCGATCACCGTGCCGAGCCACGTCTCGCTGCGCTCCGTCGACCTGGCCACTGAGCTCAACGTGCTCGCCTTCCTGCGGCTGCACGGTGAGCCCGGCACGGGTGTGGGGAGGGCCGGATGAGCGTGCTCGTCGTCGGGCTCTCGCACCACAGCGCCCCGCTGGCCCTGCTCGAGCGGGCCGCGCTCACCCCCGAGGCGGCCGCCGCGCTCGGTCGCCGGCTCGCCGGCGACGAGTGCCTCGACGGTGCCGCCGTGCTCGCGACGTGCAACCGCATCGAGGTGTATGCCGGTGCCGCCACCTTCCACGGCGCGCTCAGCGCCGTCACCGCCGCGCTCGCCGACGCGACCGGTATGCCGCGTGGCGAGCTGACCGAGCACCTCTACGTCCACTACGAGGAGCGGGCCGTCGCGCACGTCTTCGGCGTGGCCGCCGGGCTGGACTCGATGGCCGTCGGGGAGACGCAGATCCTCGGTCAGCTCCGCGACGCGCACCGCACCGCCCACCGGGACGGCACCCTCGACGAGGAGCTCGGCGCGCTGCTGCAGCGGGCGCTGCGCGTCGGCAAGCGGGTGCACGCCGAGACCGACATCGATGCCGCGAGCCGCTCGCTCGTCGACGCCGGGCTCGAGGCGGCCGCCGAGTGGGTGGGCCCGCTCGAGGCGGCGCGCGTGCTCGTCGTGGGAGCCGGCGGGATGAGCGCGCTCGCGGCGACGACCGTCGCTCGGAGCGGTCCGGCGGAGCTCGTCATCGTCAACCGCACGACCGCCCGGGCCCAGCGGTTGGCTGCCCGGGTCGGGGGTCGGGTCGTCGCCTGGCCGCATCGGGGCGAGGCCCTCGTCGAGGCCGATGTCGTCGTGTGCAGCACCGGCGCCGCAGGGCATGTCGTGGACCGGGCGCAGGTCGAGGCCGTCCTCGCGGCGCGCACCGGTCGTCGGCAGGCCTATGTCGACCTCGCGCTGCCGCGCGACGTCGACCCCGGCGTCGCCGAGATCCCGGGCGTGCGGCTCGTCGACCTCACCACGGTCGGCGATCGGCTCGCCGCCGGCGCCGTCCCCGGGGTCGCGCAGGTGCGCGACCTGGTCACCGCCGAGGTCGCCGAGCACGTCGCCGCCCGGGCCACCCGGCGGGTCGCGCCGACCGTGGCCGCGCTGCGCGCGCGGGCCGAGAGCGTGCTCGCCGCCGAGCTCGACCGGCTCGACGCCAGGGCACCCGGGCTCGATGAGCACAGCCGCGCCGAGGTGCACCAGGCGATGCGCCGCGTCGTCGACAAGCTCCTGCACGCGCCGACCGTGCGGGTGAAGGTCCTTGCCGCCCAGGCGGATTCGCCGGGTGACTACGAGGCCGCGCTGCGCGAGCTCTTCGGTCTTGACGAGCACGACATCGCCGCGCTCTCGGTGTCGCCCTACCTGCCCGACGAGCGGAGCGAGCGATGAGCCTGCACCTGCGCCTGGGCACCCGGCGGAGCCTGCTCGCCCGCACCCAGTCCGAGACGGTCGCGGCCCGGTTGCGCGCTGCGGGAGACGACGTCGAGATTGTCGAGATCGCCACGGAGGGTGACCTGTCGAATGCCCCGCTGGTCACCATCGGCGGCGCCGGCGTCTTCGCCGCGGCGCTGCGCCAGGCGCTGCGCGACGGACGGGTCGACCTGGCCGTCCACTCGCTCAAGGACCTGCCCACCGCACCCGAGCCCGGACTGACCATCGTCGCGGTGCCGCCGCGTGAGGACCCCCGGGACGCGCTCGTGGCCCGCGACGGGCTCACCCTCGGCGAGCTGCCCGCAGACGCCGTGATCGGCACCGGCTCACCACGGCGGGCCGCTCAGCTCGCTGCCCTCGGGCTCGGCCTGCGGGTCACCTCGATCCGCGGCAACGTCGACACCCGGCTCCGCCTGGTCGCCGAGGGTCGGTGCGACGCAGTCGTGTTGGCCCGTGCCGGGTTGGCCAGACTGGGTCGGCTCGACGTCATCACCGAGACTCTCGACCCGCTGCAGATGCTGCCCGCGCCTGGCCAGGGGGCGTTGGCGGTGGAGTGCCGCGGCGGCTCCGAGGAGATCGCCGACGGCTCCGACGACGCGCTCATCCGGCAGGCCTGTGCCGCTCTCGACGACCCCGACACCCGCGCGTGCGTCGAGGCCGAGCGGGCCCTGCTCGCCGCCCTCGAGGCCGGCTGCACCGCGCCGGTGGGCGCGCTCGCCGAGGTCGTCGAGGACATCGACGGCCCCGAGCTGTCGCTGCGCGCCGTCGTCGCCGCACCCGACGGCTCGGCCGACCTGCGCCGCTCGATCGTCGGGTCACTGGCCGATCCGGCCGGCCTCGGTCGCCGCCTGGCGGCCGTGCTCCTCGACGACGGTGCTGCCGACCTGGTGAGCACCGACCTGCCCGCCGGCGACCCCGCGGGCACCGGGCGGCATACCGATGCATCGCCCACCCACCTCGATCTGCCCGCGCCACCGACCGGCGCGGTGTCCTCGCACTCACCGGAGGTCTCCTCGTGACGCCATCCAGCACCCTCCCGGCAGCTGCGCCCAGAGTGGGCCCGCGCGTGGCCTTCGTCGGCACCGGTCCGGGCGACCCCGGGCTGATGACGGTGCGGTCGCGCGAGCTGCTCGCTGCCGCCGACCTCGTCGTGCTCGACCAGCTCGGTCGGGACGAGCTGGTCACGGCCTACGCCCGCCCGGGTGTCGCCGTCGTCGACTCCGGACACGGCGAGCACGGCGAGCAGCTCACCGTCGCGAGCCGGGCCAAGCGGCTCGTCGACGCCGCGCGCAGCATGCCCAGTGGCCTCGTCGTGCGGCTCATGGACGGCGACCCGGTGCTCTTCACCGGCTTCCCCGAGGAGGCCAAGGCGCTGCGCAAGGCCGGCATCCCCTTCGATGTGGTGCCCGGCGTCAGCGCGGTGACCGCCGTCCCGGCCTACGCCGGCATCCCGCTCACGTCGTGCCTCGCTCCGTCGGTCCAGGTCGTGTATGCCGGTCACGTCCCGGCCGACTGGGGCACGGCGGCCGACGAGAAGGTCACCGTCGTCGTGCTCGGCTCGGTCTCCCGACTCGGCAGCACGCTCGCCGAGCTGCGCGCCGCCGGCCGCGCGCCGACCACCCCGGTCGCCCTCATCGAGTCCGGCACGACCACCGGGCAGGTGAGCCACACGACGACGCTGGCCGACGCCGGCCGGCTGCTCGGCAGTGGCCGCGTCCGCTTCCCCGCGCTCGCCGTCGTCGGCCCGACCGTGCCGCTGCGCGAGCAGCTGTCCTGGTTCGAGAGCAAGCCGCTCTTCGGCTGGCGGGTCCTCGTGCCGCGCACCCAGGACCAGGCCGGGCCGATGGTCGCCCGGCTGGCGTCCTACGGGGCCGCCGCCACCGTCGTGCCGACGATCGCGGTCGAGCCGCCGCGCACGCCGCAGCAGATGGAGCGGGCCGTCAAGGGGCTGGTCACCGGACGCTATGCCTGGATCGGCTTCACCTCGGTCAACGCGGTGCGCGCGGTGCGCGAGAAGGTCGAGGAGTTCGGTCTCGACTCGCGCATCCTCGCCGGCGTGCGGGTGGCCGCGGTCGGCGGCGTCACCGCGCAGGCGCTGCGCGACTGGGGGATCGCCCCCGACCTCGTGCCGAGCGGTGAGCAGTCCGCATCCGGCCTGCTCGAGGACTGGCCCGAGGTCGACGAGGACCTCGACCCGGTGCGTCGGGTCTTCCTGCCCCGGGCCGACATCGCCACCGACACGCTCGTCGCCGGGCTCGCCGACGCCGGGTGGGAGGTCGACGACGTCACAGCCTACCGCACCGTGCGGGCCGCCCCGCCGGCCGCCGACATCCGTGAGGCGATCAAGTCCGGCGCGTTCGACGCGGTGGTGTTCACGTCGAGCTCGACCGTCCGGAACCTCGTCGGGATCGCCGGCAAGCCCCACGCCCGCACCGTCGTCGCCTGCATCGGCCCGCAGACCGCGAAGACCGCCGAGGAGCACGGCCTCGGGGTGGACGTCCTCGCGACGACCCCGTCGTCGGACGAGCTCGTCGACGCCCTCGCCGGGCACGGCGTGAGCCTGGCCCTGGCCGCGCGTGAGGCGGGCGAGCCGGTGCGCCGGCCGAGCGAGCGGCGCACCGCCGCGCGCCGGAGCGCCCGGTGAGCCCAGCCCCTGCGGTCCCGCTCGGGGCCGGTGGGGGAGCGGGCGGGAGCTTCCCGACCGTCCGGCCGCGTCGGCTGCGCCGCACGCCGGCGCTGCGGCGGCTGGTCGCCGAGACCCGCCTGCACCCGAGCCAGCTCGTCCTGCCGGTCTTCGTGCGCGAGGGAGCCGTTGCGCCGCAGCCGATCTCGTCGATGCCAGGGGTCGTCCAGCACAGCCTCGAGTCACTCGTCGAGGTCGCCGGCCAGGCCCGGGCGGCCGGTCTCGGCGGTCTGATGGTCTTCGGGGTGCCCGACGAGCGGGACGCCGACGGCAGCGGCGCCGACGACCCCGACGGCATCCTCAACGTCGCGCTGCGAGCGCTGCACGCGGCATACGGTGACGAGCTCGTGCTGATGGCCGACCTGTGCCTCGACGAGTTCACCGACCACGGCCACTGCGGCGTCCTCGACGCTACCGGGGCGGTCGACAACGACGCCACCCTGGAGCGCTACGCGGCCATGGCGCTGGCCCAGGCGCAGGCCGGGGCCCAGGTGCTCGGGCTGTCCGGGATGATGGACGGCCAGGTCGGGCACGTGCGCCGCGCGCTCGACGCGGCCGGCCACCACGACATCGTGCTGCTCGCGTATGCCGCGAAGTACGCCTCCGGCTTCTTCGGCCCCTTCCGGCAGGCCGTCGAGTCGACCCTGCAGGGCGATCGCGCTGCCTACCAACAGGATCCGGCCAACCTGCGCGAGTCGATCCGCGAGGTGCTCCTCGACGTCGCCGAGGGTGCGGACCTCGTCATGGTCAAGCCCGCGCTGCCCTATCTCGACGTCGTGCGCGAGGTGAGCCGCCTCGTCGACGTGCCGGTCGCGGCATACCAGGTGTCCGGCGAGCTCGCGATGATCGAGGCGGCGGCCGGGCGCGGCTGGCTCGAGCGTGAGCGGGTCGTGCTGGAGTCGCTCACCTCGATCAGCCGCGCCGGCGCCCAGATCGTGCTCACCTACTACGCGCTCGAGGTCGCCGGCTGGCTGCGCTGACCTCGGAGCCGGCTCTCGATGGACGATCGCCCGTCAGTGATGGACCCTCGCCTCACGATTGGACTCCCGGCCCACGATTGGACCGTTGCAACGGTCCAATCGTGGGGCTGGGCTCCATGAGTCGTGCTCGACGCCGAGCTGGCGCTCGGGCGACCTCGAGCGAGCTGGACTCAGGCCTTGACGAGCTGCACCTCGAGGACGATGTCGACCTTCTCGGAGACGAGGACGCCGCCGGTCTCGAGGGCGGCGTTCCAGGTCAGGCCCCAGTCGGTGCGGTCGACCTTGGTTGTCGCGCTGAAGGCGGCCTTGGTGTTGCCCCACGGGTCGGTCGCCACGCCCTCGAAGTCGAGATCGAAGGTGACCTCGCGGGTGACGTCCTTGATGGTGAGCTCGCCGGTGAGCGAGTCGGTGGTCACCGACGTCGACACGAAGCGCAGCTGCGGGTAGGTGTCGGCGTCGAAGAAGTCGCCGCTGCGCAGGTGGGCGTCGCGGTCGGCGTTGCCGGTCGTGATCGAGCCGACCTCGGCGGTCGCCTCGACGTGGGTGGTCGCGAGGTCCTCGCCGACGGTGACCGTGCCGGCCACCTCGCCGAAGCGCCCGCGAACCTTGGTCACCATGAGGTGCCGCGCGACGAAGCCGACCTCGCTGTGCGACGGGTCGACGGTCCAGGTGCCGGGGGTGAGGCCGGGGAAGGTGTTCATGGGTGGCCTTTCGGGCTCAAGACGCTGGGAAACGCGTCGGGATGTGCGGACGCGGGTATAACCTAGTTGAGTACTCAACTATTCCGCCACATCAGGGACGGCGAGCAACCCCCGGATAATCCCGGGGGCGTGCCTATCCTTGGGCGTCAGGCAGGCAACGATGGTCGAGGATGACCGTCGGGCGATCGGGATCGGGGCCATGACAGGAACGCACAGGGGAGCCGAGCCGCGCTGGCTCACCGAGCCCGAGCAACAGGCCTGGCGGGCCTATCTCCGGGGCAGTCGGATGCTCATGGAGGCAATGGACAAGGACCTTGCCCCCTACGGCATGTCCTTGTCCGAGTACGAGATCGTCTCGATGCTCTCCGAGCAGCCGGAGCGCCAGCTGCGGATGAGCGAGCTCGCCGCGATCATCGTCCAGTCGCGCAGCCG